>DASYMC010000266.1:0-3157 GCA_036009255.1 Pseudonocardiaceae bacterium
TCGATTTGTCGTTGTTGAGCGAGCCGTAAGTTTGGTAGGCAAGCTTCGCCCCCCGGAAGGTCATGCCGGACTGCAACACCACGTTGCCAGCATCAAAGGTGAAGTAATCATCCATCTCTTGAATTGTCAGTGAAGTAAAAGTAATTGTGGCTGCAATGATCGCGGCAAGCGCAATAGCCCATGGCCGCAATGGAGGCACAGGCATCAAGCGCATCAACAAACGTGCCGCAAACGCTCCGCTTGACCTCATCGTTGTAAGGATTGACGTGGTCTACATCGAAGCGCGTTCCAAATTATCGCGAACTATTGAATTCTGCGTTGTGCAAGCGCAGCGTTGCAGTTTGCCGGGCGAGTACCGGATGGGCACTTTCGATTCGTCCGTGCCGGTGGCGGTTCAGCAGAAAAGGGTTTCCAGACGCGAAATTGATGTCGCCGGCGAAAGCAGGTCTGGTCCTGCAGGTTGCAGAGCCCCAGCAACACGGTCTCAGTCCGGCCAATGGATAGGGGTAGGAAACGACGCTCGCCGTCCCCTCCCCTCCGAACCCGGTGTGCGGTTTTCCCGCGACGGGCTCTCCAGTCAGTTGTTTCCACATCGGGATTAGCGCGCCAACCGATGAGCCTCGGACATCGTGAACAGCCCAAGAGTAGCGAAGAACGCATTTGGCCATCGTCGGTGATCGCGAAGGCAGTGACCCTGACCCGGGCGATGAAGCTGTCGGCGCAAGATCGCTCGCAGACGGCGACGAACGAAGCCGTCGATGGTCGAGAAGGTGAATCGGTGGGCGTGCCGGAAATAGCCGAACCAACCGCGCAGGAGGGGATTGAGCGACGCTACGATGCATTCGATCGAGTCACCCCTGTTACGCTTGGTCTGGGCGCGGATTCGATCCCGCAAATCCATTAGGCTTTTCTTGCGCACCCACCGTTGTCCCGCCTCGAACCGATAGCCCAGAAACTCGAACCCATGACCCTCCAACCGGCAATCCCCAACGTGGGTCTTGTCGGGATGCAGAGTCAAGCCGTGGCATCTACCCAATCCCGCAGGCGGGTGAGCGCAGCCTCCGCTTCCTCGCGCGTACGGCATAACACCACGGCGTCATCCGCGTAGCGCACCATGACCAGCCCTGCTTGCCGCATTTCCACGTCAAGTTCATGCAGGTAGAGGTTTGCAAGCAGGGGACTAAGCACGCCATGGACGCAAAAGATAACTTTGGTCGGCATGAGGGCTTTGCGAGGATCCGAGGGGCCGGGACGGTCCACCGCTTCCGCCGGCTGATCGTGCTGCGGTGGGAATCGAATGGCGAATGGTGATGCTGTCGTCGGCCACCACAACCTCCTTGACGAGCAGTCTCGTGATGCGCTGACGGTCCGGAACGTCGAGGGTCTGGGCATGGCGCGCAAACGCTCCAGGAATGCCGTTAGCGTTTCCGCCAGCCGTAGATAGGCGGCCTGGTCGACCAACTGGGCACTGAGCGAGCGAAGTTCGTCCTGCAGACGCTGCTCACGTTGTCGCATCGCAGGCATGCGCCGCCGTAACTCTTTCAGAGAAAGCAAGTCCTCCTGGTACGCGGTGAGCAATCGGTCCATACGCTTTTGGACTTGTGCCAGATCCTGCGTGACGCTGTCCTGCCGACGCTTGGTCGGACTCGAATTGCGTGCCGTCTCAAGGCGCCGGTTCAATTCGGTCTGGATCAGCGCGGGATCTTCCACCAGGCGCACAATTTCTGACCATACGATGTGCTCCAGCAGATCCAGTCGGACGGGGCGCTGCTCACACTCAGCGTGGCCGTCGTAGCGCCAGGCGTCAGTGCCCAGGCAGCGGTAGTAGGAGATCTTACGTGCGCTACTGCGTGTCGAGGTCCGGTATAGGGCGTAGCCGCACTCGCGGCAGTGCACAAGGCCTTGAAGAATACTGGGTTCGATCGTCCGACGCGACGCGTGCTTCTCGTTATTTTCCAGGCGCTCCTGCGCTAGGGCGAAAGTATCCGGATCGAGCAACGCGGGAACCGGAATCTGAATCCATTGATCGGGCGGCAGTTCGTGATTGGCACTGTTGCGCGCGGGTAAGCCACCGCGCTGGCGCAATGTCCGGTTGTTGGTGCGTTCTCGCACAGCCTGCTGGGTCTTCCCGAAGCAGGCCATGCCGCCATAGGCAGGATTGCGAAGGATGGCCCAGACCGTGGACCACTCCCAGCGTGCTGCACCCTTCTTGGTGGGTATCGCTAACTCGTTCAACCGGCGCGTTACGGCACCGATGCTCAGCCCCGTCACCGTGTATAACTCGTAGATCTGGCGGACCACCTGCGCCTCGGCGTCGATCACCGTGTAACCCGCTGCCTGCTCGTCGCTCTTGCGTTCGTAGCGGTAACCGTAGGGCGCGCCACTTAACACGCTGATCTCGCCTTGCCTTGCACAGTGCAGCTTTCCTCGCCGCGAGCGTTCGAGGATCTGAGCACGTTCGTACTCAGCGATCATGCCTTGGAATTGCAACAGCAACTGATCTTCCGGCGTTCCCGAATGCGGCGCCTTGATGAATATCACCGCCACGTGATGGCGGGCCAACTCCTCAATGAGCAGAACCTGGTAGGCATATTTGCGACTCAGACGATCGGGCGCGAGCGCCAACACCGCTTGAATCTCGCCACCAGCCGCCAGATCGCGCACCCGCTCCAGTCCTGGCCTCACTAAGCTTGCGCCGCTGTAGCCCTCGTCCTGGAAGACCCACTCATCCGGCACGCTGTAGCCTTCGCTTCGGGCAAATTCCACCAATGCCGCCGTCTGACTGGCGATGGTCTTCTCCTCCTTCTGTTGATCGGACGATACCCGGGCGTAGATCGCGGCAACCTTCATCAGTCTCTCCACTCAGTCCAGTTTGCTCGCCTGTGCGGCGTACACGATCCGGCACCAGGATGTCATAGACCTGCTCCAGCTTCTTTGCCAGCAGGCGGTCGAACGCATATTCCAAGTCAACGTGATGGCTGCGTGGGCGGCGATTAGCCACGCCCGCCTGCCTTCGACACCTGCAGCAGTGCTTGCTGGATCAGCCGATCCGTCACCGTCGGGATGCCCAGCTCGCGCTCGCCTCCGTCCGGTTTCGGAATCGTCACTCGCCGTACCGGACTCGGCCGGTACGTCCCCTTTAGCAATTGCTCGCGGA
>DASYMC010000267.1:0-18379 GCA_036009255.1 Pseudonocardiaceae bacterium
ACCTGGAAGCAGTACCCCTGCGAGGCCACAGAACCTAGGTCAAGCTCGTCAAGCACACAACGGCGGTAGGCGCGGAATCCACCGGTGAGGTCATTGATACCCACGCCCAGCGCCACCCGGGCGTAGTAGTTACCGCCACGGGAGAGCCATTCCCGGTAACGCGCCCAGTTCACCACCTGTCCCCCGGGCACATAGCGGGAACCCAGCACGACGTCGGCACCGGTGCCCGGACGATCAGCGTGATCGTTGGCCAATGCTTGCAGCAGCCGGGGAAGATCCTCCGGAGCGTGTGAGCCATCGGCATCCATCTCCACCACGACGTCATAGCCGTGCTCCAGAGCCCAGTGGAAGCCGGCGACGTAGGCCGCGCCCAGACCAGCCTTGGCGGGCCGATGCAGCACGTGCACCCGGCTGTCGGTGTCAGCGAGTTCCTCGGCCAGCACACCGGTGCCGTCCGGGCTGTTGTCGTCCACTATCAAGGCATGAGCCTCAGGTACCGCGTGGTGCAGTCGGCTCAGCACCGCTGGCAGGCTGGCTCGCTCGTCGTAGGTCGGGATGACCACGGCCGTTCGACCGGCCCCCTCGACGTACCCGCCCCGCTGATCCGCCATCGACGTCCTCCTTCGCCGGCGCAGCTTGCGACCGGTCCCCTGCGCTACGTCTACCGTGCATGACGGCCGCTGCCACCCCCAGCACGCCCAGCGCCACCAGTGCCCACTCCGGCGCGGGGCCCAGCCGGGTAGCGAGCGTAGTAGTCGTACGCAGCGGGACCCGCGCCACCAGCGCATCCGGGGTGAACAGCTTGGTCTGCTGCTCGACGGTACCGTTCGGGGCGATCACCGCGCTGACCCCGCTGGTCGCCGCCACCAGCACGGTTCTGCCATGCTCCACCGCCCGAACCCGGGAGATCGCCTCCTGTTGGTAGGTCATCTCGGTGAAGCCGAAGGTCGCGTTGTTGGTCGGCACGGCGAGCAGCTGCGCCCCGGCGCGGACACTGTTTCGCACGAGATCGTCGAAGATCACCTCCGAACAGGTGGCTACTCCAACTCTGACCCCTCCGAGGTTCACCGCGCTGTTGCCGTTGCCCGGCACAAAAAAGCCCGCGCGGTCGACGTAGGGGCTGAACAGCCGAAAGAAGTCCCGGTACGGTATGTACTCCGCAAAGGGCAGCGGTCGCTTGTCGTGGCGCTCGCCTGGTCCGGCGTTCGGATCCCACACGATAGCCGTGTTTGTGGTGTGCTCGTCGTCGGTGAACAGGACTGCACCGACCAGGATCGGCACCCCAATCGCACGGGCTGCCCGATTGATCACAGCCCGGGCATCGGGATTGCGCAGCGGGTCGACGTCTGAGGAATTTTCCGGCCAGATCACCAGAGCCGGGCGGGGGTACCGGCCGGCGGTGACCTCGGCCGCCAGTTGCACGGTACGCGCGGCGTGGTTGTCCAGGACGGCACGCCGCTGGGCGTTGAAGTCAAGTCCAGCGCGGGGCACATTGCCCTGAACCAGCGCGACGACGGCGGAACCGTCGACCGTGCTCGTCTCCGACATCGGGCCGGCGAGCGACCCAGCAATCACCGGGCTGACGGCCAGCAGGGCTGGTACCGCGAGTGCTCTGAGCTTCCGGGTAGCGATCCCGAGTGCACGCCCCCGCGCGAGCCGGCGGAGAATCTCGCCTGCTGCGAATCCGGCCAGCACCACGGCCGCAGTGAGTAGCGGCGCCCCCCCGATCGCGGCGACTGGGAGAAACACCCCGCTCGGCTGGCCGAATGCCACCCGACCCCACGGGAAACCACCGAAGGGCACGCGGGCGATCAACGCCTCGGCGGCCACCCACACACCCGCTGCGCACAGCGGCGCGGCGGCCATCCGGGACACGACGGCGACCCCCGCACCTGCCACCGCCAGCACCAGTGCCTGAACCGTGACCAGCGCCAGCCACGGCAGCGAGCCGACCAACTCCCCTACCCACGACATCAACGGCAGGAAGAAACCGAGCCCGAAGGCGAAGCCGTAACCGAAACCGGCGCGGGCCCTGCGCCCATGGAGCACCGTCCACAGCAGCGCAAACGCCACCGGCGCGAGCCACCACAGTTCACGCGGTGGGGCGCTGGCGTACAACAGCAGGCCGGCGCCAGCAGCGGTACCTACGGTAAGGAGCCGGCCATACCGGTTCACACCAGAGCGCCTTCCTGCTCGAACAGGATCCGGCCCCGGTGCACGGTGCGCAGGCATGCGGGTGAGTCGGTCCCGGGGAACTCGGCCCCAGTGGATCCGGTGCCGTCCCAGATCGCGTACGACGCCGGGGCGCCGGGGATGAAGGTGCCGGCTAGCAAGTCGTCCGCGGCAGCAGCGCGGTATCCGCCGTAGCTATGCGCCGCAAGCGCCTCCATCGCGCCGATCGCCGAGCCGGGGATGCGGTGTCCCGTCGCGGCACGCACTGTGGCCCACGGGTCGACCGGCGTGACCGGTGCGTCAGAACCGAACGCCAGGACCACGCCAGCCGTCTCGAGCAGCGAGAAGTGGTTCATCATGGCGGTTCGAGGTTCTCCCAGCCGTTGGGCGTACATTCCCTCCGCGCCACCCCAGGCAGCGTCGAAGGCCGGCTGCACGCTGGCCACTACACCCCAGGCCGCCAACTTGCGCGCCTGGTCGGGATCCACCATCTCCAGATGTTCCAGCCGGTGCCGGCACTGCCGGAGCGCGGTGGCGCCGATGGCAGCCTCCACGGCCTCGAAGCCGGCTACCACCGCATCCGCCGCGGCGTCCCCGATCACGTGGAACCCGGCCTGAGTCCTGGCCAGGGTGCAGGCCGTGACATGCGCGGCGATCTGGTGCGCATCGAGGTAGCACGCGCCATGGGTGCTGGGTGCGTCGGCGTAGGGCGTGCGGAGCGCCGCGGTTCGCGAGCCGAGAGACCCGTCACAGAACAGATCACCCGCCAGCCCGTGCGCCCCGGTGGCGGCGAGCACTTCGTGGGCTTGCTCGGCAGTGCTGACAGCCTGGCCCCAGTAGCCGACCACCTCGACACCGTGTTCAGCGGCCAGCAGGTCGGAGAGATCGTCGATCCCCGAGACCTCCGGGCCCGCACATTCGTGCACCACCACGATCCCACGGGCAGCCGCCTGGTCCAGGAACGCCCGTTGCGCGGCACGTCGTTGGCTTGGCGTGACCGAGGCCCGGGCGGCGCGGCGGGCGTAATGGTGTGCTTCCTGGGTCAATGGTCCCTCGGCCGCCCAACCGGGCGCGCCGGTTGCTTCCGCGGCGCGGTCCAGCAGTCCTGAGGACACCGCCGCGCTGTGCCCGTCGACCCGGGACAGATACACCGGTGCCCCGCCCGATGCGCGGTCCACCTCCGCGCGAGTGGGTGGGCGCTGCTCTGGCCACGACGTCTCATCCCAGCCCTGCCCCCACAACATCGTGTCAGGGCGGGAGCGCAGCGCTACCATCTCCAGGCACTGGGCGAGAGTGACGCAACCACGCAGGTCAAGCCCGCTACTGAGCAGGCCCGCCGATGTCGCATGCACGTGGGCGTCCACAAAAGCGGGAGTGACCAGCGCACCATGCAATTCGACTACTTCCTCGGCGTCGCCGAAGCAGACCCGGCCAGTGCTGTCGTCCCCCGCCCAGGCCACTGTCCCGTCCGCGATAGCCAGCGCGGTAGCCCCGGCAACCGACGGGATACGCCCATCCAGCAGCAACGTGGTGCTCATGCTCGCAGTATTCCCGCCGACCCCGACCATCTCGTCGATCGGCCTGCGCTGGGATCTCAGGCGCCGGGAACCTCAGGTCAGTGAAGCTCGCCGGTCGAGGAGCGCGGCGCGGATGACTCGTCGACGACCTCGCCCTCGACCACGGAACCTGGCGCGTAGAGCCGGGGTGTGCGCAGCGGCGGTGTGTGCAGCGACGCTGCGCGCAACATCCGCCGCCGAACCACCGCGCGGATGGGCGGCAACAGCAACAGTAAGCCGAGGATGTCGGACACGAAGCCCGGCAAGACGATGAGCACTCCTGCAATGGCGATCAGCATGCCGTCAAGCAGTTCTTGATGCGGGGGTCTACGAGTGCGAAGCGCCTCGAGGAACGCGCTCAGAGTGCGGGCGCCCTCACTCCGCAGCAAAGCCGCGCCGACCAGCGACGCGAGGATCAATAGCGCGATAGTCGCCAGCACCCCGATGGCGTGTCCCACCGCGATGAGCACCGTCAGCTCGACGACGGTGGCGACGAGCAGGATCAGCAGAACCGGCACCCGGACCCCCTGACATGTGGTGGTGAGCTCTGGCTTCCATAGTGCCTAACGTGCGAGGCCCGGACTTCGCTCCCGGATCGAAACATCGCTGCCGAACTCAACGACACCAGGCCTCCTGTGTCTGGTTGGGAAGCTATGTCCGTAATGGGTAGTCCTTGAAGGCGCTGACGAAGCCGTCAGATGAAATCGAGTTGAACCGACCGACCGTGGGCCCTTGCCCATCAATCAGGCCACCCCTTATCGTGATGTCCCTCACGTGCATGACCAACCAGGGTCGGGAGGTGTGCGGCGTGTCCGGGTTACCAACCCAGGCCGCCACCGCCGCGGAATTGTTCGAGCGGCGGGTAGCACCCCTTTATCGTCTAGCTGAGGACGCCTCGACGATCGCCATCGCCTGTCATGCCATGGCCGTTCGCTTCCACCGCAAGGGCACTCTGGTGGTCTTCGGCAACGGCACAGCCAGCACCGATGCCCAGCACGTCGTGGTTGAGTTCGTCCACCCGGTGATCATGGGCAAGCGCGCGCTCCCGGCCATCTCGCTGACTGCAGATGTCGCTACGGTGACCGGTATAGCCGGCACGGAGGGCTTCGACGAGGTATTTGCGCACCAGCTGCGCCACCTGGCGTCCGCGCGCGACATCGCGCTTGGTATCTCCCCGGACGGCAACTGCACCAACGTGTTGCGCGGACTGGCCACCGCCCGAGAGTTGGGCATGCTCACGGTCGCGCTCGTCGGCGGCGACGGTGGGCAGGTCTCGTCCCTTCAAGGAGCCGACCACATCGTGATAGCCCACTCGGATGATCCTCAGGTGATCAAGGAAGTGCACGTCACCGCCTACCACGTGCTTTGGGAGCTGGTTCACGTGTTCTTCCAGCATCCGGACCTGCTCGAGCCGAGGGCCGTCGCATGACCGTTCCGGAATGCCACGGCGAGGTGTGCATCACCTGCTCGGATCAAGCCGTCGCGGTTCGTGTCGTCGAGCTGCTTCCCGACGAGCTGGCCGTGGTGGACACCGGGTCCGGGCTGGAGGAAGTGAGCGTCGCCTTTGTGTCGGCGGGGGTTGGAGACGAGATCCTCGTGCACGCCAAGGAAGCGATCGCAGTCCTGGGGAGTTCACAATGAGCCCAGGAACCAACGGCACCGGCATCACTGGGCCAGCGGCTAGGTCGGCTGACCAATCCCGGTCTGACGACCTGGCCACGCTGTACCCGTTCTTGTATTCACACCCCGAGAACGTCGGTCACGACAGCCCCGGAGCAGGAGATCTCGAGGCGGTCTTGGCCGAGGTGCGCCGTTCCACTGTGGACAAGGTGCATCAGATTGTGGCGCTCCGGCAGGAGGTCCTGGCTCAGGAGAGCCAGCGGCTGGCCGCGTGCGCCTCGGCAATGGCAGCCTCGTTCGCCAACGGCGGCCGGCTGTTCGCCATCGGCAACGGGGGAAGCTGCACCGATGCAGCCGACCTCGCTAGCCTGTTTCTGCATCCGGGTCCGGGACGGCGGGCGTTGCCCGCCTTCGCGCTCACCGGTGACATCGCGGTACTGACGGCGCTGTCGAACGACGTCTCATTTGACGTCGTCTTCGCCCGGCAGATCGCAGCGTTCGGGCGGCGCGGTGACGTCGTCGTCGGGCTGTCTACTTCGGGTAATTCGACCAACCTCGTGCGCGCCTTCCAAGAGGCGGGCAGGCGTGGCCTGCTCACCGTCGGCTTGGCGGGCTACGAGGGCGGGGAAATGGCCGAGCTGGGCAGTATCGACCATCTTTTCGTGGTGCCTTCTGATTCGGTGCATCGGATTCAGGAGGCCCAGACCACGATCTACCACACGCTGTGGGAGCTCACTCTCAACGAGCTGACCACCGGAAGGCGAGATCCGGCACAAGTAGAGCGACATGAGGTCGCTCGTGGAGTAGGGGATCATGGCTGAAGAAGAGAGCCCAATTCATATCCTGTGGATCAACTGTGGGTTGTCCTGCGATGGAGACTCGGTTGCGTTGACAGCGGCGACGCAACCAAGCATCGAGGAGATCGCGCTGGGAGCCCTTCCCGGCCTGCCCAAGATTGCGGTGCACTGGCCGCTGATCGATTTTGAATGCGGCCCAGAACAAGGTGCCGACAACTTCATCGAGTGGTTCTGGAAGGCCGATCGGGGTGAGCTCGAACCGTTCGTGCTCGTCCTCGAGGGATCCATCCCGAACGAGTCGATCAATGGTGATGGTTACTTCACTGGTTTCGGGAGGCACCCCGACACCAACCAGCCGGTGACCATCAACGAGTGGATTGACCGCCTGGCGCCGAAGGCGACGATCGTGCTCGCGGTAGGCACCTGTGCCACCTATGGCGGTATCCACGGTATGGCCGGAAACCCGACCGGTGCCATGGGTGTCCCGGACTACCTGGGCTGGGACTGGAAGTCCAAGGCCGGAATCCCGATCGTCTGCGTGCCCGGCTGCCCGGTTCACCCGGACAACCTGTCCGAGACGATCCTGTACCTGCTCTACCAGGCCGCCGGCGCGGCTCCGATGATTCCGCTGGACGAACACCTGCGCCCGCAGTGGCTGTTTGGCGCCACGGTGCACGAGGGCTGTGACCGAGCCGGTTACTACGAGCAGGGCGAATTCGCCAAGACTTACGACTCACCGAAGTGCTTGGTGAAGCTGGGCTGCTGGGGCCCGGTAGTGAAGTGCAACGTGCCCAAGCGGGGCTGGATCAACGGTGTGGGTGGCTGCCCGAACGTGGGTGGCATCTGCATCGGCTGCACCATGCCCGGCTTCCCGGACAAGTTCATGCCGTTCATGGACGCACCTCCGGGTTCTTTGGTGTCGGGGACCGCGAGTATGGCCTACGGGTCTGTCATCCGGTCGCTGCGCAACATCACGCTGAAGAAGACTGACGCCGAGCCCAAGTGGCGCAAGAAGGGCCGCACGCTCGAGACCGGCTACAAGCCGTCCTGGTGATCGCCGACCGGCTGGAGAAAGGCATCTAGACGATGACAAGCACCGCATCAAGACACAGCACGGGCTCCACAGGCCAACTCACCGAGATGGTGTGGGATCCGGTAACCCGGATCGTCGGTAGCCTCGGTATCTACACGAAGATCGATTTTGGGGCGAAGACGGTGGCCGAGTGCCACAGCACTTCGTCTGTTTTCCGCGGGTACTCCATCTTCATGAAGGGCAAGGACCCGCGCGACGCCCACTTCATCACAAGCCGTATCTGTGGAATCTGCGGCGACAACCACGCCACGTGTTCGGTGTACAACCAGAACATGGCCTACGGGGTGGCCCCACCGCACCTCGGTGAATGGGTCATCAACCTTGGCGAAGCAGCCGAGTACATGTTCGACCACAACATTTTCCAGGAGAACCTGGTTGGGGTCGACTACTGCGAGAAGATGGTCGCCGAGACGAACCCCGGCGTGCTCGAACAAGCCAACCGCACTGCGGCGCCCCAGGAAGCAGCTCACGGGTACAAGACCATCGGCGACATCATGCGGGCGCTCAACCCGCTCTCGGGTGAGTTCTACCGCGAGGCACTGCAGGTTTCCCGCTACACGCGGGAAATGTTCTGCCTCATGGAGGGGCGCCACGTGCACCCCTCCACGCTGTACCCGGGTGGCGTCGGCACCGTTGCCACCCACCAGCTGTTCACCGACTACTACACCCGCCTCATGCGGTATACGGAGTTCTGCAAGCGAATCGTGCCGCTGCACGACGACCTGTTCAGCTTCTTCTATGACGCAATGCCTGGTTACGAAGAGGTCGGCCGGCGCCGGGTGCTGCTGGGTTGCTGGGGTGCCTTCAACGACCCGGAGCACTGCGACTTCAACTACAAGAACATGACCAACTGGGGCCGGAAGATGTTCGTCACCCCCGGTGTGGTGGTGGACGGCAAGCTGGTCACCAATGACCTGGTGAAGATCAACCTCGGGTTGCGAATCCTGCTCGGCTCCTCGTTCTACGAGGACTGGGACGGTCAGGAGATCTTCGTCGACAAGGACCCACTGGGTAACCCGGTCGACCGGAGGCACCCGTGGAACCAGCACACCATCCCGCGGCCAGCCAAGCGTGACTTCGCCGGTGCTTACAGCTGGACGATGTCGCCTCGGTGGTTCGATGGTAAGGACCACCTTGCCCTGGACACCGGCGGTGGCCCCCTCGCTCGGTTGTGGCCGACGGCTCTGTCCGGACTGGTGGATACTCCCTTCGTGAAGGCCACCGGCCAGAGCGTGGTCATCAACCTGCCTCGGACGATGACGAAGCCCGAGGTCAGGTTCGAGTGGAAGATCCCGTATGACAAGGCTGGCAAGCCGCTGTCCAACGCGATCGAGCGCAACCGGGCCCGGACCTACTTCCAGGTCTACGCCTGTGCCATGGCACTGCACTTTGTGGAGAAGGCCCTGGCCGAGGTGCGGGCTGGCCGTACCAAGACCTGGGAGCCGTTCAAGGTGCCCAAGGAAGCGATCAGCTGCGGGTGGACCGAAGCGGTCCGTGGCGTGCTGTCTCACCACATGGTGATCCGGGACGGGAAGATCGCGAACTACCACCCGTACCCACCCACGCCGTGGAACGGCAGTGTCCGGGACATCTACGGGACGCCGGGCCCCTACGAGGACGCCGTGCAGAACACGCCGATCTTCGAGGAGAATCCACCGGCGAACTTCAAGGGCATCGACATCATGCGGGCCGTGCGCAGCTTCGACCCGTGCCTGCCCTGCGGTGTGCACATGCATCTGGGAGGTGGCCAGGAATTGCAGCGACTCCACACGCCACACGCGTTCAGCACGACTGGCGGCTGAGTCGTGCCCACTAGTACCACACCGGATATCCAGGCGGTTGGGGAGAGGGTCGAGGCGCTGCTCGCGGAGTTCGCCTCGACCTCCGACCCCGCCACCGCCGGGCGAGCCGAGGAGCTGGTCGGCTTGCTCGTCGAGTTCTACGGTGCGGGCCTGGCCCGCATCCTGGAGCTGCTCGACGAGCAAGCCGTCACTCCGCTGCTGGCCGACAAGATGGTGGCGGGGCTGCTGGTGCTGCATGATCTGCACCCGCAGAGCACCGAGGAGCGGGTTCTCGCCGCGCTGGAGCGGGTCCGGCCTTACCTGGGCTCGCATGCCGGCGACGTCGAGTATCTCGGGCTGGACCCCGACGGCACCGTGCGGTTGCGGTTGGCGGGTAGCTGTGACGGCTGCCCGTCCTCGGCCCTCACCGTCAAGATGGCGATCGAGAAGGGAATTGAGGACGTCGCTCCGGAGGTCACCAAGGTGGAGGTGGAGGGCGTCGTGTCCGAGCCAGCTTCGCCGCTCACCGCGGGAGCGGTTCCCGAAGGGGCCACCATGCTTCCGTTGCTCCAGGTGAGCAAACAACCGGAGGCACCGGCTGCGACGTGGGTTCAGGTTGACGGGATCGAGGGACTCGGTCAGGGTCAATTGGTTCCCATGCTGGTCGGCGATACCGCAGCGGTGGTATGCAACGTGGCGGGGAGCCTCTACGCCTACGCCGACCGCTGCGCGGTATGCGGCTCCGGACTGACCGGCGCGGAGCTGGAGGGGGCCTTGCTGGCCTGCCCCGGTTGCGCGCAGCGTTACAACGTGGTCCGAGCTGGCCGTGGATCGAGCGGAAGCGACGGGGCGGCCCCATCAAGGGGCACAGTGCACCTCGACCCGCTGCCGCTGCTGGCCGAGAATGGCGGGGTCCGCATCGCGGTCCCCGCGCAGGCGGTGTCGTGAAAGGGGGGCTGCGGCGCTTCGTTGGAGGCGCCGCTCCCCCTCCGCCTCCGGCCGAAAAAACGGTCGAGCGTTGCGAGATGTGCGCCGAGCCGATCGGCGACTGGCACGGGCATGTGGTGGATGTCGAGGGCCGCGGTCTGATGTGCACCTGCCGCCCGTGCGCTCTGCTGTTCACTAAGGAGGGCGCCGGCGGCGGGCGGTACCGGGCAGTTCCCGAACGGTACAAGTACTCCGCCGACGTGCCACTCGCCGCGGCATCCTGGGACTCGATCGGGATCCCGGTGGCGATGGCATTCTTCTTCACCAATAGCACGCTCGAGCAGACCGTTGCCTTCTACCCGAGCCCGGCAGGGGCAACCGAGTCGCAGCTGTCGATGGAAGCGTGGACGGACCTGCTCGCCGCGACTCCAGCTATGGCCGATCTGAAACCAGATGTCGAGGCATTGCTGGTGAATAAGTCAGCGAACGGGTTCGAGTGTTTCCTTGTCCCGATCGACGCCTGCTACCAACTGGTCGGTCTGGTCCGTATGCACTGGAAGGGCTTCGACGGCGGCGAGGAGGCGTGGACGGCGATCAATGAGTACTTCGACGGCCTGCGAGAGCGCAGCGAACAGGTGATGATGGCCGATGACTGAGCTTTCTTTCACCTGCCTGGACGTACAGCCCCAAGGCTATGCCATGGCTCCGACGCTGCTGTTCCGGCTGCGGATCGGCGTGGCTGCCGGGCAGCGAGTGCAAGCTATCGCGTTACGGACGCAGATCAGGATTGAACCAGCACGTCGTGGGTACGGCGAGCAGGAGGCAAAGCGGCTGGTTGAGCTATTCGGTGAACGTGAACGCTGGGGCGACACGGTCAAGCCATTCCAGTTCGCCAACACCTCGACGACCGTCGCCAGCTTCACCGACAGCATTGAGCTCGATGTGCCGGTGCCGTGCAGCTACGATATGGAGGTCACTTCAGGTCGATATTTTCACGCACTTGAGGATGGCGAGATCCCGTTCATCCTGCTGTTCAGCGGGACCATCTTCGGTGACGCTGCGAAGGGCCTGTGGATTGAACAGGTGCCCTGGCACGCCGAGGCCCGCTATAAAATGCCGGTAGCGGTGTGGCGCGACATGATGGACCTTCACTTCCCCGGCAGCGGATGGTTGCGGTTGCGTCGCGACACGATCGATGCGCTTGCCGAATTTCGGGCCGTGCGAACGCTGCCTACCTGGGATGACGCCATCCTCGCGGTGCTGGACGCAGCGCGTGAACGCACTGCGGAGGGGGGATCATGAGTGCCCCGATGGACATCGCCCGGGAGATCGCCGACGCCGTCCTCTACGAGGGATACCTCCTCTACCCGTACCGGGCGTCGGCACGCAAGAACCAGATCCGCTGGCAGTGGGGGGTGCTGGTGCCCCCCGCCTACGCCGCGGCCGGGCATGGTGAGCACGCCAGCTCGCACAGCGAGTGCATGGTGGAACCTGGCATCGACCCCTTGCTCCATATCCGGTTGCGGTTCCTGCAGTTGCAGCACCGCAGCGGTGGGGATGGGACGGTGCCCGAGTTCGACGAGGCGGTGGAGCACGAGGTCGACGCGGTGCTATCGGTCTCTGAGCTGCTGGACAACGAACAGGTGGTTCCGGTCAGCATCGCCGGTGGGACCGAGACCACCGAAGACGGTCTCACCCGGCAGCGCTGGCCGCTGCTCGGAGAGATCCGGCTATCCGCGCAGCGGCTCGAGGGCCCGTACGGCGTGATGCGGCTCGCCGTCGAGGTTGTCAACACTGCGCAATGGTCCGATCCGGAGGCCGGTCGGCATCTGGCGCTGCGGCACTCGCTGATCGCCGCGCACACGGTGCTCGCAGTCACCGATGGACAGTTCATCTCCATGATCGACCCGCCGGAGTGGGCTAAACCCGCCATCAAGAGCTGCCGCAATGAACGCACCTGGCCGGTGATGATCGGTGAAGCGGGGCGCCGTGACGTGATCCTGATTTCGCCGATCATTCTCTATGACTACCCGGCGATCGCGCCGGAGAGTCCCGGTGAACTGTTCGATGGCACCGAGATCGACGAGATTCTCACCCTGCGCACGATGACTCTCACCGACGAGGAGAAAGCGGAAGCGCGAGCCACCGACGAGCGGGCTCGCAAGCTGATGGACCGAGTCGACTCGATGCCGCCGGAGATGCTCGACAAGCTGCACGGCGCGATCCGGTATCTCGGGGAGACACCTGCCACCCGCAAGGAACCGGACTCGGTCGAGACCCTTACCACCCCCGGCACGCCATGGTGGGATCCGGGCGCCGACGCTTCGGTGGATCCGGACACCGACAGCGTGGTCATCGAAGGCGTCGAAGTGGCCAAGGGCAGCAAGGTGTTGCTCATGCCGGGACAGCGCCGGTCAGACGCGCAGGACATGTTCCTCGAGGGACGCACAGCCACTGTCGCCGCGGTGCTGCTCGACGTCGACGGGAACACTCACGTCGCGATCACCGTCGACGATGATCCGGGTGCGGAGATCTCGGCGGCGCACGGCCGGTTCCGCTACTTCGCTCCCGATGAGCTCAAGCCGCTCGGGGACCCGTCAGGAGCGCTGCCATGACCACAGGCACAACCATGGTGGCCGGAATCGGCAATATCTTCCTTGGTGACGATGCATTCGGCGTCGAGCTGGCTCGCCGGCTCACCGGCGAGACACTGCCGGAAGGCGTTAAGGTCGCTGATTACGGGATCCGTGGGATGCACCTGGCCTACGATCTTCTCGAGATGGCTCCAGACACCACGATCCTGCTCGACGCCGTGTCACGGGGCGACGAGCCGGGAACCGTCTACGTGCTCGAGATCGGACCCGGCGACGTGCCGGGCATCGAGCCGTCAGCTGTCGACGCGCACGGGATGACTCCCGACGCGGTGCTCGCGCTGCTGGACAACCTCGGCGGCAGCGCGGGGCGGACTTTGCTGGTCGGATGTGAACCGGTCAGTACCGAGGAGGGTATCGGGTTGTCCACGACCGTCGCCGAAGCCGTCGACAGGGCGGTCGGAGTGGTTCTGGATTTGCTCACCGACAAGGAAGGAAGTGAAGGGAATGTTCCGTCTGCTGCGTCGGATGATCTTTTGGGGGTCGGCGATCGGCCTGGTAACTGTAGCGGTGCAGGTGTCTAAGGACGTGGCCCGCTACAAGCAGATTAGCGAGATGTAACTAACTCCCACCACGGAGGGAATAGCTCATGTGCCTCGGCATCCCGGGCGAGGTGATCGAAATCCTGCCCGACCAGCCCGATCTGGCCATGGTCGAGGTCAGCGGGGTCAAGCGCGCGATCAATATCGGTCTGTTGACCGATGATCCGCCTATTCCCGGTGACTGGATCTTGATTCACGTCGGCTTTGCACTATCCAAGATCGACGAGCAAGAGGCCAAGGCAGCGATGGACTTCTTGATAGGCATCGGTCAGGCCTACGATGATGAGATCGCCGCCCTGCTCGAATCGCGGATTGACGAAAGGCAGTGAGCGGTATGCGATTCGTCGACGAGTACCGGGATGCCGAAAAGGCTCGTGCCCTGGCCGCCAAGATTGCGGCGCTGTGCGAGCCGGGGCGGCATTACAAGTTCATGGAAGTGTGCGGTGGGCACACGCACACCATCTACAAACACGGGCTGGAGGACTACCTTCCGGAGTCCGTCAGCCTAGTCCATGGGCCAGGCTGCCCGGTGTGTGTGCTCCCGATGGGTCGGGTGGACGATGCGATCGCGCTGGCCGAGCAGCCAGATGTAATCATGACGTCCTTCGGCGACATGATGCGGGTGCCCGGCGGGCGCGGGTCGTTCTTTGACTCCTCGGCCGCCGGCACCGACATCCGGATGGTCTATTCCCCGCTCGACGCACTGAAGGTCGCCCGGCAGAATCCGGACAAGCACGTGATCTTCATGGCGATCGGGATGGAGACTACCACGCCGTCTACCGCGATGACCGTGCTAAGGGCGGCGGCGGAGGGTATCGAGAATTTCTCGATCTTCTGCAACCACGTCATGATCGTGCCGGCGATCAAGGCCATCCTGGACTCCCCCGACCTGCGATTGGACGGGTTTATCGGCCCCGGCCATGTCTCCACCGTCATCGGCTGCCGGCCGTATGAGTACATCCCAGCGGAGTACGGCAAGCCGATCGTGACGGCGGGGTTCGAGCCGCTGGATATCCTGCAGTCGGTCTACATGCTGTTGCAGCAGTTGGCCGAGGGTCGCTGCGAGGTGGAAAACCAGTACTCCCGGGTGGTGCCGTGGGACGGCAACACGGTGGCGTTGCGGGCGGTGAGCGAGGTGATGGAGCTGCGTCCCTACTTCGAGTGGCGCGGTCTCGGCTTCATCTCCCACTCCGCGTTGCAGGTCCGGGAAAAGTATGCGGCCTTTGACGCCGAGCGGCATTTCGCCCTACCCGGGGTGCGAGTCGCCGACCCGAAGGCCTGCCAATGCGGCGAGGTGCTCAAGGGTGTGCTCAAGCCGTGGGAATGCAAGGTGTTTGGCACGGCGTGCACGCCTGAGATGCCGATCGGTACCTGCATGGTCTCCTCGGAGGGGGCCTGTGCGGCGTACTACAACTTCGGCCGGTTCAGCCGTCAGCGGATCCGTGAAGTGAGCATTGAGAGCAGCAGGGCATGACGCATCCGGACACCGCCCATCAGCAAGCTGATTGGGCGGAGGCCGCCGTCGCCGAGCACGACGGCGGCCACACCGACGTGCACGCCGCACCCGGGACCGAGCACACCAGTCGGGAGCAGCTGGTGCTGGAGCGCATCGACCGGGCGCGGCGGGCCCGTCCCAGGGTGCGCGAGAAGCTCATCACCCTCGCTCACGGCGCCGGTGGTAAGGCCACCCAGTCGCTGATCGAGGCGGTTTTCCTGGACGCCTTCCGCAATCCCCTGCTGGAGCCGCTGGAGGACGCCGCGACGGTGACCGCCGGCGATGCACGGCTGGCCTTCACGACGGACTCATATGTGGTGTCACCGCTGTTCTTCCCAGGTGGCAACATCGGTGACCTCGCGGTCAACGGCACGGTCAATGATCTGGCTGTTTCCGGAGCAAAGCCGGCCCATCTGTCCGCCGGGTTCATCCTGGAGGAGGGATTTCCGGTCGAGGACCTCCGGCGGATCGTGGCGTCGATGGCGGCGGCCGCGACAGCAGCCGGAGTCTCGATCGTCACTGGCGACACCAAGGTCGTACAGCGAGGCAAGGGGGACGGCTGCTACATCAACACCGCCGGGGTCGGGCTGATCCCCGATGGCCTGAACCTGGGCGTAGCCACTGCTCGCCCCGGTGACGTGGTGATCGTGTCCGGCCCAGTGGGCGATCACGGCATCACCATCCTGCTGGAGCGAGGCGAACTGGACCTCCAAGCTGACCTGGTCTCTGACACCGCGCCGGTGCACGAGTTGGTCCACAGCCTGCTCGACGCGGTGGGTCCCGACGTCCGAGCGATGCGCGACGCCACTCGTGGTGGAGTTGCGACGATCCTCAACGAGGTGGCCACGGCTGCGGGCGTGGCCGTGGTGGTCGAGGAGAACGCGGTACCGGTGCGTGCGGAGGTTCGTGGGGCTTGCGAGCTGCTGGGTATCGACCCCCTCTACGTCGCCTGTGAAGGACGGATCGTGACGATCGTCGACCCTGGTGCAGCCGACGCGGCGGTCGCAGCCCTGCAGGCACATCCCCTCGGTGCCGGGGCGACCGTGGTCGGCCGCGTCGCGGCGGACCCGCCTGGGCTGGTCCTGCTCAAGACCGGGTTCGGTGGCACCCGAATCATCGATCTGCTGGTTGGCGACCCGTTGCCGCGGATCTGCTGAACACATCGCAGGGGAGGTCCGCTGAACCGGAATGAGTTGATCACCGAGCTCGTGGCCGATTGGCCCGAGCCCGGTGAGGTTGTCTACATCGAGCGCCGGGGCGAGAGCTACACGGCCAAGCGCGTTGGTGCCGATGGAGCACTTCCCATGCCGGCGCCGGAGGATTCGCTGCCTGATGCCTGGATTTACTACGGCGGATGGCAGGCACACCACCGCAACGACGTGCCGGCGTTCTTCGATGACCTGTTCGCCGAAATGGATGCGGCGGCCGGGGGTCATGATCGTTGCCGCTGGTCAGCGGATGACCCTTGGCCGCACGCGCACTGAGTCATGCGAACTGCGGTCCCAGACAGGCGAAGTCACCGGCATTGAGTCGAGGTGCGATGGTCTACCGCATCCACGCGTGGGACCGGACGGCATTCAAGCGTTGCCGCCGAGAATGGGATCTGAGTTCCCCCAACCGGCAGAACCTCGAACCGATCGCTCGATCCAGCCCGGTCAACCTGGGCCAGGCGCTACGCGATGCGCTCGCGGTGTACTACTTCCCCGGGATGTGGGAGTGGGACAGAGCGATCGTGCAGCCACTTGTACACCGGGCTTTGGAACGCTCGGTGGTCGGCCAGATAGTGGCCGATGCCGACGGTCGGACTGATGAACACGTCCAGCAGGAGGCGTTGGATTGGGGTCATGCTGTGCTTGACGCCTACGCCGCCTGGGCCCCGACGGTCGATAACTTCACTCCGATCCGGGTCGACACCGATTTCGAGGCGAACATCCCCGATCCGTCGGCAGCCGGCGCCAACCTGTTGACCGCCTCCGGTGATGAGATCCGCTATTGCGACCGGGTCGATCTGCTGGCTATCGACTCCGATGACGCCTATTGGGTTCTTGAGCACCGGCTCGTCACCGGGGCGTGGGCTGATCAGGATTCGCTCCAGCTGGACGAGCGGACGATCGCATGGTCTTGGGCGTGGCCACAGTTCTACCTCGGCATGCAGATCTCGGGCACCGTGTACAACGAGATCCACGTTGACGCCAGCGAGCTAGGCGTGAAAGCTCCCCTGCCCGCCGGGCGCGCGCCGGTTCATCATCGCCGGATGTATGCCCGCAGCGGCACCGTTTCGGGCGAACGGTTGCACGCTGAAGGCACCGACGCGTTCCGCCGCACCCAGATCCGGCGCGGCGAGGCTGAACTCGCCGCGGCTGGGCGGGACCTGGCCGTCGAGGTCAGCACTGCCACCAGCGCGAATCTCGGCGTTTACCCCAGTCCCGCACCGAGCGTCTGCGCACGCTGCTCCTACCGCGTTCCCTGCGTGATGATGAACCAGGGCCACGACCCCACCGTCGAGCTCTCCCAGTCGTACCAGCAACGCCCACCTGAGTCCCTTCAGGAGGGCCGTCTCGGCGGTGTCACGTGGTCCATGAACCGCGGTGCCGCCCCACCGCCCAACTGGTCACGTAAGTCCTGACCCTCTTCTCCACGGCCTGGAACTCCCGCCGCTGACCCGAGTTGGCCTCTCGGAAGGGATCCGTTAGCGGGGACCGACCGCTAGGTGGGCGAGGCTTATCGGGGTTCCGGTAGTAATCGCGCAAAAAGCAACGAAGTTCGGGGTCTTGCCTGCTGAGGCCGCGAACGAGTGGGTGGCTAGGAATCGGCGCTCGGTGCGGTGCGGTGGTGGTCGCGTTTGAGGTGGCGGTAGATGGTTTTGCGGGAGCCGCCGAATGTCTCGCTGATCTGGGCGGGGTGTATTTGCGTTTGCCGCGGTCGTCGAGTTCGTCGTATATGGCCCGGGACTCCCGAAGCTGACCCGAAGTGCAAAGTGCCGGATCAGGTCGTCGTGCCCTTACGGCACTCTCGCCCCTGCTGCTCTCGGGATCAGCGGCTGGTCGGCGGGAGTGCCGGTGGGGGTTCGTCTTGCGGGAGTGGTTGACCAACAGACTCACGTACGCAGCGCTTGGCTGATCCGCGCTGCCTGCCGGGTGAGGTGGTGACGTTCGGCTAGGTTGGGGGCGGACCGGGCGGCGTCGGCATACAGCCGTGCTGCGGTCCGAAGGTCGCCCGCCTTCTCGTGGAGGTACGCCGAGGCGGCGGTGTGGCGGGGCAGGCCGGGGTCCACCGTGGCCAAGGCCGCGAGGCCGGCCACAGGGCCATCGGCCTCGCCGATCGCGATGGCCCGGTTGAGCTGCACGACCGGGCTCTCGGTGAGCCGGAGCAGCTCGTCGTACCAGCCGACGATCTGCACCCAGTCGGTCTCCTCGGCGCGCGGCGCGTCGGCGTGCAGGGCGGCGATAGCGGCCTGTGCTTGGAACTCACCGAGTCGGTCGCGACCCAGCGCTGTCTGCAGGACTGCGACGCCCTCGGCGATGAGCGAGGTGTTCCAGCGGGAGCGGTCCTGCTCGGTCAGGGGGACCAGGCTGCCGTCGCGCCGGGTCCGCGCCGGTCGCCTAGCGTGGTGCAGCAGCATCAACGCCAGCAGCCCCGCGGTCTCCTCGTCATCGGTCATCGACGCCAACTGCCGGGTGAGCCGGATCGCCTCGGCCGCCAGGTCGACGTCGCCGGTGTAGCCCTCGTTGAAGACCAGGTAGAG
>DASYMC010000268.1:0-9608 GCA_036009255.1 Pseudonocardiaceae bacterium
CGAGACGGTGTACCTGACCGTGCCGGAGGCGGCGCAGTACCTGAACACCACGGACCGATTCGTGCGCCGGTTGATCGAAGAGCGGCGCATCGCGTTCCACCGGCTCGGACGGCATGTACGGCTGGCTAAGGCGGATCTTGACTTGTTCATCGCCGCAGGCCGGGTCGAGCGGAGGCGCTCATCGGGTGCACGGAGGGCGGCCTGATGGCTGGCAAGCGAGACTGGGGAAGGATTCGCCAACTGCCTTCGGGTCGGTGGCAGGCACGGTATCCAGGTCCGGACGGCAGACTCCGGTCAGCACCGCACACGTTCGAGCGGAAGGGGGACGCGTCGAATTGGTTGGCCGACAAGCGAACGGAGATCAACCGGGACGAGTGGATCGACCCGGACGCGGGCAAGGTCACCTTCGGCGCTTACGCCGCGATCTGGATGAAGGAACGCGACCTGGCGGACACAACCGCGGAGCGCTACGAGGGGATTCTGCATAACTACATTGAGCCGCACCTTGGTAGGCGGGCGCTGTCCGAGATCAAGGAGCCAGCTATTCGGCAGTGGCGGAAGACGCTGCAAGATGCCGGCGTAGGCGCGGCCACCATCGCGAAGGCGTACCGGATGGTGCACTCCATGTTCAACACGGCGGTTGAAGACTTGCTCATCCGCCGCAACCCGTGCCGGATCAAACGTGCTGGGCAGGACAAGGCGGATGAACGACCGACGCTGACGATCGAGCAAGTGTTCGCGGTAGCTGACGCGATCCGGCCTCGTTATCGGCTACTGGTCTTGCTTGGTGCGCTGACCAGCCTCCGGTTCGGAGAGTTTGCCGCATTGCGGCGGCGGGACGTAGACGTGGAGGTCGGTGAGCTGCGGGTCCGCCGGTCGCAAGCCGAACTGAAGCACGGCCGGACGATCATCAAGGATCCGAAGAGCGAGGCTGGCAAGCGCTCAGTCGCGATCCCGGATGTTGTGCTCGCTGCCCTGCGAGACCATCTTGACCGGTTCTCTGAGGCTGAACCGGACGGTCTGGTGTTCATCGGGCCGAAGGGCGGCCGGTTGCGGCGCCGCAACTTCCTCCGGCTGTGGACCAAGGCGTTGACGGACGCCAAGGTTGTGGATGAAGACGTGCACTTTCACGACCTCCGCCACACCGGCAACGCGCTTGCGGCGGCCACAGGTGCGAGCACCAAGGAACTGATGGCCCGCATGGGGCACTCATCCATTCAAGCTGCGCTGATTTACCAGCACGCCAGCCGGAGTCGTGACAAACAGATCGCCGATGCGATCAGCCAGAACGTCCAACAAGCTCGGCGGAAGGGGCACGCAAGGGGCACGGCAGAAGAAGGTACGGGCTGATGCTCACCACTCAGCCAACGTCATTACCCTCCCTGACCTGGGTGTATGTGTGTAGCCGACGTCGTGGAGACGAAGGGACTCGAACCCTCAACCCCCGCCTTGCAAAGGCGGTGCTCTACCAGTTGAACTACGTCCCCAGCTCCAGGCGCGACAAGCACGCCCGGCAGCGACTCAGACGTTCGGGGTGGTGGCCTCACGCCACAGGTCGGCCTCCGCCTTCGCGGAGCGCTGACGCTGGACGAGAATCAACGCCACGAGACCCACGAGCAACAATGCCATGATCTTCTTCACGATGGATCGCCTCCTACGAGTGGTTCTTCACCAGTGGGCCTAGCTGGACTTGAACCAGCGACCTCATCCTTATCAGGGATGCGCTCTAACCGACTGAGCTATAGGCCCCCGCACGACCCCGGCGAGGTTACCGCACCGCCTCTCCGGAACCCAATCGGCATGCGGGAGCCGCGGATCAATCCGGTTCGGACAGGGTGACCTCGACACCGCCGACGAAGTCCGCCGCGATGTTGTAGACCAGCGACCCGACTGTGGCCAGCGCGGTCATCAACACGATGTTGACCAGCCCGACGACGAACGCTACCCCGAACACCCGCCCGCCGCTGATCAACTGAGCGTTGAGCTGAGGATTGTTCGCCGAGGTCAGATCGGAATAGGTACCGTTGATCTGGTCCCACACCCCCATCCCGGCGAGCACCCCGTAGAGCACCCCGATGGCCACCAGCCACACCAGAAAACCACACACCGACAGCACCAGTGAAATCTTGAGCACCGACCACGGATCGAGATGTTTGAGCTGCAGGCTCGTCCGTCGCGGAACCCGGACCGAGCGGGACTGTGCGCTCGGCGCGGCAGCGGGCGGCACTCGCTCAGGGGGTGTATACCCACCGACACGCACGGTGGGCGGCGAGAAGTCTTGACCGCTGCCGTGGCTGATCGAGCTGCGGAAAGCTCCGACCTTCCTGGCAGCTCCTTCACCGGCCGGAGGAGCCACGCTCGGTGCGAAACCAGGCGGTCGGCCACTAGCCGGCTGCCGATCTGTCTGGTCTCGAATCCCGTCACGGGTGTGCTCAGGAGCTCTCACTTGCGAGGTCACTGCCTTGGGGTCCGCGTCAGCGGTCGTGGTGCGCTGGCGCTGCCTCGGAGGTGAGCTCGCCGTCCCGTTACTGGACGAATCTTTCTCGGCGGGCTCGTCGCTGACGACTTCGGACTCCGCCTGTTCGGTGTTCTCGGGCCTCGTCACGACTCACCTCTCGTCGGAGGGCTGCTGACGTCCGGGTCGTCGACCTCTTCGGCGTTGCGTGCCACCGCCACCAGACTCGCCCCTTCGCCGAGGTTCATCAAACGCACCCCTTTGGTCTGCCGGCCAGCCTTGCGCACTTCCTTTGCGGTGGTCCGGATGACCCCACCGCTGGAGGTGATGGCATACAACTCATCATCGATGTCGACCATAAGTGCGCCGACGAGCTTGCCACGCCGGCGGTCGTCCTGGATCGTCAACACGCCCTTACCACCACGTCCCTGCACCGGGTAATCATCGATCGGGGTCCGTTTGGCGTAACCGCCGGCGGTGGCCACCAGCACGAACAACCCGGGCTGCACCACGGCGAGGGACAGCAGCTCATCACCGCCGTTGAACCGCATCCCCAACACACCCGAAGTGGCCCGCCCCATCGGGCGCAGCGCGTCCTCGGTAGCCGAGAACCGGATCGACTGGCCATGCGCCGAGACCAACAGCAGGTCGTCATCGGCGGAACACAGCACCGCGCCGACCAGTTCGTCCTCTTCGCGCAGGTTGATGCCGATCAGCCCACCGGCCCGGTTGGAGTCGAAGTCGGTCAGCCGGCTCTTCTTGACCAGGCCATCCCGGGTGGCCAGCACCAGGTACGGCGCGGCCGTGTAGTCCTTGATCTGCATGACCTGGGCGATCTGCTCGTCGGGCTGGAACGCGAGCAGGTTCGCCACATGCTGGCCGCGGGCGTTGCGGTTTGCCTCGGGTAACTCATAGGCCTTCGCCCGGTACACCCGGCCCTTGTTGGTGAAAAACAGGATCCAGTCGTGCGTGGAGCAGACGAAGAAGTGCGCCACGATGTCGTCCTGCTTCAGGCCCGCACCCATGACGCCCTTGCCACCGCGCTTCTGCGCCCGGTACAGGTCGGTGCGGGTGCGCTTGGCGTAGCCGGTGCGGGTGATAGTGACCACCACGTCCTCGACGGCGATCAGGTCCTCGGTGGACATGTCGCCGTCGTAGCCGGTGATCCTGGTGCGCCGGTCGTCGCCGTACTTCTCGACGATCTCGGTCAGCTCATCGCGGACGATCGTGCGCTGCCGCTCGGGCTTGTCCAGGATGTCCAGATAGTCAGCGATCTCCCGCTCGAGCTCGGCCAGGTCCTCGATGACCTTCTGGCGCTCCATCGCGGCCAAGCGACGCAGCTGGGTTTCCAGGATGTAGTTCGCCTGGATCTCATCAACATCGAGCAGTTCCATCAGCCCGGTACGCGCGTCGTCCACCGTGGGAGATCGGCGAATCAGCGCGATGACCTCGTCGAGCATGTCCAGCGCTTTGACCAGCCCGCGCAGCAGGTGAGCCCGTTCCTCGGCCTTGCGCAGCAGGTATTTGGTCCGCCGGACGACGACGTCGAGCTGGTGGCGCACGTAATGCCGGACCACTTGGTCGATCCGGAGGGTCCGCGGTACGCCTTCGACGATCGCCAGCATGTTGACGCCGAAGGTGTGCTGCAGCTGGGTGTGCTTGTAGAGGTTGTTGAGCACCACCTTGGCGACCGCGTCCCGCTTCAGCGTGATCACGATGCGCATACCGATGCGATCGCTGGACTCGTCGTTGATCTCGGAGATCCCGCCGAGCTTGCCGTCCCGGGACAGCGTGGCGATCGCCTCGATGAAGTTATCCGGGTTGACCTGGTAGGGCAGCTCAGTAATCAACAGTGTGGTGCGGCCCCGGGTATCCTCCTCGACCTCCACCACGCCGCGCATCCGGATCGAACCGCGACCGGTGCGGTACGCGTCGACGATGCCGTCGGTGCCGACGATCAGGCCGCGGGTCGGGAAGTCCGGGCCCTTGATCCGCTCGATGAGGGCGTCGAGCAGGGTCTCGTCATCGACATCGGGGTTCTCCAGCAGGTAGACCACACCGGAGCCGACCTCGCGCAGATTGTGCGGCGGGATGTTCGTCGCCATCCCCACCGCGATCCCGGAGCTGCCGTTGACCAGCAGGTTCGGGATCCGGGCCGGCAGTACGACGGGCTGTTCGGTGCGCCCGTCGTAGTTCGGCTCGAAATCGACGGTCTCTTTGTCGATGTCCCGCAGCATCTCGATCGCCAGCGGGGTGAGCCGGCATTCGGTATATCTCATCGCAGCTGCGGGGTCGTTGCCCGGCGAGCCGAAGTTGCCCTGGCCGTCGACCAGTGGATAGCGCATCGACCACGGCTGGGCCAGGCGCACCAGGGTGTCGTAGATCGCGGTGTCACCGTGCGGGTGGTAGTTACCCATCACGTCGCCGACGACCCGGGCGCATTTGACGTAGCCACGATCAGGGCGGAACCCGGAGTCGTACATCGAGTACAGCACCCGGCGGTGCACCGGCTTGAGCCCGTCACGGACATCCGGCAGCGCGCGCCCGACGATCACGCTCATCGCGTAGTCGATGTAGGAGCGCTGCATCTCCTGCTGGATGTCGACCGGCTCGACGCGGTCTCCGTCCGGCGGCAGGGTGATCTCGGTCACGGAGGTCGATTCCCTTCAGCGGCCACTGACGTGCCGCGCAACCAATCCAGTCTACTCGTCACACACCGTGCACCCGGCCCGGACGCACGTCACGAAGTGTTCATCGGTGCCTGGCCAGTTCGGCGCCAACCGGTTAGACGTCGAGGAAGCGGACGTCCTTGGCGTTGCGGGTGATGAACGAGCGGCGAGATTCCACGTCCTCGCCCATCAGGACGCTGAACAACTCGTCCGCGGTCGCAGCGTCATCCAGGGTGACCTGGAGCAGGACCCGGTTGGTCGGGTCCATGGTGGTCTCCCACAGCTCCTTGGCACTCATCTCCCCCAGACCCTTGTAGCGCTGGATCGCATCATCCTTGGGCAGCTTGCGACCCTGCGCCTGGCCGGCTTCGATCAGCCCGTCACGTTCCCGGTCGGAATAGGCGTACTGCGGCTCTGACCGTGGCCATTTGATCTTATATAGCGGTGGTTGAGCGAGGAACACATGGCCGTGCTCGACCAGGGGGCGCATAAACCGGAAAAGCAACGTCAGCAGCAGGGTACGGATGTGCTGACCGTCGACGTCGGCGTCGGCCATCAGCACGACCTTGTGGTAGCGCAGCTTGGCGAGGTCGAACTCGTCGTGGATGCCGGTGCCCAGCGCGGTGATCAGCGCCTGCACCTCGGTGTTCTTCAGTACCCGGTCCAGCCGCGCCTTCTCCACATTGATGATCTTCCCGCGGATCGGCAGGATCGCCTGGTACAGCGAGTCCCGGCCGGATTTCGCCGAGCCGCCCGCGGAGTCACCCTCCACGATGAACACCTCGCTACGGGACGGATCATTGGACCGGCAGTCGGAAAGCTTGCCGGGCAGACCACCCAGGTCCCCCGCGGACTTGCGGCGCACCCGCTCCCGGGCGAGCCGGGCGGCCATCCGGGCCTGCGACGACGAGACCGCCTTGTTGATGATCGTCTTGGCCTCGGCGGGGTTGCGCTCCAGCCAGTCGATCAGCCACTCGTTGCAAGCCCGCTGGACGAACGACTTGGCCTCGGTGTTGCCCAGCTTGGTCTTCGTCTGACCTTCGAACTGCGGTTCCTTGAGTCTGACCGACAGGATGGCAGCCAAACCCTCCCGCACGTCGTCACCGGAGAGCCCAGCGTCTTTCTCTTTGAGCAGCTTCTTATCCCGCGCGTAGCGGTTGACCACGGAAGTCAACGCGGAACGGAAACCCTCCTCATGGGTGCCGCCCTCATGAGTATTGATCGTGTTGGCAAATGTGTAGACCGACTCGGTGTACCCGGCGTTCCACTGCATCGCGACTTCGACCTCCATGCCCTCGCCGCTGGCCTCGAAGCCGATCACCTTGCGGTGGATGGGGTCCTTGGAGTTGTTGATGTGTCTGACGAAATCCTCCAGACCTCCCGGGTACAGGAAGACACGTTCCTTGACCTGGGCAGTCTGGCCCTCGGCGTCCTCGGTCTCGTTGCTGCCATTGACCCGCTGGTCACGCAACACGATGGTGAGTCCCTTATTGAGGAACGCCATCTCCTGCAGCCGACGCGCCACCGTCTCGGCGTTGTAGGTGGTGGTCTCAAAGATTTCTGGGTCCGGCCAGAAGGTGATGTTGGTGCCACTGCGGTTGGTGTGCTCGCCCTTGCGCAGGGGGCCGGGCACCGAGCGCTCGTAGTGCTGGCGCCACACCGTGCCGTTCTGATGGATCTCCACATCCAGCACGCTGGACAGCGCGTTCACCACGCTTAGGCCGACGCCGTGCAACCCGCCCGAGACCGCGTAGGACTTGTCGTCGAACTTACCGCCGGCGTGCAGCCTGGTCAGCACCAGCTCGACCGCCGGGATCTTCTCCACTGGGTGCACATCCACCGGAATACCTCGGGCGTCGTCCACGACCCGCACCCCACCGTCGGCGAGCAAGGTGACCTCCACCCGGGTGGCGAAGCCGGCCATCGCCTCATCGACCGCGTTGTCTACCACCTCCCACACCAGGTGGTGCAGGCCGCGCTCGCCGGTGGATCCGATGTACATGCCCGGCCGCTTGCGGACCGCCTCCAGCCCCTCCAGCACCGTGATGGACGAGGCACTGTAGGAGTTCTTCTTCTGAGCAGCCACGGACGTGCACGTCTCCTTACCTGGGTGCGAAACCGGCCGGGCGGCTCGATGCGCGGCCGGGGCCACCACGCGGCAAACCGGGCCGCGCGGCACCACCTCTTCCATCTTATTGGTCCGACCAACGAGAAGGATGCCTAGGACACCCCTAGCACGTCCACAGAGCGACGATCGGCGGCCGGGACGGGTCGTTTCTTACCAAGTGCATGGACTGCGCCCCCTACAGCCAGTGCAGTTCCCTATCGGTCAGGGTGAGCAGCTCGGCTCCCTCGGGGCGAACCACGAGCGTGTCCTCAATGCGTACACCCCCCCGGCCAGCCAGGTAGACGCCGGGTTCGACGGTCACCGTCATGCCGGCTTCCAGTCTGCCGGGGGCAGTGGCGAACAACGCGGGCATCTCGTGGATTTCTAGGCCGACGCCGTGGCCCAGACCGTGAGTGAACTGTTTGCCATAGCCTGCCTCGGTGATCACCGTCCGGGCCGCCCGGTCGACGCCGAGCAGCTCGGCATCGACCACGCAGGCTCCCCTTCCGGCCGCTTGAGCAGCCGCCACCAGCTCGTATATCTCCTTCTGCCAGTCCGCCGGCTCACCCAGGACGAAAGTACGGGTGATATCGCTGTGGTAGCCGTCACGCACCGCTCCGAAGTCCAGCTTGACGAAGTCGCCTAGGGTGAGCACGGCGTCAGTCGGTCGGTGGTGTGGGATGGCCGAGTTGGCCCCGGCAGCGACGATCGAGTCGAACGCCACGTTGTCCGCCCCATGCCGTCGCATCAAGTACTTCAGCTCGACGGCGATTTCCCGCCCAGTCCGCCCGGCACGCAGGACGCCGGTCTCTATCAACTCGGCCAGGGCAGCATCGGCGATCGCGCAGGCTTCGCGCAGCAGTCCAATCTCGGTATCGTCCTTTACCGCCCGCAGCCTCTGAACCAAGCCGGCGACGCCGCGCAGCTCCAGCCCGCCGGCCAACTCGCATAGCCTGTCGTACGACTCCACCGTGAGGTGGTCAGACTCGAAGCCCAGCCGTCGCACCCCGTCCTTCAGCGCCGCCTCGAACAGCGCCTTCGTGTCCGTCCGGTAGATGGTTCTCGGCAGGTCGGGTACTTCGGCGGCGGCTTGATCGGTGTATCGGCCGTCGGTGAAAAACTTGGTGCGGTACTCCACGTCAACACTGTCCCCGGCGTGCACCACCAGCGTGGCCTTCGAGCCGGTGAACCCGGTCAGATAGCTCACGTTCACCAGGTTGGTGACCACCAAAGCGTCTAAGTCGGCCGTGCGCAACAACTCGCGGAGGGCAGCACGGCGCAGGGACGGTGTCATGCATTTGCTCCTAGGTCACGCGGTGGCCAGGATGTGGCCGATCGTTTCGGTTGTGCCTATGTTCCAACCATCTCTCTGGACCAAAAATTCCGGCACAGCAGCTTTCTCCACACACCCATCAAGTATGAAAGAGCGCCTACTTCTGCTTCAGTCAGGTCCGGGTGCCAGATATCGAACAACAGAACCGCTCGCCCTGAGTCGCTGTCGTTCCAGACCTCGTGGTCGAAAGAATCATCGAAGACGAACGCCTTGCCTTGTTCCCACACCCGCGTCTCGTTCCCCACGCGGATACGGCAACCCTTTGGCGTGACGAGGCTCAGATGGCATCTCAAGTGCGCATTCGTGTAGCCCGTGTGTGCTGCGACATGGGTGTGTGGATCCATAATCGAGAAGTAGCACATGCCGCAACCCGTCGCTCCCGGGATCGTCTCGAGCGCCTCGATGGTTCTCGGGCACGCCTTGATGTTCTTGGGGTAAGCCTTGCCGGCGTAATACAGATAGAGCGCCGTCCATCTGCCCTTGTCTGCGAGGTGAGCCGGGTTCGGCACGGTTCTGTCGACGGCGAGTCCCCCAATAGTCTCGAACTCGCCGGTGATATCTGCCGCTGCAGCTTCTAGCTTGGTTAGCCACGAAAAGCGTTCGTTGTCCCACCATGGCAGAGCCGAAAGACCCGGAATGAAGATCGTCGGCTGCTGTCCAATAGTGTGCTCCGGAATCTCTTCTCCTGCACTGAGGTCCAAGCCTTCGACGATCCGCACTACAGACGATCGCTCGACTCCCTGCTCGTCAATCCACCGCTCCAAATAGGCCGGGCTCTTCTCGACCCATGGATACATGAGTGACCTCCTGCCAGCATCGGTGGAACAATGTGCTTCGCTACAAGCGGCCGCCGAGGACCGCCTCGAACTTCTCACGCGCGCTCTGACGATCTGCCGCACGCTCGCGTTCAGCCCCGACGGCCGCCTCTTGGCCACGGGAAGCGACGACAAGAGCGCCCGCCTGTGGAACGTGACCGACCCCAATCACCCAGCGCCTATCGGTCTGCCGATCACCGGTCATCAAGGCCCACTATGGTCGGTAGCG
>DASYMC010000269.1:0-1696 GCA_036009255.1 Pseudonocardiaceae bacterium
TGGGAGTTCTCGGCGCGGTTATTCAGGTACTTCGATTGGCGGTGCTCGACCGAGCGCAGCACCCGGCGTCGCGCCGCCTGGTAGCTGCCCAGTTTGTCAGTGACCAGCACCCGGGGCACGTACTCCAACGCTGTGAGCAGCGTGCGGAAGAACCTGGTCGCGGCCTGGGTGTCCCGCCGGGAGGTGACCAGAATGTCCAAGACGTTGCCGTGCTGGTCCACCGCCCGCCACAAGTAGTGGGTCGTGCCGGCGATTTTGATGTACATCTCATCGAGGTGCCAGGTGTCCCTCGGGCGAGGACGGCACCGCCGTAGCGCGTTGGCGTAGGCCTGGCCGAACTTGGCACACCACTGCCGGACGGTCTCGTGGCTGACCACGATCCCGCGTTCCAGCATCATTTCTTCGACCTCGCGGAAGCTGAGCGGGAAGCGGTGAGGGTCTGTTGCGTCTGTGGAGAGCAAGATCAGGCAGGCTTGGTCGATGCGTCGTCGCTGTCGTCGAGTGCCAGCATTGAGGTCCAGCTTCGCGGGGTTTCGCTTCCCTCCGGATGTGATCACGCTCGCGGTTCGCTGGTACTTGCGCTACGGGCTGTCCTATCGCGATGTGGAAGAACTGCTGGCCGAGCGGGGCATCAAGGTTGATCACGTCAGCATCTTTCGCTGGGTGCAGCGCTTCACACCGCTGCTAGCGGAGGCGGCACGCCCACGCCGGCATCGTGTCGGCGACCGCTGGTGGGTCGACGAAACTTACGTCAAGGTGTCCGGTCGGTGGCGCTACGTCTACCGGGCGATCGACCAGTTCGGGCAGGTCATCGACGTGTATGTGTCCAGGCGGCGAGATGGTGGTGCGGCCCGGTGTTTCTTCGCCCGGGCGCTGGCCACCACGAAAGTCGTCCCGGTGGAGGTCATCACTGACAAGGCGGCGGTGTACCCGCATGTTCTTGATGAGCTAACCCCGGGTGCTTGGCACTGCACGGAGCTCTACGCCAACAACCGAATAGAAGCAGATCACGGGCAGCTGAAGCGGCGCCTGCGGCCGATGCGCGGCCTGAAAACGGATCAGTCAGCCAGGATGATCATCGCCGGATACGCGTTTATCCAGAACATCCGTCGCGGCCACTACGAACTCGGCGTTGACGAAGCAGCGACCCTGCGGGTGGCGGCCGCCTTCGACGAGCTGGCCCTGGCGATCTGACCAAACCGAGGATTAACGGTCTCGCGCGCCTCGGCTTCGCCAAGTGCAACAACGCCAGCTTGGGAATCCTGTAGTGGTGGAGCGGGGGAATCACTTCACGGTGGCGAGTACCGCCGCCAGCTTGTCCGGAATTGAGAACATAGCCTGGTGCGAGGAGACCAATCGCACGACGTGATCGGCGGCGTGGGCCATCTGTTCTTGCGCTGCCGGCGGGATGACCTGGTCGTTCTCCAAGATGATGTACGTGACTGGATGCCCACGAACAGGAGCCGTGCTCGGAGCGGCAAGGCTGGAGATGGACTTAGGAACCTTGCGACGAATGTTGTCGGCGGCGCGCTGGGGATCCACATCGGCGCACCAGACCTGCCGCATAACCTCAAGATCGTCGCTGGCCTCCACCGTCCCGTTGTCGCGCACGACCAGCCAGGCCGGTGGCGGGCCGGTGCCGGCGACGACGTCCATGGCTGATTGTCCTCGCTGCGGCCACAACCCGCTCAGGTAC
>DASYMC010000270.1:0-2312 GCA_036009255.1 Pseudonocardiaceae bacterium
TCCTTCGGTCCTAGCGCGGACAGTCGGCCCTTGCCTGGCCGATCTTGCGCGGCGCCACGTACAGAGGAGACGGGCAGCGCCCACGGAGATACACCGACCCCAGGCCATTCGTCCCCGCCATAGGGCCCGACCGTTGCCCTCGCCGGGCGGGCAGATCTCCGGGACGGCCGGTCAGGAGAACTGTTGCGGGTGGGCAGGGTGTGGCGTCCCCTGTGCCGTGCCAGAACTTGATGAGAGACCTTGACCCGGTGTTCTCTACGTGGTGAGGCTGCGCGTCGGTACTCATTGATCAGCCCACCGGGGACTCAGTGCCGTCAGATCGGGGCGTCGAGCCGCCTCACGGTGGCGGGATCGTGGGTTGGTGGACGTTGGCCCAGACTCTGGTGTGGCCGGTGGTTATTGAAATGGCGGAGGCTGATCAAGAACAGTGTGGGCGTGTCGCGCGTGGTAAATCAGCATCCGGTCGGTGCATTCAGCGCATGATGATTTCAGTATCGGCCTGACGGCGCATCGAGGTTCTGCGACTCGGCTATGTGTGACGATCCCGGCAGACGCATGTCGGATACGGCAGCGTCGTGATATTTCTCTTCTGGGTGAGAATGGTCCTGCTTGTGCGGCAGCTATGGGTGCGTGATTCGGGCTCCTGGAGCGCCGTCGTGAGGCTTCGCCTTCGAGGATCTTCCGATTAGTGCTCACGAAGCCTGCACTGCGGCGACGTACTCGCCCGTGCCGGCGAGGTGCTGGCCTTGGTGTCCCAGCTCCCGAGTGCAGCACCAGGGCAGAGTCACGGTTGGCGACACGTTCTCCGTCCACTCGAACCGACACTCTTGATACCCGTTGGCCGCACCGGATCCGAGGTGGGATCCGGGTCACCTACAGCGACGCGCTCCAGCTCGTCCTGGTTGAGTTCCCAGGACTTCCGCCGAACGTCCATATCGGCCTCCCATCTGCGGGAGTCCGTGAGCGACGCACTTCGGAGAAAATATCCTTTAAGAGCCAAAATCGAAAGCGCATCCGACGGGTGCGCGTTGGTCGACTCCACTGCAGTTGCATATGCTCAGTTAAATGCACACTCAGACAATTGCACATGTTCTATGTTGTCCGTGCCTAATCATTAGAGGTGTAAGCCCCTTATTCACCCGCCCACGGCGCAGCTGTATGTTCTACGTCTGGGGTCATTCCTGTAGGGAATTGCCATGCGAGCACCGGTCACTAGGTCACCGCGGACACGACGGACGCGGTGGGGTCGACGAGCGGGAAGCCGGGTCGTCGGTGCAAGCTCAGTGGTTCTTGGCCGCCTCGGTGAGCGCCGCAGCGATCTCGAGGGCCTGCGCCGGGGTCATGACCGCGCCGGTTTCGGGACAGGCGTGGAACAGCAGCTCGACCCGGCCGTCGATGCGCCGCACCAACACCGTGCAGGTACCGCCGCCGTACTTGCTAGGACGCCGGGCGTCAATGGCGTGCCGGTAGCTCTCACCGGGATGCTGGCGGCTCATCGGGGGGCCCACCGAGCGCAACAAGGCAGGCAGATCCGGTTTAGTGGGCTGTCGTGCAGCCTGGTGAGCATCATCAGCCGGTGCCCGCAAAAGCTGAGCCAATCCAGGAGAATCAAGGTCCAGTGCGGGATACCGCTCATCGTGTGCTCCCGGCTCGTTTCGCGGGTGGGGCCAAGAGCGGCGCTACGGGCCCACATCCGGCCACGGTGGCCAACACAGCGACTCAGATGATGGGTGCCGTGAGCAGCTCGGCAACGCAACGATCACCACACCACCGGTGGTCGACCAGTCGAGCGGGTGTCGCGTATGGAAGCTGCGCCCGAAATGGTGTTAACGAGCGGGGCGGTCACCAAGGAGTTCAGGTGACCAGTGGGTGACGTTATACCAGTGGTCGACCAACGGGAACCCCAACTTCAAACATAGGATTCTTCTCCGAATGAATCATTAGTGACTGGCTATGAAAGGTTGCCCAGCTCATCGACACTGCAACCCTTGCAAGGGTTCTCCGAGTTTGACACCAGCCCCTCGATCTCACCGACCTCCGCCAAGGGACGCTCTCCCACTGAGCCTGGATCCACCGCGCCGTTGCTTAGCTCCAAGAGTTAATCTTGAAGGTAGTAGCCGGGTTCTGGAGCGTGGGTGATCGTCCGGTCTGCCCGGCTTTTCCACTGTGGCCTCCGGTTGAGCCCTGCCGGGCGGGTGGTCAGGCCGTTGCGGGGACGGGGTCGTGCAGGGCGTGAGCGAACAGTTCGTCGAGCGCGGGTTCCCAGGGCCAGTCCCGCGGTAGGTGCAGGATCAGCCGGTGCGCGGAGCGGG
>DASYMC010000271.1:0-19940 GCA_036009255.1 Pseudonocardiaceae bacterium
GGGTGAATGCCGCGCAACGCCAGCTCCGCCAGCTCGTACAGACCCTCATCGTCGATCGGGCGCAGCGTCAGACGCGGGGTGCGTAGCACCAGATGCCGGAACGGCCATGGGTCTGGTGGTGGATCAGCCATGGCTGCAACGGTGCCACGGTCGCAGCGACTACCGTCGGGCACGTGCGTGCGATCACGATCACTGAGTACGGCGGCCCGGAAGTGTTGACCCTGGTCGAGCAGCCCGACCCCAAACCAGAGCCCGGCGAGGTGCTGATCGACGTCGCCGCGACCTCCGTCAACCGGGCCGACCTGTTGCAACGGCAGGGCCGGTATCCCCCACCACCCGGGGCCGGCGAGATCCTCGGGCTTGAGTGTGCGGGCACGGTCGCCGAGCTTGGCGACGGGGTGACCGGATTCGCGGTCGGTGATCAAGTGTGTGCGCTGCTGGCGGGCGGGGGGTACGCCGAGCGGGTCGCGGCACCCTCCGGGCAGGTGATGCCACTGCCGCCGGGCATCGATGTGGTGACCGCCGGCGGGGTGCCCGAGGTGGCTTGCACCGTGTGGTCGACCGTGGTACGTCACGCTGGGCTGGCCGCCGGGGAGCTACTGCTGGTGCACGGCGGCTCCGGGGGGATCGGCACGCACGCGATTCAGGTCGGCCGGGCGTTGGGCGCGCAGGTTGCGACGACCGCGTCGGCGGCGCGATTGGACCGCTGTGCGGAGTTGGGCGCGCAGATCTTGATCGACTACCGCGAGCAGGACTTCGCCGAGGAGCTCACCGGCCGCGCCGACGTCATCCTCGACAACATGGGCGCCAGTTACCTGACCCGCAACCTCCGGGCCCTGGCCCCGGACGGGCGGCTGGTGGTGATCGGCCTGCAGGGTGGCACCACCGCGGAGCTGAATCTCGCGGCCTTGTTGCCCAAGCGGGCCAGCGTGGCGGCTATCGGGCTGCGCGGGCGCCCGGTGGAGGGCCCACACGGAAAAGCTGCCCTGTGCGCAGACGTCGTCGCCCGGTTGTGGCCGATGTTCGGCGACGGTCGGGTCAAGCCCGTGGTGCATGCGATCCTGCCGCTGGCACAGGCCGCGGAGGCACACCGGATGCTCGAGGCTGGCGGCGTGGTTGGCAAGGTCCTGCTGACCACCGGCGGCTGAGAGAATCCCGTTCGGGCATCACGGAGCGACACACCGGGCAGCACGGCGCGACACACGCGGGTGGGGGGCGCAAGATGGAGCCATGAGTGAACCTCAGGAGCAGGTGATCGTCCTCGGGCCGGACGGCCAGCCGGTCGCCACCGGCACTCTTGACGAGCGCGGTGGGCAGGACGTCTCCGACATGGTCGAGCAGCCCGCCAAGGTGATGCGGATCGGCAGCATGATCAAGCAGCTGCTGGAGGAGGTGCGCGCCGCGCCGCTGGATGACGCCAGCCGCAACCGGCTGAGGGAAATCCACGCCTCCTCGATCCGCGAGCTCGAACAGGGCCTCGCTCCAGAACTGCGCGACGAGCTCGAGCGGCTGTCCCTGCCGTTCAGCGAGGACGTCACCCCAAGCGACGCCGAACTGCGAATCGCGCAGGCCCAGCTGGTCGGCTGGCTGGAAGGCCTGTTCCATGGCATCCAAACCGCCCTGTTCGCGCAACAGATGGCCGCCCGGGTGCAGCTGGACCAGATGCGGCGCGGCCTGCCCTCCGGCATGATCTCACCCGGAATGCAACCGCCCAGCGGGCAACCGGCCGAGCACGGGGGCCGCGGCACCGGCCAGTACCTCTAAACCGCCTCCGCTAGCTGATGGCGAATCTCATACCGGGATCCCAGGACATGGGACTCCACCAGACCTTGGCAGCCGGGTCTCAGGTGATGGGTGCGCAGCCATAGGCGCGGCTGCCATTCGAGTACCCTCACGGATCGTGCAGGACACCGCGACGGCGCCCGAGATCAGCCGGGCTCCGGGGTTCCCATCCCGGAGCTGGGGCCGTGCGGTCGGTGATCTGCGGGCCGGGTGGCAGCAGCGCCCGTTGTGGGGCCATCTGGGCTGGCAGGACATCAAGCAGGGCTACCGGCGCTCGGTGATCGGACCAATCTGGATCACGATCAGCCTGGCCATCCAGGCATTGGGGATGGGAATCCTCTATGCGGCACTATTCCGTCAGGAACTGCACTATTTCCTGCCCTACCTGGCCGTCGGCCTGATTATCTGGCAGTTCATGGCGGCCTGTGTCAACGAGGGCGCTGAAGTTTTCATCCGCAACGAGGGACTGATCAAGCACCTACCCGCGCCGCTGAGCGTGCACGTCTTCCGATTGGTCTGGCGGCAACTGCTGTTCTTCGGGCACAACGCACTGGTGTGGCTCGCCCTGATCCTGATCTTTCCTCGGTCATTCGGGTGGAGCAGCCTGCTGGCACTGCCGGCGCTGGCTGTGATCGTGCTCAACGGAACCTGGGTGGCGATCCTGATCGGCGTCATCGCTACCAGATATCGCGACGTGCCGCCGGTGACCGGCAGCATCGTCACCCTGATGTTCTTCATGACGCCGATCGTCTGGGATTACGAACAGCTTCGGCGAGCCGGTGGCGCCGTCGCTGAGCGCGCCCGGCTGGCTGAGCTCAATCCTTTCCTGCACTTCGTCGAGATCCTGCGGCGGCCGATGATCGGTCAGTCCTTCGAACTCCGGCACTGGGTGGTGGCCTTGGCCATCACTGTGGTGGGGTGGGTAGCAGCGCTGGTGGTCCTGCGCAACTACCGGGCCCGAGTCTCCTACTGGGTGTGATAACACAATGGTCTCCATCGACGTGCGCGGCGCCTGCGTCGATTTCCCGATCTTCGACGCGAAGACCAGATCTTTGAAGAAGGCCTTGCTGGGCACCGTGGGACGAGCCGGCGGCAAGATCGGGATCGACTCCAAAGTACCGATCATCGAGGCACTCCGGAACATCACCGTGTCACTGCGGCACGGCGACCGGGTGGGCTTGATCGGGCACAACGGAGCTGGGAAGTCGACCCTGCTGCGGCTGCTGTCCGGAATCTACGAGCCGACCAGGGGCAGCTCGCACATCGTGGGGAGGGTCGCGCCAGTCTTCGACCTCGGCGTCGGCATGGACCCGGAGATCTCCGGCTACGAGAACATCATCATCCGGGGGCTGTTTTTGGGCATGAGCCGTAAGCAGATGGAGGCCCGCACCGAGGAGATCGCTGAGTTCAGCGAGCTCGGCGACTACCTGTCGATGCCGTTGCGCACCTACTCGACGGGCATGCGGGTACGCCTGGCGCTGGGCGTGGTGACCAGCATCGATCCGGAGATCCTGCTGCTGGACGAGGGCATCGGCGCGGTGGATGCGGCGTTCCTGGAGAAGGCCCGGGTTCGGCTCACCGCCCTGGTCGAGCGGTCGGGCATCCTGGTGTTCGCCTCACACTCCGACGAGTTCCTCGTCGAGTTGTGTACCTCGGCGTTGTGGCTGGACCACGGAGAGATCCGCGAGCGGGGCGAGCTCCGTGAAATCCTCTCGCACTACAAAGGCAAAGATTCCGCCGATCCCCTCACTCCCGTTGCTGGAGCCGTCCGGTGATCGCCGATGCGGTGGGCCGCAGATGACACGGGTGATCGCCGTCGTGGTGACGCGGCATCGGCGGGAGTCGTTGGGGAAATCCCTCGCGGTCATCGCTGAGCAGACTCGGCTTCCTGATCACCTGGTGGTGGTGGACAACGGGCCGGATGACCCGGCCGAGGAGGTGGTCGCGGACTGCGCGATCCCCTCCACCTACCTTCCCTCGTTGCGCAACCTCGGCGGTGCGGGGGGCTTCGCGCTGGGCATCCTGCACGCCCTCGCGCTCGGCGCGGACTGGGTGTGGCTGGCCGATGACGATGGGCGGCCTGCGGACGTCCGGGTGCTCCAGACGCTGCTTGAGGAAGCCAAACGGCGTGACCTTGCGGTGATCTCCCCCGTAGTGGTCAACATCGACGACCCGGAGCGGCTGGCTTTCCCGATGCGCCGGGGACTGACCTGGAAACGGATGCGTAGCGAGCTGGGAACCGATTTCCTGCCCGGTATCGCCAGCTTCTTCAACGGTGCACTGTTCAGCGCCGACGCACTCGACGTCGTCGGTGTGCCGGACTACCGGCTGTTCATCCGGGGCGACGAGGTGGAGGTGCACCGCCGGGTGGTCCGCTCGGGGCTGCGGTTCGGCACGACCTTGCGGGCCTCCTATGCGCACCCTGACGGCTCAGCGGAGTTCAAGCCGATGCTGCGCGGGCACTTCCATGCCCAGGACCCCGTCGACGACGTCAAGCGGTACTACACCTACCGCAACCGCGGCTACCTGCTGTCGCAGCCCGGAATGCGCCGGATCGGAATGCTCGAGGTGTTCCGATTCGGGCTTTATTTCCTGATTACCAAACGAGACGCGCGAGCGTTCCGCCGGTGGTTCACGCTACTTCGCCAAGGCCGGGCCGAACGCTTCTATCGGCCTGAGCGCGCGCAAGTCACGGTGCAGGGAAAGTAACGATCCGGTCAGCGCCTCTTAAAGTCCGGGGACAGGTGCTCCGGGGCTAGTCCCATTGGTCTAGCCTCCTGCGAGTGCTGACCTCCGGGCACATCGAGATCTCACGCCGATCCGCGCGCTCCGACAAGGACGCTGACGGGGCCGCCGAGGATCATCCCGCCGGTGGCGGGACCAAGTGGGGATCCCGCCTGCTCGGGCTAGCCGCCGCGGTACTCGGCCTACTCGGCGCGCTGCTCGCCGTGGTAGTACCGCTGCTGCCCGTGATCCAGGACACCACCGTGATCACCTGGCCGCGCGCGGGACACGTCGCCCCGGTCAACGCCCCGCTGGTCACCTTCCAGCCACAGAACCTGACCGCGACGGTCCCGTGCGCCGCGGCCACTTCGGTCAACGCACGCTCGACCCAACCGGCATCCTTGCTCTCCACGACCCCGCCCGGATCGACGGACGGCGCGGCGGTGGGCATGGTGCTGCAGATCACGGACGGGAAGCTGATCCTGATCAGCCGCGGTCAGGCGCTGGGCAAGATGGAGCTGAACACCATCCCGCCCGCCGCCGAGCAGTGCCTGATCAAGGTCACCTCTAGCGCCAAGGGCACCACAGCCACGGCCGGCGCGACCCGGTTCGTCAAGGTCGATCAGGACGTCCGGCCCCAGGTGACCGGCATCTACACGGGGATCGATGAGAAGCGGGACCCCGTGACGGGGCTATCGGTGCAGATCACCGCCGACACCCGGTACCAGTCCGTGCCCCATCCGCTGAAACTCGCCGCAATAGCGGCCGCGGTATTGGCCGTCCTGCTCAGCCTGATCCTGCTGCACCGGCTGGACCGGCGGATCGGCCGCCGGGCGCCGCGGCTGCTGCCTTCAGGCTGGTGGCGCCCCACCGGGCGGGACGCCACGGTGCTCGCGGTGCTGGCGGTGTGGGTGGTCATCGGCGGGATCACCTCCGACGACGGCTACATCCTCACGATGATCCGCACCCGCGCGGAGATGGGCTACATCGGCAACTACTACCGGTGGTTCAACGTCCCTGAAGCGCCCTTCGGCTGGCCGTATGAGCTTTACGCACATTGGTCACAGATCAGCACGGTGCCACCGTGGCTGCGGCTGCCCGCCTTCGCGATGGGCGGCGTCAGCTGGATGCTGATCAGCCGCGAGGTGCTACCCCGGCTGGGCCGGGAGGTCCGCCGCAGCGCCGCTGCCGGCTGGGCCGCTGCCGCGGTGTTCCTGGCCTTCTGGCTGCCCTACAACAACGGACTGCGGCTGGAGCCGGTGGTGGCCATCGGCTCGCTACTGGTGCTGTGCGCGGTGGAACGCGCGGTGGCCACCCGGCGGGTGCTGCCGCTGGCGCTGGGCCTGCTTGTGGCCGCCTTCACCGTCGCCGCGACGCCGACCGGGTTCATCTCGGTCGCACCATTCCTGGTGGCGGTGCGACCGCTGGTGCGGCTGCTGCGCCAGCACACCGCGGTCTCCGGCCGGGTGGCTGTGCTGGGTCCGGTGTTCGGCGCCGGTCTGTTGGTCCTTGTGGTGATCTTTGCCGATCAGACCTTGGCCGGGGTGCTGGAGGCCACCCGGGTCCGCACTGAGATCGGACCCAGTCTGTCCTGGTTCCAGGAACCCTATCGCTACCAGTGGTTGTTCAGCGACGTTCCGGACGGAGCACTGGCCCGCCGGTTCCCGGTGCTGCTGTTGCTGCTGTGCCTGGGCACCACCCTGGTGGTGCAACTGCGTCGCGGCGGCATCCCCGGCGCCGGCCTGGGTCCGAGTAGGCGGCTGATGGGCACCGCGGGGGCGTCGCTGGCCCTGCTGGCGCTGACTCCGACCAAGTGGACACATCACTTCGGGGCGTTGGCATCGGTCGGCGCCGCGCTGGCCGCGCTCACCGCGCTGACGACCAGCTCTAGTGTGCTGCGCTCGGCGCGCAACCGGTGGTGGTTCCTGTCCGGTCTGCTGGTGATCCTGGCGATGTCCGCGACCGGGCCCAACGCACCCTGGTACGTCTCGCAGTACGGGGTCCCCTGGTTCGACAAGCCACCGTCAATACATGGTGTGCAAGCGAGCACGCTGCTGATCGTGGGTGCCGTGCTGGCCGCACTGATCGCGGTGATCGAGGGGTTGCGGCACGAGCCGGGTGAGCCCCCGCCACCCGTACCGGACCGGCACAACGGGCGCCGGCGGGCGCTTCGGATCGGGTCAGCCCCGATTGCGGTGTTCTGCGGACTGCTGGTGCTCGCCGAGGTCGGCGCCATGGTCAAGGCCATGCACAAACAGCGCGACGGCTACAGCATGGCCGCCGCCAACATCGCCCACATCACCGGACACAGTTGCAACCTCACCGATGCGGTGTCCGTGGAGCCGGACCGACGCGCCGGTGCGCTACGCCCGCTGCATGGAACGTTGCTGGCAGACATCCCGCTGCAGCGAGGCTTCGACGTCAACCGCTTCCCCCTCAGCCAGATCGCCCCCAGCAGTCCCTCGGCGACTAATCCGGGGCAGGACACAGCGGGGTCGGATCAAGCCGGCGGCCAGGTTGCCGGCACGAGAGGCGACCGTCTTCCGAAACTGGGCAACGACGACAACAACCCCATCGATACGCCACCGTCGGGACTCGGTGGCACCGCGATTCCGATCTGGTCCAGCTTCTCCCCCGACAGTCCCGGCACCGGGAACCTGCGTACCGAGTGGTATGCGCTGCCAGCGGCTGCTCGCGAGGGTCAGGCACCTGTGGTGATCGCCGTCGCCGGAAAACTGTCCGCCACCACACCGCTGGTCGCCGAGTTCGCCCGCCGCGCCGATCGCGGGTTCCGGGTGATCGACCAGACTCCGATCGGCGGCCGGGCCACGGCCAACGCTCCCGGCTGGCGCGACTACCGCCTCGGATTGACCGGTCGGGCCGCCGGCGCGGACGCCGTGCGGCTGATCGCCACCGACGCCGACGTCACCGACGAGGGCTGGCTGGCGTTCTCCGCCCCGCGGGTTCCGGTGCTGAGCTCACTCACCGACCTCGTCGCGCCGACTCCCCCGGTGTTCTTGGACTGGCCGGTGGGATTCGTGCACCCCTGCGTGCGGCCCTTCGCGATCCGCAACGGCATCGCCGAGGTGCCCGCGTACCGGCTGCTGCCCGACGAACTACTGACCGAGTACAGCAGGACCTGGTCATCGCGGGACGCCGGCGGTCCGATCGGCTGGCTGCAGATTCTGGCGACACAGCAGGAGCAGCCGACCTACCTGAAGGAGAACTGGGACACCGACTGGGGCAAGCTCATGGTCATCCAGCCCCGGGTACCCACCACGGAGGCGCCCACCCTGCAGACGGGCACCACCGTCCGCCCCGGCTGGTGGTCCCCCGGACCGCTGCGCAGCGGCAGCCAAACAGCAACCATCTCCCAGCTAGGCCGCTGACTGCCCTCCCCGACCCGACCCCGAGCCCCGCGGGCCGCAGGGCCGCGGTGGGGTACATCAGGGTGGGAGTACATGAGAGGGCCCCCCGCGGAAACGAGGGGGAGGTGTTCCGCGGGGGGCGGCGGATCCGGCTGGGGGTCCCGAACCCGCATGTCTCATTGTGCCACCATTGGTATGCTCCATGCGAGTGATACCACGGCGCGGCGCATACGTTATGGCGCGGCGCGTCGGCTGCTCCACCACCCTTCTGGGTTGTGACAGCTTGTCGCGGCGCTATGACAACAGGGGTTGCGGCAGCGTCAGCGGCGGAAGATCACGGTGCGCTGCACGATGAAGTTGATCGCCGTGGCGAGACCCTGAGCGACGACGAAGGCACAGGTGAACTCACCGCGAAACGGCGGCAGCAGCGCGAGCATCACCGCGTTCATCCCCACCTGGACGACGAAGGTGATCCCGTACAGGGCCACGATCGAGGCGTACTCCGACCGGCCTCCCTTGCCCTGGAACGTCCACCGCCGATTGATCAGGTAAGCGGTGGTGGTGCCGACGATGAACGCCAACGCCTTGGCAAGATGCACCCACAGCCCGATCGCCAGCAGCGCCTGGTAGCAGCTGAGGTCCACGACGAACGCGACCGCGCCGACCAGCACGAAGCGGGTCAGCTGGGTGGACAGGCGAAGCGGCGCCGCGGGCGGTGCGGGCGGGGCGACCAAGGGCGGCACTCCTTCGAGGCTTTTGCCTGGAGCCCCTCCATCTGGAGGACTCCTGGTCCGAGCAGGGTACCTGCACGGACCACCGGTACTGCCGGACTACCCTGCGCCAGTGCCGGTGCCCGACACGTCCCGCGCTCCATCGTCGCCCGCCCGCTGGCTGTTCCGCACCGTCATCCAGGATCACCTTGTGGCCCGCAGCGCGGTCGAGACGTCCCATCCGGCCGCGGCCCCTGCCCCGCAGCGCACCGGGAGTTGGCAGGTGCCCCGCCGGCAAGCAGCAGTGCTGGCCGGTCTGGCGCTGCTGACGCTGATGGCAGCGATCGGGGTGTTGCTGGCCCCGGTAGTCGCCGACGACCCCGTGGTGAGCTGGCCACGGGCTGGTCAGCCGCCTCGTTCGACCGTGCTGCCGCTGGTGCCCTACCGACCGTTGAGCCTGGACGCCCGAGTGCCGTGCACCGCGCTGGCCGCGCTGGACCAGCGGCCCGGTGGCGGCGAGGCGCTGCGCACCCTGCCCGCCAGCGCAGGCAAGACGGGCACCCTCAGTCAGGGCCTGGTCGTCGCCATGCGCGGTGGCCTCTTGCAGGTCAGCGCATCTGGTAGGTCCCTGGTTCGGGAAAAGCTGCCCACCACCGCTGGCTGCACCTACCGGGTACTGGCCGACGGCGGTGGGGTGCGGGTGCTGCGCGACGGGGCGGTGCGGGCCAACGGGGCGGTGCCTGTTCCCGAGGTCAGCGAGCTGAGCACCGACCTGGAGGGCCACAGCGCGGCAACGGATCTGGCGGTGTCGTTGCATCCCGATGCTCGATACGAGTCCACCCCCACGGCGCTGAAGATCGGCCTGCTGCTGGTCTGTGCCACGGCGCTGCTGATCCTGCTGGGACTGGCCTGGCGCTGGTGGGCGGGCCAACCCGCACCGATCCGGTATCCCAGGCCCCGGATGGCCGACGCTGTGCTGGCCGCCGTCTCTGGACTGTGGGTGCTGCTGGCCCCGACGAACTTCGACGATTCGTGGTACGCGTTGATGGCCCGCGGCGCCCATCCCTCCGGCTCGGTCGGCAACGCGATTTACATGTTCAACGCCTCGGAGACTCCCTTCTTGTCCAGCCAGTACGTGCTGCAGGCGTGGGGTGCACTGGGTCAATTTCTCGGGGGTCAATCTTTCGGGGCGGGATGGGGGCTGGCCTGGCTGCGGCTGGTGCCGCTGATCTACGGGCTGGTTACCTGGCTGCTGCTGCGACTGCTGCTGGCCACCGGCTCCGGTCCAGAGCTGGATACCCCCAGGGCCGCCTGGGCGCTGCTGGTGGCGTACCTGTTGTGGTGGTTGCCCTACGGGATGACGCTGCGCCCGGAGCCGCTGATCGTGCTGCTCGCCGCGGCGACCCTGCTGCTGACGCAACTGGCCCGGCGCCGCGGCTCGGTCGGCGTGCTGGCGGCGGCAACCACGACTGCCGTGCTGGCGATGACGGTCTCCCCCTCCGGGCTGGTGGCTGCGGCCCCGCTGGTCCTGGCCCTACCGTGGTTATGGGCCTGGCTGCATGCCCAGCGCACCATCGCTCGAGTAGCCGCGCTGCTGGTGCTGGTCGCCACCGGCACCAGCCTGGTGCTGGTGGGCTGCGCCGACGCCACGCTCGGCGACGTGCTGGAGGCCACCGCCGTGCACCAGTGGTACTACCAGGCCTTCCCCTGGTACCAGGAATACGTCCACTACCTGACGATTCTCAGCTTCAAGGACTCCAGCCAGTGGGCCCGTCGGGCCCCGGTTGTGCTCACCATCGCGGTGCTGGCATTGGTTGCGATGGCGCACACCCGCCGCCGAGGCACCGGAGGCGACGACCCGCTGCGCCGGCTGCTGGTAAGCAGCGCGGCCTGCTCAGCACTGGCCCTGGTGCTGCTCGCACCGACGCCCACCAAGTTCGTCAATCATTTCGGGGCAGCGGCCGCGGCTCCGACACTGCTACTCGCCGCGGCGCTGCTGCGCTCCCCGTTGCATTTCTCGACGAAAAGGCTGGCGCTCGCGGGGACTGCGCTGGTGATCGGTGCGGTGTCGTGGAGCTTCGCCGGACCGAACATCTGGCGGCCCTACTCCGATCGGGGCCAGCCCTTCGGTAACCACCTCACCTTGGCCGAGGATCGCGTTGACCTGGTCAGTGTGCGACCGAAGCTGGGGCCCGTGCAGCTGGCGAACCCGTTGGTGTGGGTGGCGGTAGCACTGGCGGTGGCCTGGGGGCTGCGGTGGTGGCGCCGCCGCGGCCGGGAAACCGGGCTGACACCCGACCGGGCGGTACTGATCGCCGGGTCGACCGCGATCGTGGCGATGACCGTCATCGTGTTCGTGTGGGCACCGTTGCGCCAGTACCCCGGCTGGTCGGTCGCCTCCGCCATGCTGCAGTCGGCGCAGGGCCAGGCGTGCGCACTGGCCGACCATGCCCAGGTGCTCCTCGACACCCCGGCCCAACCGGTGCCCGCTGGGCCGGCGTCGCGCTACGGCGCGTTCGCCGCCGCCGCAGGCCGTCCCTCGCCGGTACCCCTGCCGGCCCCGGACACGCTGGTCTGGCACGACGTCGTCACACCGGGCGTGGGCAGCGACCACGAGACCCACCCGGACACCGGCCGGCTGACCAAGCCAGGGGGCCTGCTCGTGACGTCCTGGTTCGCCCTGTCCGCACAGGGCGGCACCACCTTGCTGATCCCGGTACTCGGCGCCCGGACCGGCCAGAAGCTGGCCATGGAGTACGCCACCACTGCCGGAGCGGACCCCGACGTGGCGGGCAACGTGGCGCTGACAGTGGATCACACGACGCCCCAGACCGAGTGGCAACAGGCGGCCGTCGCCCTCGACCAGCTCGGCACTCGGCGACCGACCAGCGTGCGGCTGGTGATCCACGAGCGGGTGACCAGCGCCGACAACCGGCTTGCGGTAGGCCAGCCCCGGCTGGCTGGTTGGCGCCCCTTGACGGCATTGACCGCCGGCCAGCCGGTATATGTCGACCAGCTCACCGCGACCCTGCTGCCGTGCCTCGACCAGGTCGGCGTCGAGCATGGCATCACGCGGGCACCCGAGATCCTGGTGCTCAGTGACGAAGGGTTCGGCCGGGGGTTCCTCGATCTCGGGTTCGAGCTGTTGCGGGGCGGCACCCAGGTGCCGGTGGGCCGATCCGCTACCACCGTCCGGATACCCACCCGGCTGGTGCCCACTGGCGCACCCAGCCTGCCCTGGGGACGGGTCGAGCGAGTCATCTACGACCACCCGGTCGGCCTGGTCGACCTGCACGTCGATCAGCTGCGCCGAGCCGGCTGGACGCGGCTACCCACGCTGGCTGCCAAGAGCTACCACGGTGACTATCGATGAAGATGAATCGGTCACTGCCCATTGTCGATCATGGCGGCTATGCTCCGGTAGGTGTCCCAGAGCACGTCTGATCACGTTGGTGCGGAGCTGACCGTCAACGACGAGGGTGGTGTGACGATCCCAGCGTCGATACGGCAGGCTGCCGGTATCGAAGCCGGGGTCCCGCTGGTGGCGTATCTGGAGGACGGGCGCGTGATGATCGAGACCCGCGAGCAACTCGCTGACCGCATTCGCCGCGAGGTCGCCTCGGCGTGGGCCGGCGAAGGATCAGCGGTCGAGGAGCTGATCGCCGACCGCCGCGCGCAAGCAACCCGCGAGGATCAGCAGTGAAGGTGGTTCTGGACACCTCCGCACTCCTCGCGTGGCTGCGTGGCGAACCGGGCGCCGAGGTGGTGCACCCGCTGCTGCCCACCGCGATCATGTCTGCGCCGAACTGGTCCGAAGCCTGCCAGAAACTGCACCAACGCGGCGTCGACGCCGAGCGGATCACCAGTCGATTGCGCACTCTGGGGATACAGGTTGAGCCGCTCACCGAAGCCGACGCGGTGACCGCCGCTAACCTCTGGTCGCGCACCCGCGCAGCAGGTCTGTCCCTGGCCGACCGATGTTGCCTGGCACTGGGTAGCCGGTTGGACCTCACCACGGTCACCGCAGACGCCGCCTGGGCCGATCTCGATCTCGATATTCCCGTGCAGATCATCCGCTGAACGACAGCGCTAGGTGCGTCGAGTTCGACATCAGCGCTGCTCAAGTGGGTCCGACAGCGCTGATGTCGGAGTTCAACGACAGCAGAGCAGGGCCGCAGCCCGAGCGCGGAGACGATAGCGGTACCGCGTGTTCGCGCTGTGCCGATGGCCCCTCGCCGGGGGCTGAGGCTAGCGCCCATAAGCTGCCGCGGTGATTCCCGATGCCCGGAGCCGACCCTGGGTGGGGTGGGCAATCGCCGCGTTGGCTCTGGTCACCGGCCTGCTCGGGATCCTCGTGATGCTCGCCCCGGTGACGGCCGACGACCCGGTGGTGAGCTGGCCACGCGCCGGGCAGCCGCCCATCTCGACGGTGCTGCCGCTGTCCCCCTACCGCCCGCTGCAGCTCACCGCGACGGTGCCCTGCGCCACGCTGCAGGCTCTGGATACCCGTCCGGCCGGCGGGGAGGCGCTGCGCACGTTGCCCGCCGAGGTGGGCACCACCCCGGGCCAAGGCCTGGTGGTGGCCACTACCGGGGGAATCGTGACCGTCACCGCCTCCGGCGCCGAGGTGTTGCGCCAGCCGCTACCGCCAGGAGACTGCACCTACCAGATCGCCGCCGATCGCGGTGGGCTGCGAGTGTCGCGTGAGGGCGCTGAGGTCGCGAACCGCGCGGACCTGCTGACGCCGCAAGTCGCCGAACTGCAGACCGATGCCCTCGCGCGAACCACTCGCCTGTCGGTGCAGCTGCACACCGACGCGCGATACCAGTCGGTCCCCACGTCGCTGAAGACGGTGTTGCTGATCGCGCACGGTCTCACGCTGGTGGCGCTGCTCGTGCTCGCCTGGCGGTGGTGGCGGGGCGATGGGCCCGGCCTGGTCCGGCCGCGCCCATCGTGGGCCGATGCTGTGGTGGTGGCAGTGTCACTGGCCTGGGTGGCGATAGGGCCGCTCAACATCGACGACTCGTGGTACCTGCTGATGGCCCGCAACGCGATGCAGTCGGGCTACATCGGCAACGTCATCTACCAGTTCAACGTCACCGAGAACCCGTTCTCCGCGAGCCAGTACGTCATGCAAGCCTGGGGTGGCCTGGCCGACAACTGGAGCCTGGCCTGGATGCGGCTGTTGCCGCTGGGCTACGGGTTGGCGAGCTACGCGTTGCTTCGGGTGCTGGTCGCCACGGGGCTGGGCCGGGTGGCGTGGCGGCAGAACACCGGTTATGTGAACGCCGTTCCGTGGGCGGTGGCGGCGGCATACCTGCTGTGGTGGCTGCCCTACGGCATGACACTGCGCCCCGAACCACTGATCGCGCTGGGTACCGCGGCAGTGTTCGTGCTCGCTGAGCTGGCCCGGCAGCGGCGCTCGGTGGGGGTGTTCGCCACTGCCGCCGCGCTGGCCGCGCTCACCGTCACGGCCTCCCCCACCGGCGTGGTGGCCGCTGCCCCGTTGGTGCTGTGCCTGCCGTGGCTGTGGCGGTGGTGGCGGGCCACAACGGTGCGCAATCGCCTCGCTGCGGTGCTGCTGGCCGGTGCGGCCACCTCGATCGTGATCCCGGTGGCCTTCGCCGACGCCACCCTGGGCGACGTGCTGGAATCGGTCGCAGTGCACCGCTGGTACTACAGGCAGAACGCCTGGTACGACGAATACCTGCACTACGCGAACCTGCTGGTGGGCGATGAACGGGGGGCCTGGGGCAAGCGGATGCCGGTGCTGCTCACCCTGGCCGTGCTCTTCGCGGTGGCCTTGCGGGCAGGGCGGCGGGCCGGCACAGCGGGGCGCAGTGGCCGACTGCTCGGCACCGCGGCGGCCATCACCGCGTTGGGCCTGGTCACCTTGGCGCTCACCCCGACGAAATGGGTGAACCATTTCGGGGCGATCGCCGCGCCGGCCACCGTGCTGCTCGCCGCAGCGTTGATCCGATCCCCGCTGCCACACCGGGTCGGTGCCGCGCCACTGGCTATCAGCACGGGCGCTCTGGTGGCCGCCGTATCGGTGGCCTTCGCCGGCCCCAACCTGTGGCGTCCCTTCTCGGACTGGGGGCAGCCCTTCGGTAACCACGTCCTCGTCGATACCCCGTACATGCAAAGCCTGCTCGCGCCAGCACTGGGACCGCTGACGTTGCGCAACCCACTGCTGTGGCTGGCTGTCGCCGCGGTGGGCTGGTGGTGGCTGCGGCGGTGGGGCCCGGATCGGGTCGTGCTGGCCACCGCGACCGGCCTGGGGGTGACGCTGATGTTGCTCGTATTCACCATCGCGCCGCTGCGCCAGTTCCCGGGCACGTCGGTAGCGCTGATGAACCTGCGAGCCCTCACCGGCCGGCCGTGTGGTCTCGCTGCGTCGGTGCAGGTACTCACCGATGTTCAGTCTGGTCTCGGGCCGGCCGGCGGGGCCGCCGAACTGACCGGCGACATGCGGGCGGCACCACTACCCGACGACTCGACACCGGCGCCGATCGGTTCGATCTGGCATGACGACATAGCCGGCGGCAGCGGTACCGGCACCCTCCGGTCACCCTGGTACCCAATGCGTCAGGTCAACCCGGCAAAAGCCTGGATAGTGGTACCGCTGCGCGGCACGCTCACCGACGGGCAGCGACTCGCAGTGCAGCTCGGTTCGGGTAGCCCCAACGCGCCAGACCAGGTCCGCACGGTGAAGCTGCCCGTACTCGGGAACAAACCGGACTGGACTGAGGCGAGCATCCCGCTGGCCGACGTCGGTCTGGCCGCGCCGACCGCGCTGCGGGTGGTGGCCAACGACCTCGTCGCCGGCCCCGACAGCTGGCTGGCCGTCGGGCAACCCCGGGTGGCCACGCCACGGCCGGTCACCGATGTGATCGCGGGCCGACCAGTGTTCGCCGACCAGGTATCCGCTGGGTTCTGGCCCTGCCAGGACCAGATCGCCATCCGAAACGGTCTGGCGCAGGCCCCTGCCCTACGGCTACGGGCCGGTGATGGGATGGAAAGCTCGATCATCCATAACTCGGTGTTCGCGGACAACGGCGGCACGTTGCTGCAGGTCGACCGCGCTACCAAGCTCGTCGAGTTGCCAGCGCGACTGATGCCGCCGGGCGCAGCCACGCTGGGTTGGGGCCACATTGACGAACTGGTGTACGCCCACCCTGCTGGTTTGGTTGACATCCGCGTCCAGACGGTGCGGCGCGCTGGGTGGACCCGCCTGCCCACACTCATCGGGGAGCGCTATACCGGCCGCGCCTACATCGGATGACCACGGCATCAGTAGTTCTGGCGAAGGAATTACGTGGCACTACTGATTGCAACGTCGTGGCTAGATGGGCACCCTGTGTGACGGGCGAACCGGCTCTGCCCGCCGGTGATACGCCTTCCGTTGCCTGTCCTAGGGGGATCTCGATGTCAGACGCCATGAGCTGTGCCGACTTCGCCGAGCAATACATTGAGCTGCTGCCGGCACGTACTGTCCTGTCGCTGTTCACCACCGACCCATTCGGCGGTGGCGAGGCGGGTAAGGCCGGTGCCAATGGCCAGGGTGAGCACGGCTTCACCTTCTTGGGGTGGTTCGGTTGGAGCGGATCCAATCCGGCCCCCAGCACCACCGACCCCAGCGGCCAAGCCTGACCAACCCTGCCGTCGCCGAGTTCGACATCAGGGCTGTCCAAGATCGGCAGCACAGCTCTGGCGTCGAACTCGGCGCGCTGAGTGCTCTGCGTGGCAGGCGCACAACAACCCCGACGGGTGCGGGTCTTGCTACCTTGGAATGTCCGCAACCTCCCGCGGTTGTAGTGACGTACGCTCTCCCGTCGCAGAAGGTGAAGCCACCGCGTGTCGCTCAGCCACACAACCCCGCACGTCGATGCTCCGAACACGGACTCTGACGTGGCGGTGGAGCAGGACTACCTCACCGTGCTGTACCGGCATCTCGATGAACGCCGCCGGTACACGGCCCGGCGCCTGGCCGAGGTCCTGCGAAACCCCACCACCGGCACACCCCAGGCACTGACCGAGCGGGACGCCGCTGCGGCGATGTATGCCCAGCAGCTCGCCGCGCTGGACGGTGTCGAGCAGGGCCTGTGTTTCGGCCGCCTGGACCTGCAGAGTGACATGTGCGATCGGGACACGTGTGACGGTGATGGGCGGCGCTACATCGGCCGGCTGGGCCTACTCGACGAACAGCACGACTACCAGCCACTGCTCATCGACTGGCGGGCACCGGCAGCGCGACCGTTCTACACCGCGACCGCCGCGCGCCCCGAGGGCGTTCGCCGCCGGCGCCACATCCGGACCCGTAGCCGCAAGGTTCTCGGCATCGAAGACGAAGTGCTCGATCTCGACGGCGCCGAGCAGGACCCGACTGGCACCAACCTCACCAGTGAAGCGGCCCTGATGGCCGCGCTGACGGAGACCCGGACCGGCCGGATGTCCGACATCGTCGCGACCATCCAGACCGAACAAGACCGGATCATCCGCGCCAAGCCGCAGGGACTGCTGGTCGTGCAGGGTGGACCGGGAACCGGCAAGACCGCCGTCGCGCTGCACCGGGCGGCCTACCTGCTCTACACACACCGCCGCCAGCTGGCCAAGCGCGGTGTGCTGGTGGTCGGGCCCAACGCGACATTCCTCCGCTACATCGAGCATGTGCTGCCCTCGCTGGGTGAGACCAGCGTGCTGCTGTGCACGGTCGCGCAGCTGCACCCTGGACTGCACGCCCGCGGCGTCGAGCCCGACGAGACGGCCGCGGTCAAGGGACGCATCGAGATGGCCAAGGTGGTGGCTGCGGCGGTCCGGGACCGCCAGTGTCTGCCTGCGGAGCCGATCGAGCTCACCATCGAGGGGCAGCCCATCCGGCTGGACCGGGCGGTGTGCCTGCCAGCCCGTACCCGGGCGCGCCGCTCCCGCCGGACGCACAACGAGGCCAGGGGACTGTTCCGGCAGGAGGTGGTGACGGCACTGGCCAACCAGATCGCGAGCGGTTTCGGTGGCCTGGGCCGGGAGGTACTGAGCCGGGAGGATCTGGCGGAGATCCGGGCCGAGCTACGAACGAGCCCAGAGCTGAGCTCCGCGCTGGAGCAGCTGTGGCCGACGCTGTCACCGGAGCAGCTGCTCACCGAGCTCTACGCTGATCCGCAGCGGTTGGCCAGCGCAACTCATCGACTGCTGGACTCCGCCGAGTGCGACCTGCTGGCCCGGCCGGTCCCGGACCCGGCCGCCGACCTCGAGCAGGTGTGGACTCCGGCCGATGTCCCGTTGCTGGACGAGGCGGCCGAGCTGCTCGGTTCAGATGGCAGCGCCGAGGCCGCCCGGGAGGCCGCCGCGTTACGCGAGGAGCTGCAGTACGCGCAGGGCGTGCTGGACATCCTGGACCTCGATGAGGACCTGGATCCTGAGCTGTTGCGCGCCACTGACCTCATCGACGCCGACCGGCTGGCGGATCGGCAGCGAACCCGCAACTACGACAGCACCGCCGAGCGCGCCGCGGCCGACCGGACCTGGGCCTACGGCCACATCATCATCGATGAGGCTCAGGAGCTGTCCCCGATGGCGTGGCGGGTGCTCATGCGGCGCTGCCCCAGCCGCTCGATGACGGTGGTCGGGGATCTCGCCCAAACCGGGAACCGGTCCGGCGCAGCGTCGTGGCAGGACGTGCTCGGGCCCTACGTCGCGCAGCGGTGGCGGCTGGAACAGCTGACGGTCAACTACCGGAATCCCGCCGAGATCGCGCAGCTGGCCGATCGGGTGCTGGCGGCTATCGACGTCGACATCACGCCGCCCCGCTCGGTTCGCCACACCGGCGTCCTGCCTCGCTATGTCCAGCTCCGCGCGCTGTCTGAGCAGCTCCCGGCACTCGTCGCCGAGGAGGCAGCTGCGGTGGGAAACGGCCGGCTGGCAGTACTCGGTCCCGACGCGAGGGTGGCCGAGCTTCGCAAGCTGGTCCCCGCGACGAGCGATGACAACCTCGACGCGCCAGTCACCGTGCTCACTGTCTCCCAGGTCAAGGGCCTGGAATTCGACGCGGTCGTGCTGGTCGACCCGGCAGCGATCCTGACCGAATCTCCGCGCGGCCTCAACGACCTCTACGTTGCCCTCACACGCACCACAAACCGCCTGTGCATCATGCACCCCGGCGAGCTCCCCGACGTGCTCAAGTCAGCTGCAGGTGGGTGATCCCTCCAGCAGCCAGCGGTAGGCGCCGACGTGCGGGGTGTCGTGGTGCCAGGTCAGCTGCGTCTGCCCGGTCGGCAGGCGCTCGGTGTGGATCGTACCCAGGTCGGCCTGCTCAATGAGCCGCTCCGCAGTCCAGGAGACCGGGAAGACGACCTTCAGGGTGAGATCACTGGCGCTCGCGGGGTACGGCTGATCAAAAGCGGCGGTCCACCAGGTCAGGGAATCTTGGCCAGAGCTGCGCAGGGGGCTCCACAACCCCGGCGAGCGGTAACGCAACTCCCATTCCGCGTCGGCGTGCAGCCCAGGCTGAAATAAGATCATAACAAGCGGCCTGCCAGTCACATCCCGAACCGCATGGATCTCAGCCTGAATGTCCTGACCATGCACGGCGCATGCTAGAGCGAGATCGTCGAGCTCGAATGAGGGACCCTCCGGCCAGGACACAATCGGGCCCAAGATCCGGTATACGAGGTACGGCCTCGGCGTGGTCCACCGTCGCTCGACAACGAGGTCCTGCCCATCCTTGTCACCGACTACAAGAGTGATCTCTACGCGCTCCTCGAACAGCGGAAACTGCCGGTCGGCCAGGCCGCGTACGGCATCGGCGTAGCGACGGAGTTGGCGCTCGTAGTTTTCGGGATCAAGACATTGCTGCGACCGGGGCCAGCCCGGACCGTCCGCTCCATCAAGTGCCAGCGGCGAAGGCAAACTCACACCGCCGTCGCGTGACCGATACAGCGCCGCGAGCTGTGCTCGCTTGGTCACCCCCATCTTACGGAACAGCGTGCGCATGTGCGCTTCGACTGTTCGACGTGAGATGGCGAGGCGGCTGGCGATCTGATCATTGCTGAGCCCCTCGATTGCCAGACGAAGGACGTCGTTCTCACGATCAGTCAGCTGGATCCCTGGCACCGGCTTGCCCCTCCGCAGTTCGGCTCCCGAGGCTGCCTACTTTACGTACGCACATACACTTAGTTCCGCTTGAACCATTAGCCCATTTACCTATACTCTATGTCAACCTGCTAGGCGTTTCTAGCCTACTACGTAGGTATTTAGGTGGTGGTGGAGTGACTGGTGCATTCCCGCAACCGGCCGCCCCGCCCGCGATCCACCTTGGCGTCACGGCCCACCGGAGCACGACACGCCCCTCGGCAGCGAG
>DASYMC010000272.1:0-13193 GCA_036009255.1 Pseudonocardiaceae bacterium
TCCTCACCTACTGGCTTGAGGAGGTGGTAAAACCGAACCTGGCACCCGCCACTTATGTCAATTACGAGTTGTTTACTCGCCGGCACATCACACCGCTGCTCGGTGCTCGACGGCTCGATCGGCTGAGTGTGCGGGACGTCCAAACGTGGATCAACGAGGTGGCCCGTACCTGTCAGTGCTGCGCGCAGGGCAAGGACGCCGCTCGCGCGGAGAACAAACGCCGATGCTGCGCCGTAGGCAAGTGCTGCGAAGATCGGCTTTCCTCGCGCACCATCAGCGACATCCGGGCCTGCCTGCGAGCAGCGTTGTCCCAAGCGGTAACGGAGGACCTGATCGCCAAGAACATGGCCAGCTCGATCAAGCTCCCTTCGGTGCGAAAGCGCAAGGGCAAGGCCTGGAGCAGCGAAGAAGCCCGGCAATTCCTGGAGTCCGCACGCTCGGAGCAGGATCCGCTCTACGCCGTCTACGTGCTGATCCTCGTGCTCGGCCTGCGCAAAGGCGAGGTGCTCGGCCTAACGTGGGACGACGTCGACCTGGAAGAGGGAGAACTATCGATCGGGCGTCAGCTACAGCGGGTAAGCCGGCAATTGCTGCACCGCGAGACCAAGACAGCCACCTCCGATGCCACGCTGCCGCTGCCAGACATCTGCGTTGCCGCGCTGCGGCTGCGGACGGTGGAGGAAGCTCATGCGAGGGAGCTGGCAGGGGCGGCGTGGCAAGGCGGCAAGCTGATCTTCACCACCAAGTGGGGCACGCCGATCGAACCACGCAACTTCAACCGCTCCTGGGATGCCCGCTGCGCCAAAGCCGGGGTCCGGAAGATCACGGTGCACGACGGGCGCCGCACCTGCGCCACCCTGCTGGTTGATCTCGACGTGCACCCAAGAGAGGTCATGCAGATCCTGCGCCACGCGCAGATCGCCGTGACCATGGAAATCTACGCCCAGGCGTCCTCGAAGGCGACGCGCTCGGCGTTGAAGCGATTGGGAGACAGCCTCAGTGGATGACCCGCTGCTGTACTTTGCTGCTGTACGAGGGTCCCACATCCCTTGTGAAGATCACGGTATAGGGCCTCTGACCTGGTGTGGAGCTGAGGGGAATCGAACCCCTGACCTTCTCGATGCGAACGAGACGCGCTACCAACTGCGCTACAGCCCCCCGCGGTGCGCAGAAAGCTTAGCAGCCCGGTCGACGGCTACTCGCCGACCGCCCGGCGGTAGGGCGGCTCAAATGCGGGCCGCAGCTCGTCGAAGATCGGGTCTTCGTCATCGAAGTCCAGCGCGACCGCCGAGGGGTGCGCCGCGGATAGCTCTTCAGCAGGCCATACAGGCGACTCCTGGACGGGCTCTTCTCGATCGCTGTCTACGTCAACCGGCGAATCATGGAGCGGGTCGGCAGCGGAGGGCCTCGGTCGAGAACCGACAAGGCGTGCGGCCCGACGCTGTCGGACCTCCTCCTCAATGCGCACCTGCCGACGCAGGTAGCCCAGGTAACCAACCAGCGCCACATCTAATGCGGCATGCATCCACCACAGCAGACCGGACACCGTAAAGGCCAGCACCACGGTGGCAAGCGCTCCGAGCGCCAAACTGAGGACCACGCGCTGGCGGAACACGTACTTCGCTCGAGCCTGCTGCGCGGCGACCTCCGGGTCGTAACCTCCACGACCCGCTCTGTACCGACGCTCGTCCAACGGGTGCTCCTGTTGGACGATCCGTTCGCCGATCATGTGCACCTCCTCACCGCGCTGGAGCGCCGAACGAAAGTGGTCGGGCCGACGCAGTACCCGGGCAGCAAGCGCAGATTCGGCCGTGCGGACCACCTCCTGCCGTCGCTTCGCAACCATCGGGACGAGGATCACAAGCCATGCCCCGGCTAGCGCCGCGAAGATCAGCGAGCTGGGCACTCCTCGCCCCCCACCCCGTCCGCGATCCTGAGCTGTCCTTTACCTAGGTCGTTATCACGGTAGTCATCGCAACGACCCGGATGCCGGAGGCGCGCCGCGATGATCGCTTACACCACAGCGCGACACACCGGGCACCACAGCGCGACACGCGAGGGGCTGGGGGCTAGGGGTGGTGGGCGTGGCCTGAGCGGATCAGGCGGGACACCAGGCCGGCGCCGACCTCATCTCGGGTCATGGCGAGCAGCCGGTGATCCCGCCAGGCACCATCCACTTCTAGGTAACGTTGCAGCAGGCCCTCATCGCGGAAACCGAGCTTGCCCAGTACCCGTAGGCTCGCCGCGTTTTCCGGGCGCACGGTTGCCTCAATCCGGTGCAACCCGACCGGCCCGAACGCGTGATCCACCGCCAGAGCCACCGCCGCGGTCCCGACGCCGCCGCCAGCCGCTTGTGACTCCACCCAGTAGCCGACCCAGGCCGAGCGCAGCGAGCCGCGCACCAGGTTGCCCAGCGTGATCTGGCCGACGAACCGTCCATCCAAGGTGACGGCGAAGGGCAGGGCCTGCCCACGCCGGGCTGTTGCGCGCAGCCCGCTGCACATCATCGGCCAGGCCATCGTGGTGAACCGCTCTGCCCAGGTGCCTTCCGCCTCCGGCTCCCAGATCCGTAGGTAATCCTCGTCGCGTAGCCTCAGCCGGCTCCATGCGGCGCCATCGCGCAGCCGCACCGGGCGCAGCAGCACATCTCCGGCAGCGACCTTCACCGGCCCGAGCCGCACCGGCCAACCGGGGTGGCGGCTATCAGGACCAGACCCGAACACGGCGCCTCATCCACGCTGAGCGAGGAAGCTCACGGCCACGTGCTCGCCGACAGAGACCTCGACGGTATCCGAATCGACGAGGATCAGGCAGTTCGCCTCCGCCAACGAGGCCAACAGATGGGCACCGGAGGTACCGAGAGGCTGCACGAGGTATTCCCCGGTATCCGGATCGCGCAGCAGCTGGCCGCGCAGGAACCCGCGACGACCAGCCGTGGATGTCACCGGGGAGAGCAGGCGCGCGGTGATCGTGCGGCGATAGGGATTGCGCTTGCCCAGCGCAATTCGGATCAACGGCCGCACCAGCACCTCGAAGACGACCAGCGCGCTGATCGGATTGCTCGGCAGCAGGAAGGTGGGCACCGAGTCCGCGCCGAGCCGGCCGAACCCCTGCACCGAACCGGGGTGCATCGCCACCCGCTCGATATCCAGCGGGCCCAGCTCCGCGAGCGCGCCGCATAGCTGCTCACCTACTGCCCCGCCTACTGCGCCGGTCACCACCACGATCTCCGAGAGAAGCAGCCTTCCCTCCACCGCTTCGCGTAGTCGGGACGGATCGCTGGACACGATGCCGACCCGGTGCACTTCCGCGCCGGCATCACGAGCGGCCGCAGCCAGCGCGTAGGAGTTGATGTCGTAGACCTGCCCGGTGCCAGGTGTCCGCTCGACGTCGACCAGCTCTTCACCGACCGACAGAACCGACAGCCGGGGCCGCGGGTGTACCCGCACCTTGGCCCGTCCCACCGCCGCGAGCAGCCCCACCTGCGCCGATCCGATCACCGCGCCGGGGCGTACCGCGACGTCACCGGTCTGCACGTCCTCTCCCACCCGGCGGACGTAAGCCTTGGACGGCACCGCGCGGGCCACGGTCACTCTGGCCGCCTGAGCCAACCCGTCCTCGGTATGCCCCAGCGGCACAACCGCATCGGCGAGCGCCGGCAGCGCCGAACCGGTGGCCACCCGCACTGCCTGGCCCGGCTGCAGCCGCAACGGCTGCCGCGACCCCGCGGCGATCTCCCCCACCACTGGCAAGGTGACCGGCACCTCCGTGACGTCCACGCTGCGCACCGCGTACCCGTCGACCGCGGCCTGATCGAAACCGGGCAGCGCGCGCTGCGCCACGACTTCCTCCGCGCAGAGCATGCCCTGCGCCTCGGATATCGCCACTCGTACCGGTGCAGGGCGCACCGCAGCGTCCAGCACTCGCTCAAGCTGCTCGTCCAGCGACCTCACGAACTCTCCTGCTCGAGCCTCTCGAGTAACCAGCTACGCAGATCGGGGCCACTATCGGGATCTGCGAGCGCGAAGTCCACCGACGCCCGCAGCAACCCGCCCGGGTTGCCCAGATCGTGTCGGCCGCCACGGTGCACCACCACGTGCACAGGATGGCCGTCATCGATCAACAGCGCGATCGCGTCGGTGAGCTGGAGCTCGCCGCCGGCGCCAGGGGCTATCCGGCGCAGAGCATCGAACACCGCGCGGTCCAGTAGGTAGCGCCCGGCCGCGGCAAAGGTCGACGGTGCGGCCTCGGGCGCCGGCTTCTCCACCATCCCGTGCACTCGTTTAACGTCCAGATCGTCGGTGTCCTCGGTACGGAACACTCCATAGGCGGAGATCTGCTCGCGGGGGACGTCGAACGCGCACAACACACTGCCGCCGTAGCGCTGGCGGATCGCCGCCATAGTGATCAATACCCCGGTGGGCAGCACCAGGTCGTCGGGAAGCAGGACGGCGATGGCCTCGTCAGACTCGTCCAGTAGTGGCTCGGCACAGCCCACTGCATGTCCCAGCCCAAGTGGCTTGTGCTGCAGTGCGACCTCGGCCCGGATCAGGTCGGGAGCCCGGCGCACCTTTGTCAGCAGCACGTGCTTGTCACGCCCACGCAGCTCGGCTTCCAGATCCGGATTGGGATCGAAATAGGCCGCCACCGACTCCTTGCCCGGTGAGACGACGAGCACCAGCCGCTCGGCGCCGGCCTGCGCTGCCTCGGCCGCGACATACTCGATACCTGGCGTGTCGAGCACGGGGAGGAGTTCCTTGGGCACGGCCTTGGTGGTCGGCAGGAATCGGGTGCCGAGCCCGGCAGCTGGCACCACCGCAGTTCGGAACCCTGGCCTATTCATCGACACGCCCATAATGACCGACCCTATCGGCCGCCCCCCTCGGCCCCACATGGAGACTTATCGAGGTTATCGGGGCGTCCTTAGCACCGATAAGTCTCCATGTCGGGCAGGGTGGGGTGGACGAGGGCGCTAAGTGGGAGTTGCGGCGACGGGTAGTGGCGGCGCGGCGGGTGGTGCCCGCGGCAGTGCGGGAGGCGGAGGCCGCAGCGCTGGCGGCAGCCCTGGCGGCGTTGCCGGTGGAGCGTCCGGGCACGGTGTGCGCCTACTGGCCGGTAGGCGACGAGCCGGGCTCTCCGGAGTTGCTCGACGCTCTGGTACGCCGCGGTTGCCGGGTGCTGCTGCCGCTAGTCACCCGGACGGGGCCGCTGGACTGGGCCGATTACACCGGCGCGGGTTCGCTACGGGCTGGGCCGCTCGGGCTCCGCGAACCTACCGCGCCGCCACTGGGCTGCGCAGTGATCGCGAACGCAGTCCTCGTGCTGGTGCCGGCGCTGGCCGTCGATTGGCATGGGATCCGGCTCGGACGCGGTGGTGGGCACTATGATCGGACGCTGCCGCTGACGCGTCCCAGCACACCTCTGGTCGCGATCGTACGCGACGACGAGGTACTGCCCTCGGTGCCGGTGGAACCGCACGACATACCGGTTACAGCGGTCCTCACGCCGGAAAGGGGTCTGTTCCCGTTACCGTGCTGAGCTACTCCTGCGACGGCGAGGCGGCTAGCCTTGCTATCATCGTATTGGCACTCTCGTGCGTGGAGTGCTAGTTACGTGGAGGGCGAGACGTGCCGACTTACTCTTACGCGTGCACCGCGTGCGAGCACCACTTCGACACCGTGCAGAAGTTCACCGACGCGTCGCTGACCGACTGCCCCCAGTGCTCCGGCCGGCTACGTAAGCTCTTCTCGTCGGTCGGCATCGTGTTCAAGGGTAGCGGCTTCTACCGTACCGACAGCCGCGCCAGCAGCTCGGACAAGCCCAGCTCGAACGGTAAGTCCGAATCCAGCACCAAGGACAAGTCCAACTCCAAGCAGTCCGAAGCCGGATCCTCCTCCGACTCGAAGGCCAGTTCGGACTCGGCAACCTCGACAGCCTCCGCGTCAGCAACCTCCAGCAGCTCGTGAGGATCTAGACCACGCTCGGGTCTTTAATAACGCCCCGAGCTCAACAGCAGAGCCGCCCTACTCGCCGTGGGCGGTTCTGCTGCTCAGTACGGGGCTGTTGAGTTCGGGGCTGTTGAGTTCGGGACCGGTAGAGCTGACGTTGTCCACAGGTGCATGGTTGTCCACAGGCTGCGGGATGGAGACTGCTCTTGCCAGCCGGTTTCGCCTAGCGTGACGATCGTGACGACGAGATCGAAGTCAGGAATCGGGCAATGACGCCGCCGAGACGATCCGAACGCGTTGGTGCCGTGCTTGGTGCCGTTGTGCGGTGGCGGTGGGATTCCCTTCGGCAGGGATCCGGTTTCGGCCGCAGCGTGTTCCTGCGCCGGGGTGCGGCCATGGTGCTTGTCGGGCTTGCCGCCTTACTTGCGCTGAATCGGGGATCATCGGCCGACGGCGCGATGGTGGTCGCTGCCCGGGATCTGGCCCCAGGCACCGTTGTCGGCTCAGGCGAGGTGACGCTGCGCGAGCTACCTCCACAGATGGTCCCCGACGGTGCTGCACGGTCGCCGGCCGTCGTGGTGGGCCGTACGCTGGCCGCACCGGTGCGGCGCGGTGAGCCGCTGACCGATGTCCGGCTGACCGGTTCCGAACTCATTCGGGCGGTGTCGCCGGATCCGGAGATGGTGAGCGTGCCAGTGCGGCTCGCGGATCCCGGCGTGGCCGCAGTGCTGCATCCCGGTGTCACCGTCGATGTGGTCACCATCAGCGAACCGCAGGGCGAGCCGGTGGTGCTGGCCCGCGGCGCGCGGGTGCTCGCAGTGCTGGAATCCGGCGCCCGCCCGGGGGATCGCGACGGGAGGCTGGTGCTCGTCGCGCTCGACCCGGTCGCCGCAACGCGGGTCGCGGCGACCTCAATATCTCAGAACCTGACCGTCATGGTCCACTGAGGACAGCGTCGACTGAGAACAGGCCACTGAGGACGGGGCGGATCACCAGGCGGTGTCGTGGTGCGGGGGGCGGTTGTCCAGCAGCCACCGGTCCCGCTCGTCGGGATCCGCCTCTCCGGGGTCCGGCCGGTCGTCTGCGGTGCCCTCGGGCAGCACCTCCCCAGACACGCGCTCGCGCCATCTCTCGCGGTCAGCCTCGCTCGCCTGCACGGTGACAACCCCCCGACAGCGTGATCGGACAAGTCCGCCAGCACCGATCACTTCCCGCTAATGGATCCCAGTGCCAGGATAGGGTCCTCGCTCTCTCACCACCGGAAGGGCTCCCACCATGAGTCTTGTGGAAAAAGTTAAGGACGCAGCTGGCCCGGTCATCGGTATGGCTGGCCCTGTCGTGGCGCAAGCCATCGACAAGGCCACCCCGCTCGTGGACATGGCCCTGGAGAAGGCTGGCCCCTACATTGAGCAAGCCAAAGAGGCTGCCACCCCGTATGTCGAGGTGGCCAGGGAGATCACCGCTCCGCTCGTCGAGCAAGCGATCAACAAGGCCGGTCCATATGCCGAGAAGATAGCGGTAACCTATGGCCCGATTGTCGACCAGGCTATGGAAAAGGCTGGCCCACTCCTTGAGAAGGCAAGTGGTATCGCCGTCACCTGCGTCGAGGCGGCAGCCTTCACCGTCGATCAAGCCACTGGCGGCCGTTACCACGACCAGTGCGAGAACGTGACCCAGCGGGTGGGGCACGCGCTAACCCGCAACGGCCAGGAAAGCGCCTGAACTCCCGCGCCGCGCGGGCCCGAAGCGGCGATCGTTCGGGCCCGTCGTGGTGACGTGCCGCGGCTTTGTGGTTTGCCGATCAATCCTGATCTGGCCAGGACAATTCCTCGATCACCCGGCCGACCAGCGGCGTGAGCGTCGCCATCCCGTCACGGACCGCCGCCCGCGACCGCGCCAGATTCACGACCAGGGTGCTACCCGACACTCCGGAGAGCCCGCGGGACAGACCCGCGTCCACAGCGCCGGCAGCGAGCCCGGAGGCGCGGATCGCCTCGGCGATACCGGGTATCGGGCGGTCCAGTACGCCAGCTGTGGCGTCCGGGGTGACGTCTCTCTGCGATACTCCGGTGCCACCGACGGTGACCACCAGATCTACCCCGCCGATCACCGCTGTGTTCAGCGCATTCCGGATGTCCACCGACTCGCCGGCCACCGCCACCGAACCGTCGACCACGAAACCGGCCTCTTCCAGCAGTTCTGTGACAAGCGGGCCGGTTGAGTCCTCGTGTTCCCCATGCGCTACCCGATCGTCGACGACCACGACGAGAGCCCGCCCCAGGTTGCGCATGCTGCGTTCCATGCGGAGCACCGTAGCTGGGCCTGATCCGAGCCGAGAATCAGGTCTCGATCTCCGCATCCCCCGCTGCCTCAACGGATCAGCGGGCTCCCACTTCCTGGCTGCCTAGCGTGACCTGGACCTGCCGGGTCGCCCCGGCCGTGTTCTTAACCGTGATCGAGACCTGGGAACCCGGTGCATGGGACCGGATGGCCGCAATGAGCGCATCCCCGCTGTCGATCACCCGGTCGTCCACCTTGACGATCATCTCGTTGGGCTGGATTCCGGCGGCAGCGGCGGCACCCCCAGGGGTGACATCTCGGACCTTGGCTGCGGTGTCCTCCGGCTGCGCGGCGGGCACGGTCACCCCGAGGATGGCCTGGGTGGCCTGACCATTGTGAACCAGCTCGTTGCCGATCCGCCTGGCCTGATCGATGGGTATCGCGAAGCCCAGCCCGATCGAACCCGCCTGCCCGCTACCGGTACCGAGCGAGGCGATGGCCGAGTTGATGCCGATCACGCGGCCCTGCATGTCGACCAGCGGGCCACCGGAGTTGCCCGGGTTGATCGCAGCATCGGTCTGGATCGCGTCAAGCACGGTCTCCTGACCACTGCCCTCGCCGCCGGCCCGCACCGGGCGGTCCAGCGCGCTGACGATGCCACTGGTCACGGTGCCGGACAGGCCCAGCGGCGAGCCGATCGCCACCACTCCCTGCCCGACCCGAATATTGCTCGAGCTGCCCAGCTCGACCGGAGTCAGGCCGGTGAGGCCTTGTGCCCGGACCACCGCAAGATCGAAGGACGGCGCCCTGCCGACGATCTGGACCGGTACCGAGCGGCCATCTTGCAGAACAGCAGCGAGGTCGCCGCCGTTCGCAGCCGGCTCCACCACGTGGTTGTTGGTGAGGATCAGTCCGTCGGCGCTGAGCACGATCCCGCTGCCTTCACCCGCCACCCGGGTGCCGTGCACACGGAGCTGCACCACGCTGGGTGTCACCCGCTGCGCCACCTGCTCGACCGAGCCGTTCGGAAGATTCGCGACCGGCAACGCCCCCGGCACCGGAAGGTCCAGCGCGCTGATGGCACGTGCCGCCCCACCGCCGGCCAGCTGATAGCCGACAGCACCACCGACACTGCCCGCGACCAAACCCACAATCAGCGACAGGACGACAGCTCCCGCGATAGGTCTAGCGCGGCGCGGTTCGGAGGCACCGGATGGCGGCAGGCTGATCGGCGCGGTGGGCGGCGCCGCTGCGCCGGCTTGGGTGGCCCAAGCGCCGCCTGGGTCGCCATAGGGCCTTGGATCGCCATAGGACCCCGGATTGCCATAGGACCCTGCGTCGCCGTGAGGTCGGTTCCAACCCGATTGCGGCTGGTCAGGCTGCCAAGGCGACGTCGGCTGACCGGTCGCCGCCGCGCGCGGATCAGGATCTGCGGCCGGGTCGCTAGGTTGCTGCGATCGCGGCGTGTCGTCGGTCATGTCTTCAGGGTGTCCTTGATTCCTGAGAAGTGCATGTGGAGCACCTAGACGTGGTCTGTGGACGGTCGGCCGGGCAACTCGAGCGTCATGAGCATTCCGCCCTCTGGTCGGTGGCTGGCCCGCACGCTACCCCCGTGCCGGGCAGCGACCTGCGCCACGATGGCCAGTCCCAATCCCGACCCGGGCAGGGTACGCGCATCAGATGAGCGATAGAACCGCTCGAAGATATAGGGCAGATCGGCCTCCGCGATCCCCGGTCCGGCATCGGCCACGTGCACCGCGGCCGTGCCACGACCTGTCGGCGCCAACTGTACGTTGACCGTCGCCGCCGCGGGGCTCCACTTGGCGGCGTTGTCAAGCAGGTTGAGCACCGCGCGCTCCAGAGCGTTGGCGTCGCCGAGCAGGCTCCACGGCGTGAGATCGACCTCGAACTGAACGCCCGGCGCCCGCCGGCCCACCCTGGCCAGTGCCCGCTCGACCACTTCGGTGAGCTCCACCGGTTCGTGCACGACCTGCGGGGCGTCTTCGCGGGCCAGCTCGACGAGGTCTCCGACCAGGCTGGAGAGCTCCTCCACCTGGGCGCGCACGTCGTCGGAGATCTCCTTGCGGTCCTGTTCGGACAGCGAAGGAGCATTCGGACGGTCGGAGGCAGCCAGCAGCTCCAGGTTGGTGCGCAGCGAGGTGAGCGGGGTGCGCAGTTCGTGGCCGGCGTCGGCGACCAGACGTCGTTGGCGTTCCTGCGACTCGGCGAGCGCGCCGAGCATGGTGTTGAAGCTACCGGTGAGCCGGGCGAGCTCGTCGTCGCCGGAGATGGCGATGGGTTGCAACTCGCCGGTGCGGGCGATCCGCTCGGTCGCTTCGGTCAGCCGTTGCACGGGCCGCAGGCCCCCCTGGGCAACCGCGGTGCCAGCGGCCGCGGCCAGCAGCACGCCCGCTCCGCCGACCAGCGTGAAGACCAGACCAAGCCGGGCCAGGGTGGTTCGCGTGGCGCCCAACCCGCGGGCCACCACGAGGGCCGCACCGGGGGCCGCTGGCACGGCGGCGACGCGCAGGTCGCGTGCCCGGTCGGTGCGCAATGACTGGGGTCGCCGGCCTTGCGCCACGGCCAGCTCGTCGGGACCCATCTCCATGTCGCCAAACACAGCGCTGTTGCCGGTCCGGCCGTCGAGCAGGCCGACCCTGATGTCGGCGGCGCTGAAGACACCGGGCGGTATGCCACCGAGCTGCTCGGCGTTGGCCAGCGCGTCGCGCAGCGAATCAGCGCGCTGGAGCAGCGTGGTGTCGAGCTGGTCGTAGAGGCTGGTACGGACGGTGAAATAGCCGGCAAGCGACACCAGCGCGACGGCGCTTCCCACGCACACCGCAGCCAGCAGGGTGACTCTCGTGCGCAGCGACATCCGCCGGTTCCCGAAATTCGGGTCGGCTGCCTGCGTCACGGAGGCGTCTCCCGCAACGCGTAACCCACGCCTCGCACCGTGTGGATCAGTCGCGGTTCGCCGCCCGCCTCGGTCTTGCGCCGCAGGTACCCGACGTAGACCTCCAGGGCGTTGCCGGAGGTGGGGAAGTCGTAGCCCCAGACGTCCTCCAGGATTCGACCGCGGGTGAGCACCTGGCGGGGGTGCCGCAGCAGCAGTTCCAGCAGGCTGAACTCGGTGCGGGTGAGACTGATCCGGCGCGTACCGCGAGTGACCTCACGGGTGCCCTCGTCGAGCACGAGGTCGGCGAACTCGAAACGGACCCCCGCCGGCCCGGCGCTCCCGTTGCCCTCAGGCGGCGAACGCCGCAACAGCGCGCGCAACCTGGCGAGCAGCTCCTCCAACGCGAAGGGCTTGGGCAGATAGTCGTCCGCGCCGGCGTCCAACCCGGCGACCCGGTCGGAAACCGCATCGCGGGCAGTCAGCACCAGGATCGGCAGGTCATCCCCGCTACCGCGCAGCCGCCGGCACACTTCCAGGCCGTCCACCCGCGGCATCATCACATCGAGCACCATGGCATCGGGTCGCTGCATCGCAAGTACTTCCATGGCCTGCTGGCCATCCCCGGCAAGCGCCACGGTGTAGCCATTGAACTGCAGCGACCGGCGCAGCGACTCGCGGACCGCCCGGTCGTCATCGACCACGAGGATTCGCATGCGACCAGTGTGGACCCCCCGCCTGAGAGTCGCCTTAGACGGCCTGGCCTGATTGCGCAGCGTGACTACACGGTGGAGTGTTGGACGGAGTCCCTGAGCACGTCGATCACCTGACCGCGGATCTGCGGGCTCAGGCCGGTGAGGACCGCATGCAACCGTCTGGCGGTGTCCGGACCGGTGTCTCCGATGATCGTTCTGGCGGCGGCGGTGGGGGTAAGGCTGATGCGGCGGCGGTTCTCAGGGTCCGGTGTGCGGGACACCATCCCGACGTGAGCAAGCCGATCTACCATCGCGGACGTGGCGGGCAGTCTGGTGCCCAGGGCCCGCGCCAGATCGGTGAGGCTGACCGGTGCTAACGCGCTGATCAGGTGCATCGCGCTGAGCTGCAGCAGGGTCATCCCGCGACCCGCCCACACGGCTGGGGGGCTGGCAGCCACGACCACCCGCAGGTGGCCCATGAGCCAGTTGATGTCCTCCACCTTCACCGGCTTCAGGGGTTGGCCACCGCTCGCGCGCTGACCGTTGAACGGGGCTTGGGTATGCGGTCCGTGACTCACCGTGCACTTTCCCCTCTTCCGCGCCAGCGCTTCGTGTTATGTAGGTTAGCCTAACTTAATCGGTGTCCGCTACACCTCGACCGACCGGGTGGGTCACACAGCGCCGAGAGAGCTACCGGCGTCCGGCCGATCCGGGCCCGAACCTCTACCCTCTGCTGCGCCGACGCTGGCGCTGTCGGCCCGCCAGCGCGGTCTCGTATCACTTCGGAGGGCTCATGCGGAAACAGGTTCTTGTCGGAACGGTTCTCGTCGTCGCGGGCCCGATCTCGGCCCTCGCCGGATGCGCACAGCAGCAGCACGCGTTGACATCGCTCCAATCGGTCCCTGCCGACCGATCGGAGCAAGCACCGGCACGGAATGACGCATCGGCATCAGCGCAGTTACCGGTAGCAGAAGTCAAGACCGCCCCGCAGCACTACGTCTTTCCCGTCCAAGGCTGCCGCACCAATTACGGCGCAACGCACCACGACTACCCCGCGACCGACGTGTTTACGAATCGGGGCTGCGCCTTCGTCGCAGTTACTGACGGTAGGATTGACGAAATCACATCGGTTGACCACTGGGAGCCGCAGACCAACCGTGGTGAGGATCGCGGTGGACTGTCAGTATCCATAGTGGGAACCGACGGAGTTCGGTACTACGGCTCTCATCTTGAGTCGATTGCTGGCGGGATCGTTCCCGGCAAGCTGATCCGCGCCGGGGAATTGCTCGGACGCGTCGATAATTCAGGCGATGCCCGCACCACACCGACTCATGTCCACTTCGGGATCTCCTGGCCGACCAGACCGGGCCTCTGGTG
>DASYMC010000273.1:0-2857 GCA_036009255.1 Pseudonocardiaceae bacterium
TCGAACTCCTCGCCCCCAAACCGCCCGACCAGGTCGTAAGGCCGGGTTTCGGAGCGGAGCTCGTCAGCCACGGCACGGAGCAGCTGATCACCGACGAGGTGCCCCATCCGGTCGTTGAACGCCTTGAAGTGATCCAAGTCCAGCATCAGCACCCCGAGCGGCTCGGCGAGCCGACGAGCCCGTTCGAGCTCGCGGCAAGCCTCATCACGCCAAAAGCCGGCCGTGAGCAGGCCCGTCTTGCCGTCGGTGCGGGCGGCCTGCTGAAAGTGCGGCAGTAGCAACGCCCGGTGCAGTGGAAACACGATGATCATGGGGACAACGATCAGCCACGGTTCCCAGGCCAGCATCACGGCGAGCGCAATTGCCAGCCCCAGCGACGCTGCCACAACAACCTGCTCGCCCGGATCGCCCACGGCCTGACGGGCCGTCAATAGTGGATCGGACATCATCCTGGCAGCAACCGCCACGACGACACTGACCAGCCAATACACCGTCGCGGCTCCGAGTAGGACGATCAATCCCGGCGGACCGTGCGGGATGATCGGATATTCCGTGGGCTGAACAAGTTCCAGAACAGTGACGGCCGCAGTGGGTGCGAGCACCATGGTGGCCGCAGAGAACACCCGGTGGTACACCTTGCCGGAGTTGTCCCGGTACCACGCGTGCAGGTAGACCAGCGCGGTCATCGCGAACACCAGCGGCAGTGGTACCGACAACGCCGCTGCGAAGATCCACAAGGAGGTGAGGTCGGTCAGCCGACCATCGCTGGTCGCCCGCTCTCGGAGATTCTCGATGGGGCGAACTGCTTCGCGGTGAACAATTGCCCCGGCGGCCAATAATCCGAACCGGAACAAATCGCCGGAACCGACAGGTGTTGCCAAGATCGTCCCTGCAGCCAACCCCGTCGCCACGAAATCCACGATCAGGACGTAGGCGATGACGGTCTTCCGCTCGTTCCACAGCGTCCACTGCAGTGGGTGCCGAGCCATCAGGCCGCGCCTTGGTTCGACACGCTCAAGCCCATGGCTCACACTCACTGGGTGCCCCCGATAGTGACGTTGAGCTATCTCCCTGAGAGTAATCGGCAAGCGACTCTTTGTCATCCTCCGAGTGGCGTGCCGCTCGAGGGAAATGTCCGTCACCCCCCGTAAGGGGATGGCCCCGAAGCCGTGAGCACGCAGGCGGGAGTATTTTACGGACAGTAGCCAGCTGGGCCCCTTGCGGCGACCGTTTTGGCCAGGCGGGATTTCACCCATGGCGATCACCGCTGGTATGAAGTGTCACTCAACGTTGCATGATGTTCGCGCAAGGCGGTGGCGGGGATGAACCGAAGGGGACAGGCGCTGCGCATGGTGGCCTTGATCCTGTTGGTCTACGCGCTGCCCATCACCATGCTGTCCCGATCCACCAGCGCTCCCCTAAGCCCATCACCGGCAGCCCTACCCGTTTCGCCCAGTGCGCCCGACTCACCGTCGGCGTCATCCCGTCAGATTCCGCACGGCTCGGCGCCCGACCTGTTGCCCAGCGAGGTACCAGCCGCGCCGCCCAGCCCGCCACCGGTCTCGCCGTTCACCGGATTGCCGACCGACCCCGGCGCGCCGGTACTCGGTGTCAAGGTTGACAATGCCGCCGTCGCCCGCCCGCAACGTGGGCTTGAGCAGGCGGATCTGGTCTACGTCGAGCCAGTCGAAGGCGGTCTGAGTCGGCTGCTAGCGATATACCAATCACAGATCCCCCCGGTAGTGGGCCCAGTGCGCAGTACCCGAGCGTCCGACGTGGAGCTGCTGGCGAATTTCGGCCGGCCCGCGCTCGCTTTCTCAGGAGCGGCGGCTTCGGTCGGCGCGCTGGTGGCCAGAGCGCCGGTGCTCGATGTGTCCGCCTTGGCGCGGCCCAGCGATTATCGTCGGGATCGGCGAAGGCAAATACCGCACAACCTCTATGGCGATGCCAACCTGTTACGCCAAGGCGGTGCGCCACCGCGGGACATCGGCTTCCGCTTCGGGCCCGCGCCCTCGGGCGGTCGTCCGGCAGAGACGACTGGCGTCACTTACTCGGCGACCGCGATCGGGGTGCAGTGGCTGCCCGCGGAGGCCCGATGGGTGTTCTCTATGGATGGCGCCCCGCTGACCTCGGCTTCCGGGCCCCGGCCCAGTGCAGCAACCGTAGTGTTGCAGCGGGTTGCGGTTCGCGACGCTGGAGTCCGTGACGCGGCGGGATCACCCTCGCCTTTTGCGGCGACGGTGGGCTCCGGCGATGCGGTCGTGCTTCGTGACGGGCTTGCTTTCAACGGTAGCTGGTCACGCCCGACCCCCGAGGCGATTACTACTTTCACTCTGCCGGATGGATCACCGCTGACTTTCGCGCCCGGCCCGGTGTGGGTGGTACTGGTCCCGACGTAGGTATTGGATGGTGGCCACCCGCCGCCGAGAGTTAGCGTGAAGATACCCGGCAAGGGTATACGATACCTCACGGGGGTATAGCTCAAGGATCAGAGCTGTGGGTCGAGAGAGGATGATGTGGTGGCCAGCTACACCAAGGACCGAGACGTATACCTCAACCGGCTACGCCGGATCGAAGGCCAGGTCCGCGGGCTGCAGCGGATGGTTGAGCAAGACCAGTACTGCATTGATGTGCTGACCCAGGTCTCGGCCGCCACCAAAGCACTGCAATCCTTTGCGCTGGCTTTGCTCGAAGAACATATGACGACCTGTGTGGTCGACGCAGCGGCGGATGGTGCCGATGCCGAGGTCAAGGTCAAGGAAGCAGCCGACGCGATTGCCCGCTTGGTGCGTTCATGACGCATCAAGCGGCAACCACAAGCCCGGGGAGGCATGACATGGGAGATACCGCCACGGTC
>DASYMC010000274.1:0-12610 GCA_036009255.1 Pseudonocardiaceae bacterium
GGATCTGCGACAAGTGCAAGGTGATCCGCCGCCACGGCGTGGTCATGGTGATCTGCGAGAACCTGCGCCATAAGCAGCGGCAGGGCTGAGCAGCGCACGATGTCGCCGACCACGGCGCAAGAAGACCTCCTCGCGCCACCCGATCACGTGGATCGGTTCACCCCCGGACGCCAGGCCGGGGCCCGCGGACGATGAGTCCGCCGCGGGATGGACGGGGAGTAGACCTGGGGATGACGAGACAGGAGACACCGCCGGATGGCACGACTCGTTGGCGTTGACCTCCCCCGCGACAAGCGGATGGAGATCGCGCTTACCTACATCTATGGCATCGGCCGTACCCGTTCGCACGAGATCCTCAGGGCGACCGGGGTGAGCCCGGACTTGCGCTCTAAGGATGTGTCCGACGAGGACATCGTCCGGCTGCGGGACTACATCGAGGACAACTACAAAGTCGAGGGTGACCTCCGTCGTGAGGTCCAGGCCGACATCCGCCGCAAGATCGAGATCGGCTGCTATGAGGGCCTGCGGTGGCGCCGCGGGTTGCCCGTGCGTGGTCAGCGAACCAAGACCAACGCCCGCACCCGCAAGGGTCCGAAGAAGACGGTCGCCGGCAAGAAGAAGGCTGGCAAGAAGAAACCACCCGCAGCCCCCGCCGGTGCGCCACACCGGTCACCCAGACGTGAAGTACCCAGACTCGAAGTACCCGAACTTGAAGTAGGAGTACGACTGCATGCCACCCAGAGCACGAGCAGGTGCCGGCGTCAAGAAAGTGCGGCGCAAGGAGAAGAAGAACGTCGCGCATGGCCATGCGCACATCAAGTCGACGTTCAACAATACGATCGTCTCGATCACCGACCCCACCGGTGCGGTGATCGCATGGGCTTCCGCCGGCCATGTCGGCTTCAAAGGCTCCCGCAAGTCCACGCCTTTCGCCGCGCAGATGGCCGCCGAGAACGCCGCCCGCAAGGCCGCCGAGCACGGCATGAAGAAAGTCGACGTCTTCGTGAAGGGCCCGGGTTCGGGCCGGGAAACGGCGATCCGATCGCTCCAGGCCGCTGGCCTCGAGGTCGGCACCATCCAGGATGTGACCCCGCAGCCGCACAACGGCTGCCGGCCGCCCAAACGGCGCCGGGTCTGAGGCGCGGGGAGAGGAGAAGCTAAGCGATGGCTCGGTACACCGGACCCGTCACCCGCAAGTCCCGTCGGCTCAAGACCGATCTGGTCGGCGGCGACCAGGCCTTCGAGCGTCGGCCGTATCCCCCCGGCCAGCACGGCCGCGCGCGGATCAAGGAGAGCGAGTATCTCCTACAGATGCAGGAGAAGCAGAAGGCGCGCTTCACCTACGGTGTCATGGAAAAGCAGTTCCACCGGTACTACGAGGAGGCCAACCGCCGTCCTGGTAAGACCGGTGACACGCTGCTGCAGATTCTGGAGTCCCGGCTGGACAACGTCGTCTACCGGGCTGGTCTGGCCCGCACTCGTCGCCAGGCGCGCCAGTTGGTGACCCACGCACATTTCCTGGTGAACGGTGTCAAGGTGGATGTTCCCAGTTTCCGGGTGTCCAGGTTCGACATCATCGACGTCAAACCCAAGTCGCTTCCGACGCTGCCGTTCCTGGTGGCCAAGGAGACGGTGGGGGATCGCCCGGTGCCCGGCTGGCTGCAAGTCGTCCCCGCCACCCTGCGCGTGCTGGTGCATCGCCTGCCCGAGCGCGCCCAGATCGACGTTCCACTCCAAGAACAGCTCATCGTCGAGCTCTACTCCAGATAATTCCCCGCCCATCCCGACATGGAGACATATCGGGATGGGCAACCCCTCTGTGATCCCGATATGTCTCCATAACGGGCCGCAGAAACTGAATGGGTGTCAAATAGTGGGCACCTACAGGAGGAATGTTAGTTATGTTGATCACTCAGCGGCCGAACCTCAGTGAGGATCCGGTCGACTTCACCCGTTCCCGGTTTGTCATCGAGCCGCTGGAGCCGGGATTCGGCTACACCCTGGGTAATTCCCTTCGGCGTACCCTGCTCTCGTCCATTCCCGGGGCAGCGGTCACCAGCATCCGTATCGACGGAGTGCTGCACGAGTTCACCACCGTTCCGGGCGTCAAAGAGGACGTCACCGACATCATCCTCAACCTCAAGGAGCTCGTGGTGGGCTCTGAGGAGGACGAGCCGGTGACGATGTACCTGCGCAAGCAGGGCCCGGGTGACGTCACCGCCGGCGATATCGTGCCGCCGTCCGGCGTCACCGTGTATAACCCCGATCTGCACATCGCCACCCTCAACGGCAAGGGCAAGCTGGAGATCGAGCTGGTCGTGGAGCGGGGCCGTGGTTACGTGCCGGCGGTGCAGAACAAGGCCTCTGGCGCGGAGATCGGCCGGATTCCGGTGGACTCCATCTACTCACCGGTATTGAAGGTGACCTACAAGGTCGAGGCCACCCGGGTGGAGCAGCGCACCGACTTCGACAAGCTGATTCTCGACGTGGAGACCAAGCCGTCGCTCACCCCCCGGGATGCACTGGCTTCAGCCGGCCGCACCCTGGTGGAGCTGTTCGGCCTGGCCCGCGAGCTCAACATCGACGCCGAGGGCATTGAGATCGGTCCCTCGCCGGCCGAGGCGGACACGATCGCGGCATTCGCCATGCCTATCGAGGATCTGGACCTCACCGTCCGGTCCTACAACTGCCTCAAGCGGGAGGGCATCCACACCGTCGGCGAGTTGGTCAGCCGTAGCGAGGCGGATTTGCTGGACATCCGCAACTTCGGTGCCAAGTCGATCGACGAGGTGAAGCTGAAGCTGGCGGGGCTCGGTCTGCAGCTCAAGGACAGCCCGCCCGGATTTGACCCGTCAGCGGTGGCGGCCGAATACTCCATCGACGGGTGGGGCGATGCCAGCGACAACGGGATCGAGAACGGTCCCGATTACGGCCCCGACGACGGCCACGACTACGCCGAGACTGAGCAACTCTAGCTCCTGTGAGTGGGGGATGTGAGCTATAGCTCGCATCCCCCACTCACAGGGCAACCGAAGGGAGCCACATGCCAACGCCGACCAAGGGCCCCCGGCTCGGGGGTTCGCCGGCCCATGAGCGGCTGATGTTGGCCAACCTGGCGACATCGCTGTTCGACCACGGCCGGATCACCACCACCGAGGCGAAGGCCAAGCGGCTGCGTCCGTTCGCCGAGCGACTGATCACCAAGGCGCGCCGGGGGGACCTGCACAACCGTCGCGAGATCATGCGAGTGATCCGGGACAAGGACGTGGTGCACAAGCTGGTAGCCGAGATCGGCCCACAGTTCGAAGGTCGGCCAGGGGGCTACACCCGGATCGTCAAGACGCTGCCACGCAAGGGCGACAACGCTCCAATGGCGATCATCGCGCTGGTGACCGAGCGCACCGCCGCGGAGGTCGAGCAGGTCAAGCGCCAAGCCTTCAAGGGCCGCTCGCAAGCCAAACAGCCGGCCCCCAGCGAAGAGCGCGCTGCCGCGGAGACCGCGTCCGATGACACTGCACCCGATGACACCGGGGCTGCGGATGCTGCGGCCGAGCAGAAGACCTCCTCACCCGCTCAGGAGGAGGTCGGGGGCGAGTCCTGATCCCCAGCACAGCACCGCAGGAGCCCGCCGCGCCCACCGGGGACGGCGGGCTCCTGCGCTACCGCCTGGACATCAGCTTCGACGGCGCTGGCTTTTCTGGATGGGCCCGCCAACCAGGGCGGCGAACCGTCCAGGGAGTGCTGGAGGACGCCCTGACGGTCATTGCGCGGATACCGGCCTCCCTCACCGTCGCGGGACGCACCGACGCCGGCGTGCACGCCACCGGGCAGGTTGCGCACCTCGATGTGCCGGCCGAGGCGCTGTCCCCTGAACTGCTCGTCCACCGGCTGGCTCGGCTCTTACCGCCGGATCTCCGGGTCCCCGCGGTGCGGCGGGTGCCGCGCACCTTCGATGCCCGCTTCTCCGCCCTGCGGCGGCACTACCGGTACCGGGTGTGCGACGCGCCTTGGGGAGTCGATCCACTGCGCCGGTACGACACCCTGGGCCACCCCCGCCGGCTCGATGACGCCGCGATGAACACGGCAAGCGTGTTGTTGCTCGGCGAGCACGACTTCGCCGCGTTCTGCCGTCGCCGGGAGGGCGCCAGCACAGTCCGGGCGCTGGAGCGCCTGGAATGGACCCGGGGCCAACCGCACCTGCTGATCGCCCATGTCGCGGCGGACGCGTTCTGCCACTCGATGGTGCGCAGCCTGGTGGGTGCCCTACTGGCAGTGGGGGAAGGCCGGCGTTCCCCGGGCTGGCCCGCCGCCCTGCTCCGCCACACCACCCGGAGCAGCGAGGTGACGGTGGCGCCTGCGCACGGCCTCACCTTGATCGGTGTGGACTATCCCGCCGACGATCAACTGGCGGATCGAGCCGAGCAGACCCGCGCGCTGCGCCGGCCAGCGGGCTCCGCTCTGTGACACGGCAAGGATGAAGCGCGCGCATCAGTCTCCCAGGCGGACCGGGCCGAGGATCTCCTGTTCTGCGGGTGTGGTGACGAGCCGCAGCGGCAGCCACAGATTGGCGCCCAACGCGACGACGCCATCGTCGGTCAACGCCGACAATTGCGCAGCCATGGAGGCCGACAGCTGCCAGGTCCTGGCTGCGAGCTCCGCTTGGGCGGCCGGGAGCCGCTGGAGCAGCACCAGATCGGCGTTGACCGCGGTCCCTTCGGCCTGCGGATGCAGGTACGGCAGCACGTACAGGGTGGTGTGCCACGGTGACCGTGGAGGGAACAGTTCCTGAGGTACCGCGCCGCCGTCGTGCACCACCAGCAGGGGTGCATCCTCGGAGGCTCGAGGCAGCTCGACCGGTGCCAACTGACGGATCTGTACCAGCGGGGCAGGACGTCCATCGGGCCCTGTCCCGGCGGCTTGAGCGATGAGCTGCCAGGCATCGGGCCGGCCCGTGACGATGATCACCCAGGCGCCGGTGGCCATCGCTCGCAGCGCGACCTGGCAGGCCAGGTAGAGGCCACCGACGACGACGAGGCGGGTGGGCTGCGGGCGCAGCACCGACACGCTCAGCGGTTCGTTGTGGGACCCGCAACCCAACACCATGCCGCCCCGGTCTCCGGAGGGGCTGACCGCGTCGAGCAAGCCGGGGGAGACCAGGAACTCCGGCGCCACCGCACCCGCTGCGCTGCCATTACCCAGGGTCCGGCTCATCCAGTCGCACCCAGTGGCAGGGTCGCGGCCAGTCCAGCGGCTTGGAGCCCACCGAGGGGGCGCAGTGCCACCCCGAGCCGTTGCGAGACGGCCCGCAAGTGGCCATCGGCGGACTCCAGCTCGGCTGGGTTGCGGGCGCTGAGTCGGATCAGACCTCGCAGCCCGACCTCGCCAACCCCGGCTCCGGTGAATTCGTGTGGTGATCCCGGTGATATGGACAGGGCCACCGTGGTGGACAGCGCCCGCACTCCCGTCAGCGCGTTGAGGTTGTGCACAGCACCGCTGACCCCCCAGCCGGTGATGGCGTAACTGGCGTGCCCTACTCCGGCGGCGGTGACCGCAGTCCACCCTTCACTCAGCGCCACCGGTTGCCCGGTGCCGGCCACCGCGGACAGCTCAGCGGCGGAGATCCCGGCGCGCAAGAGCTGGTCGGGGTCGAGCGGTCGGGTTGACACATTCTGGGACTCCAGCGTTGCGCGCACCCGGGACAGCGCGCCGACCAGCGCCCGGTGGCAACCCGTCACACCGCCGCCGCGTTCGGCCACCGCGTCCGGGCAGCGGCGAGGGTCCAGGCGCACCGCGATCCAGGTCGTCCGGCGGGCGGCCGCAGGCAGCGGACCCAGGACCTCAAGGTAGGAACGCAACGCCGGGGATGATGACGGCAAGGCGGCGCTGCCCGGGTAGCAGTGCCAGATCACCTGGATCGCGTCCAGCGTCACACCGCGGTCCTCCAGGCAGGAGGCGAGTGCCCCGAGCGGCAGGCCGCCGGCGCTGCCGACAGGAGCGATCATCGATGCTCCTGCGTCAACTTCCAGCACCACAGTCCAGCTGCCCTGGTGCCACGCGAGACCCAGTGGTTCGCGCAGGCGATCAGCGCAGTGCGCGATGGTGAGGTCCGGGAGGAGCAGACGGAGCAGGGTGACCCGAGGATCGTCGGGTTGCGCGGCCGACGTGCCGGCCGGTGCTGAGGGATCCGGGCTGGTGACGCTCCTGCCGTGCGAGCGCACCAGGTAGCTAGCGCCGAGCTGAACCCACCGCACCAGCCACTGGCCATGCCATCGCCCGAGCGCCAGGGGCACCGCGATCAGCAACAACATCAGAGCCGGCCCCCACAAGCCGGTATCGAACGTGACGAGCGCCAAGCCAAGGGCCAGCCCGATTTCCAGCACCACCAGGTTGATGACGGGCAACGGTCCCAGGCGCGAACCGCTCGAGCGCAGCCGGGCGGTCACCGTGGCACGCGGTGCGCTGATCGACTCCCGGGGTCGCGTGGACTCCTGGTGGGATGGAGCCTGTGCTGCGGTCATCTCTGCGCCTCCGCGAGAGGACGGACGTGCCGGTCCGCCGGTGGCGATTCGCTATCGTGCCGCACCGTACATCCCAGGGAAGAGCGGCAGGCACCCGATGTCCACAGATCCGCCCACCACATCGCAGGTACAGGCCTACCGCTTTGTAGTCCGCAGGATGGAATCGGCTCTGGTCCGCAAGGACGCTGTGATGCTGCATGAGCCGATGCGCCGCCACTTGCGGGCGACGGCCGTCGGCGTGGTCCTAAGCATGTTCGGATTGGTGGCCTTCTTCATCGTGGGCAAGTTCCGGCCAGTCAGCGAACTGAGCGTGAATGAGATCATTATCGGCCGGCCGTCCCAGGAGATATATGTGGTGCAGGACGACCCGCGGCGGCTCATCCCGGTGCGGAACCTGACCTCGGCGCGGTTGCTGCTGGCCGCGATCTCACCCGGCCGGCAGGCGTCGGAGGCCAAGACCGTCGAGGACTCGACCCTCGCCGGCGTATCCCGCACCCAATTCACCGGGATTGACGGCGTTCCACCACTGCCCGCACCGGAAAACATGATCAAGGGCGTGTGGTCGGTTTGTGACACGGCGAAGGTCCGCTCGAATCTCCCGGACGGGCAGGCCCGTCCCCAGCTGTCGACCACCGTCCTGGTCCAGGAGCGCGAACCGGCCGGTCGGGTGCTGGGTGACGAGGCGGCACTGCTCGCCGCCGAGCAGGATACTGGGATCACCTACCTGGTGTGGCGCGGCCAGCGCGAGCGGGTGGATCTGGTGCATGACGCCGCCGTCCGTACCTACTATCGGTTGGGCAACGTGGTCCCGCGCAAGGTCAGTGCCGGCCTGCTCAATGCGATCCCGGAGGGGCACCCGCTCACGCTGCCGGTTATCCCGGCCGCCCGTCCCGTCCCGCAGCTTCCCGGTGTGCAGGTCGGGGACGTCGTGCGGGTGAAGGGCGTCCAGGACTCCTTCTTCCTCGTGCTGCCACAGGGGGTGCAGTCAGTGCAGCCCGCGGTTGCCGACCTGCTCCGCTACCGCCATGGCGCCAGTGCGGAGTTCACCACCGTCGCCCCGGAGGCCATTTCACGGGTTCCGGAGGTACCGGTCGCCAGCCAGTTGGACTTCGCGGGCTTCCCGACCCAGGTCCCGCAGATCCTCAAGATCGCCGAGGCTCCGGTGACCTGTCTCACCTGGCAGGGGCCGGACCAGGCTCCGGCGGTGAGTGTCTATCCAGACGGGCGGCTACCGCTGGGTGCGGGCGACAACCCGGTCGAGTTGCCCCCCGCGGCAACCGGGCAGACCGCGGACTCCGCGTTTCTGTCGCCGAGCAAGGGTTCCCTGGCCCGTGGGATGGTGCCGGGTCAGCGCCCTGACACCGGGGCCATCTGGCTGGTGACCGCACAGGGCTTCCGCTACGGCGTGCCCTCGATGGACGTGGCCCGGGCACTGGGGCTCGGCGAGGCGACCTCGCCCGCGCCGGAGTCCATCCTGAACCTGTTGCCGATCGGCCCCACCCTGGACCCCCAGCGCGCCCTGGAGCTCTACAACCCCGCCCTAGCCCAGCAAACCGGCCGCTGAACGCCGCGCCATCGCATTCAGCGGGCTGAGCGGGGTCAAACGGGACGGTTTAGCCCCGCTCAGCCCGCTCAATGCGGTTGTGGCGTTTGAGGGTGTGGGTGATCAAGACGGTGAGTCCGAGCAGGGCCAGAGCGACGGCGGAGCCGGCTAGGGCGATCGTGCGGGGTAGGGTGTCCACCGCTGGTGGGGGCGGTCGGAGGCCCTCCAGCTTGGCTGGGCTTACCGGGTCAGGTGTGCGAGATTGCTCCTCGGGCAGCACTGCGGTGAGCGCCGCGACCGGATCGACCATGCCATAGCCCAGTTCCTCGCTGCGGCCACCGGCACCGGCCGGATGCTGCGCGGTCTGCTGGATGCGGTGCATCACCTGGCGTGCACTCAGGTGCCTGAACCGCTCCCGCACCAATGCCGCGACCCCGGCGACGTAGGGCGTGGCGAAACTCGTGCCGTCAAGCTGGCGTGCTTGCCCGTGGGCGTCGACGAGTGCGCTGGTTAGCCCCGGTCGCCCGGCGGCCAGGGAGACCGCGCCGGTGCCCGGTGCGGCGACATCGACCCACGGCCCGCGGATCGAGAAATCCGCCGGCTCACCATTGTCATCGGTCGCCGCGACGGTGAGCACATCATCGTCGAACCAGCCTGGCGAGGAGATCGTGGTGACTGCTCCGGGGCTGTTCTGCTGGCACAGGCTGCTCACATTGGCTGCCGCCACCACCACGACGACGTTGTGCTCCACCGCGTGATGCACGGCTGCTTGCAGGTCCGGCGCGTTTACCTGATCTCGCTGTGCCGGGAAGCAAGCAGCTTCCGAGATGTTGATCACCGTTGCGCCCAGCTGCACTGCGCGCATCACCGCCTGAGCCATGCTGACGGTGTCGCCGGCCATCGGGCTGCTGATCTCCTGGCCGGTATCGAGCTGGCGCATCGGCACCGAGTAGAAGGTGCTGGCCTGGCGGATGGCCAGGATCTGCGCGGCCGGGGCCACCCCGACGAATCGGGTCGCCGGATCGGGAGCTGCGGCGACGAGACCGGCTACCGCGGTGCCGTGGCCATCGCAGTCGAACAGTCCGCTGCGATTCTCGACATAGTCACCGCCGTCGAGCAGCCTGCCGAGGAGTCTGGGGTGCGGCGCAACCCCACTGTCGATCACGGCGACCCGCTGGTCGCGCCCAGTCGCAAAGTCCTGGGCTTGCCGGATCCGCAACCGCCGTTGTGCCTCCGGTTCCGCCTCCAGGTTCTGCCCGCCAGTCGGTACCTGCTGCTGGCAGGCCGCCCGCTGTTCAACCGGACCGATCTGGTGGGTAGCTGTGTTGTTCACGATGTAGGGCATGGCACTCACGCTGGTAGCGCTTGGCAGCGCTGCCGGATTCACGGCAGGTGGCACGCCTGGCGGCCGATCCCCCGGGGCGGCAGCTACCGGCCACACCGGCCCCCCAAGGCACAGCACTGCGGCCGCGACGGCCACCAGCGAGGCGCGCCGAGTTCCCCTCACAGCGCCCGGAAGGTGTTGTAGAGGTCCAGAACTCCCAGGGCCAGCGGCAACACCGCTGCGATGAGGACTGCTTCGATCACGTCCACCGATTGGCGAAGCACCGGCGAGAATCGGCGCCGAGGTAGGGCGATCCCAGTGACCAGCGCGAGCACTGCGAGAACCAGCAGGCCGGCGAAACCTGCCAGTAGCACCCCCGGCTGGCCAGCGGTGGCGAGGAGCCCGGCCAGCAGCCCAGCTACCGCGACCATCCCACTGACCAGCAAGGCAATCGCTTGGCTTCCGTTGGCGTAAGAACGGGCCCGCAGCAGCAGCACGGTCGCGACCACCATGCACAGCACGATTCCCAACGCACCTCCGGCCGAGGCGAGGATCGCGCCGATGGCAGCTACCGCGCCGGATCCCATGATCATGCCAGTGAGGTAGCGGTGCGCCAGACCGGTCCGGTGCTCGATCGCGGAGTAGTCCGGGAAGCCAGCGTCTTCCTGGAGGTCCTGGGCATTGGCGGGAATCCTCGGCATCGGCAGCCGGGCCAGTTGGATGGTCAGCCGGGGCAATGCCGAGATTGCTCCGAGAGCCAGCGCGGCGGCGCCTGCCGCGATGCCTGCGGCCGGGCGGTCGACCAGGCTAGCTGTGAGAAAGGCGGACGCGCCGAGTGCACCGGCGGTGGCGCTGGCGACGAACGGCGTGATGCCAGCGCCGAGAATCATGATCGAGGCGCAGGCGGATACTAGCGTGATGATCGACGCCAGCAGGTAGTTCGCTGCGTGCACCCCGCCCGGGACGATGTAGAGCCCGCTGACGAACCCCAGCGGCAGGCTGGCCGCTGCCACCAGCACACCGGCGTTGACCTCGCCGTACACCCGGGCGATCGCGCCGCCCGCGATCAGGGCGACTACCGCGGTTGCGCCCGCAAGTCCAGCGGCGGGCAGCGCGAACGCTGGCTTGGCTCCAGCCAGGAGCAGCGCCACGGCGCTGGCCAGCAGCGCGAACCCCGCCGCGATCATCCCGAGAGTGCGGGCAGTGCTCTTGGTCCAGGCACGGTAACTGTCCGGAGTAGCCAATGCGATGGCGTCGACCACATCGTCGAACAGCGGGGGTGGGGGGTCATCGCTGCGGCGCCGAAGCTGCAGCAGGTCGCCGTCGACCACGCCCAGCGAGCTCAGCGGACGCTCTGGATCGATCGCATCGCCGCCGAGCTTGGCCAGGCACCATCCGCCGTGCCCGCTGCCACCGTCCGCGGTGGACTCGCCGGCCATCTTCAGCAACATCGGCAACAGGTGGGCCACCGCGACGTCCGAGGGCAGCGCGAGGTCGATACGGGTGCGAGGAGCCACGACGGTCACTCTGCTGAACACGGTGGACGGTTGAACCGTCGATTGGGCTCCAGACGGTTGAACCGTCGATTGGGCTCCGGACGGTTGAACCGTTGATCGGCCGGCCGGAGCTCCGTTGGCATGACTTGGCACCCGCTGCACTCCTCGCTCGGCCGCCGACCATTGGTGTCTAGGTCAATGCGCGGTGGCCGCGGCGCTGTAGTTCCGGGGAGTATCCATGCGCTCAATGCGCGGCGATCGAGGGGGTCTGCGAGGAGCCCCGGGCCATGATCGGCGTGGCCAGCGACCCTCCTCAACTGCGACGATGGGCTAACCCTGGCCAGCGAGCCAGGGCTTCGCATTGCGGCACAGCTCGCCACACAACTGGAGGGCGCATCGCCAAGAGGTGGGAGGCGAACGACCACCGGCTCCAGTAGCTATCCTCCTGCACCGTGTCATAGCGGGTGATCGGCAGCGTCGAGTTTGCGCACAGCCGCCCGGGCGCCACGGTGTCGGCTGGCCAACTGGAGGGAGCGCAGCGCTGATGTCGGATGAAGACGACGATTGGCTTCGCCGATTCACCGAGCAGGACATCGACGAAGACGAGGGTTACCGCCCGCGCCGGACCATTCCGATTGACCGTGCTCTGGCGAGCGCCGAGGAACCGGCGGTCATCACGGTGGTGGTCGACGAGCGGGGTGCCGTCTCCGATGTACTCATCGCGGCCCAGTGGCGTGACGTCGTGCGACCGCGCGATCTTGGCCGGGTGCTGCTTGAGGCGACGAACAAGGCGATCGTCAATCAGGTGGCCAGCCAGGTGGAGCTTCTCGATCCGGAGGAGCTTGTCGAGCGCCCGGAGTTCGCCCACCGGGTCGCGCCTTCTGCGGGCGGCGACCCGACCAGCCCGGTCGCGGAGAGCCTGGTGAACGAGGTGCTCGAGCTGTTCTCCCGCTTCGACGCCGAATTGGCGGCATACACCGCCCACGTGCGGCAGGCAGCGAGCGGGACGACCCGCAGCGAGGGATTCAACGGGCGCATCGTCGTCACTGTTGCCGCCGGGCAGGTTTCCGGTGTGGACGTGGACGTCAAGTGGGCTTCGGTCGCCCGGCACACCGAGATCCGCGCAGAGGCGATGAGCGCGTTCCACGCCGCCCGGCAACAGGCTGCGTCATGCGATGTGCGCGGGATCCCGCTTCCCCCCGCCATCGCCCGCCTGCAGGAACTGGCCAGCGATCCCGAGGCGCTGAGCAGGCAGCTAGGTTTGTCGCGCTAACCACGCCCGAGCGAAGGAACCGGAGGCACCTCCATGGCACCTTCCAAAGAGGAAGTGAAGGTCGCGTGTGATGCACTGCGCTCGGACGCGACGAGGTGGGCCACCGCATCTGACGAGATGATGGCCGCAGCCACGTCGGCGCAGAACCTGGCACTTGGCCGCGACCAGTTTGGCTACGCCGCGGAAACCCGCGGGCTCGTCGCCGCGTACACGACATTGCAGCAACGTATCGCTCACCTGCTGACCGGGGCGGACACCGAATTCGACAAGGTCGGCGGCGCACTCAAGGCCAGCGCGGATACCTATGAGTACGAGGATGCCAAGGGCGCCCACGAGTTGGGCAAGATCAAGGTAAGGTAGGTGGGCTAACTCGTGGTTGTGGACACCGCCTTCGACGAGGCGCTGACCAGAGTCAGCGAACTGCTTGACAAGCTCAACGGTGCGTGGAACGACATC
>DASYMC010000275.1:0-12746 GCA_036009255.1 Pseudonocardiaceae bacterium
GACCTATAGGTCGCATCGCCACTCACGGGGGTGCGCAGGACCCAATCCGCTTGAAACACTTGCCTGCGCTGCGAGCGACGGGTAACGATATGCGCATGCTGCGTGCTGTGCTCGAGCACTTCTGGCCGAGCCGGCGCATGAACGCATTCGATCAGTTCTGTAGGTAGGCCGCGCGCCGGCGCTTGGCCTTGTTCGCTACTGCCGTCTGCCCGCGTGGCCGCACCCGGTGCCCGTTCATCCCCAGCACACTTGGAGTATGCGTGTCCGTCACCGATGACCTGCTCGCCAACAACGCCGATTACGCCTCGAACTTCTCCGGTCCGCTGCCCTTGCCGCCTGCCAAGGGTGTCGCAGTCGTGGCCTGCATGGACGCCCGGCTGGATGTCTACCGCATCCTCGGTCTCAACGAGGGCGAAGCCCACGTCATCCGCAACGCCGGCGGCGTGGTCACTGACGACGAGATCCGCTCGCTGGCTATCAGCCAGCGGCTACTCGGCACTCAGGAGATCATCCTGATTCACCACACCGACTGCGGAATGCTCACCTTCACCGACGACGGGTTCAAGAAGTCCATCCAAGACGACACCGGGATCAAGCCGGCGTGGTCAGCTGAGGCCTTCCCGGACCTCGATGAAGACGTCAGGCAGTCGATTGCCCGCATCAAAGCCAGCCCGTTCATCCCCAACAAGGATTCGATTCGCGGGTTTGTCTTCGATGTGGCGACCGGAAAGCTGCTCGAGGTCGCGTGAGCTGACCTGAGCCGTCGCGCGCGCCCTGCCGACCCGCACCGGGTCGGCAGGGCGCGCGTTCAAACTGGCCATGCAGGGGACAGCACTATAGCTACTACCTCAGGAGAGGGCTCGGACCACCCGGGAGGGGGAGGGCCTGCCGAGCTGGTTGGCCATCCACACGCTGGTCGCAACCACGACGTCGAGATCGACGCCGTGCTCGATACCCAACCCGTCCAGCATCCACACCAGGTCCTCGGTGGCCAAGTTGCCGGTGGCTGACCCGGCGTAGGGGCAGCCTCCCAGCCCACCGGCCGAGGCGTCCACGCAGCTCACCCCGGCGCGAAGGGCTGCGAGAGTGTTCGCCAGTGCCTGACCGTAGGTGTCGTGGAAGTGCACCGCGAGGGCATCGGTTCCGACACCGGCGCGGCTGAAGCCGTCCAGCAAGGCGGCGACGTGGCCCGGGGTGGCCACCCCGATCGTGTCACCCAGGGAGAGCTGGTAACAGCCCAGCTCCAGCAGCCTGCACCCCGCGTCGACGACCTGGGAGACCGCCACCGGGCCCTCCCAGGGATCGCCGAAGCACATCGAGAGGTACCCGCGTACCCGCAGGTCGCTCGCCTGCGCGCGGCGCAATACCGGCGTGAACATCGCGAACTGAGCATCGAAGTCGCGGTTGAGGTTGCGGCGGGCGAAGCTCTCGGTGGCCGAGGCGAAGATGGCCACCTCGGTGACGCCGACCGCCAGCGCGCGATCCAAACCCCGCTCGTTCGGCACCAGCACGGGATAGCGCACCCCGGGTCGCCGCTCGAGCTGCCCGAGCAACTCCGCGGCATCAGCTAGCTGTGGTACCCAGCTCGGGTGCGCGAAGCTGGCCGCCTCCAGCACCCGCAGTCCGGCCGTGGCCAGCCGATCCAAGAACTCAACCTTGGCCCTGACCGGAAGGATCACCGACTCGTTCTGCAGGCCGTCGCGGGGCCCGACCTCCCAGATCGTCACCCGTGCTGGCAGCCCAGGTGCCGGGTGCCGGTCAGGCAGGCCGGCGGCCCTTGCGGTCATCCGGGCTCCGGTGCCGGGTTCACCTCGTAGTACAGCAGCGAGTGCACCTTCTCTACCTGGGGAATGTCGTCGAACTCCAGCGGCTCATCGGAGGCCGATTCGATGATCAGCGTGCCACAACCGAGGAGTCGGTCGATGAGAGAATGCCGGAATTGCACAGTGTTGATCCGGTTTATCGGGATGTCGATCCCACTGCGGGACAGGATGCCTTCGCGGACCAGCACCCGCCTGGTGGTGAGCACGAAATGCGTGGTGCGCCAGCGCAGCAGTGGCGTCACAGTGAACCACAACACGCCGGCACCGCCGAGCACGGCCAACCCGATCCACCCGTACAGCTGCCACGATGCTCCGTCGACCAACGCGGCCGCGTAGGAGCCCAGTCCCACAATGAGCAGTAACGCCACCACCGGCAAAAACAGCATCTTCCAGTGCGGATGCTTGTGCACCACCACCCGCTCATCGCCCCTCAGCAGGTCCTCTGGATAGGGCAAGACTCCTCCTCGTCGCCACTGATCACGGTACCGTTGCACGGGCGACGCGACGGGAAGGTACAGTCCGGCGGCGCGCGTGGTTACGACGGACATGCTCACGCGGGCCGCGGATCGGCGTCGCAGAAAGTTGAGATCAATCATGCGCAACCCGAGCCCGGAGGGCGCTGGCATGGACCCCGGGCAGGCAGGCCAAGCTCTGATCGGATGGGCCGAGCAGTTGCAGCGCAAGGCTGATGCCTACCGCGGCCTGCATCACCAGATGTCCCAGCTCACGGTGACCGAGACGTCAGCAGACGGCATGGTAAGCGTCAGCGTGGACGGCCAGGGCGTGCCCACCGAGCTGACTCTGACCGACCGGGCCCGGGGAGCGGACCCGGCCCGGCTATCCGCCGAGTTGATGACCTGCCTGCGACGGGCCCACAGCACCCTCGCCACTCAGGTACAGGACCTCGTCACCGCATCGGTCCCGGACAGCGAGGAGGATGCCGCCGCGCAGATCGTGGCAAGCTACCTCAACCGCTTCGGTGACCCCACCGGGAACCCGGGCGCGCGGCACTCTCGCCGGACCCGACCACCCGAGGACGGTCGCTAAGACCTGCGATTCAGCGCAGGCATCGAGCGGCCAGTGCCGCGGCCACCGCGCACAGTAGGCAGGCTAGCCCGAGCGCCGATCGCAGACCCGCTGCATCGGCCAGCACTCCGATCACCGGCGGCCCGAGGAGCAGACCGCCATAGCCGGCCGTGGAGACAGCAGCCAGGCTGGGAGCCGCTGCTCCTGAGCTGCCCAACGCGGCGGCACGCAGGGTAAGCGGGAAGACGACGGACAGACCCAGGCCCATGAGCGCAAACCCGGCGACGGCCGCGGCGGGTGTCGCCAGTAAAAGCGCGACGCCGAGGCCGAGTGCGGCAAGCAGCGCGCCGCCGCACGCCGTACGGGATGAACCCGCGCGGGCGGCAGCTCTGTCACCGCCGAGCCGGCCTACCCCCATGAACAGCGAGAATGCTGCCAGCCCAAGCGGCGCAAGCCGAGCGGTGGTGCCTGCCTGCGTGGTGAGGTAGACACCGCTCCAATCGAAGACCGACCCCTCGGCCAGTAACGCGCAGAATGCAATCACTCCCAGGGCAGCGAGGCGGCGGTCCGGCGGCGCGAACAGCGGCGCATCGGGATTCCCCCGGTCATCGAGCAGGCCCGGCGCCAACGCCGCGGCGAGCGCCGCTCCTACGACCGCATTCACAGTCAGATACGGCAGCGCAGCCACGCCACCCGCGGCCACCGCGACTGCCGCGCCGGCGAGCGCGCCGAATGAGAACGCGGCATGAAGCGAGCTGAACAGCGTGTCACCGGATGCCCGCTCCACCGCGATGCCCTGGGCGTTCATCGCAATGTCCAGCACTCCGCTCGCCGCACCCACCAGCACGAGAGCCAAGAGCAGCGTCACCGTGTCGACCGCGAGCGCGGGCAACACTACCGTTCCGAGATAGAGCGGGGCCGCGGCAACGACAGGGCGTGACCCCTTTCGGGCCACCAGCGCCGCGACCGCCGGCATGGCCACGAGCAAACCGGCCGGGGCGCCGAACAGAGCGAATCCCAGCTCTGCTGGCGAAAGCTCCAGCCGCTGCTGGATTGCCGGCAAGCGCGCGTACCAGGAGCTGAATACCGCACCGTGGAGGAGAAACGCCCCGGTGACCGACACCCGAGCACGCGTGATCGACACCCCGCATATCTTCGTTGTCATGCACCGCTGCGGCTGAGAACCATTTCGCGCATGATGTCCAGATGCCGCTGTTCACCTTCGGCCACGGCACGGCGGATCGCCGACGGCTGGTGGAGCTGCTGAGCACAGCGGAGATCGCCGAGCTGGTGGATGTGCGGAGCGCTCCGGGCAGCCGGCGTAACCCCGATGTGGCGCGCGAGGAGATGGCGCGCCGGCTACCGGAACACGGCATCGGGTACCGCTGGGAGCGGCGGTTAGGCGGTTGGCGTAAACCGCCGCCCGATTCACCGGACATCGGGCTGCGCAACCGCTCCTTCGCCGGCTACGCGGCCCACATGCGAACTCAGGAGTTCCTCGACGCCATCCGCGATCTTCTCGTCACACTATGTGATCGGCCCACGACGGTGCTCTGCTCAGAGTCGCTGTGGTGGCGCTGCCACCGCCGCATGATCGCCGATTTCGTCGTGTTGAACGCGCAGGTATCGGTGCTGCACCTCATGCACGACGGGCAGGTGCACGAACACCGCCTAACGGATGGAGCACGTCTCCGCGACGACGGCCTTCTCGTCTACGACGGGGACCAGCGGCCGCCGTCCGCGGTACCGCTGTTCTGACTCCGCGGCCCGTCCACCGGGGGGAGAGCCTAACCGTTCAGAGCCAGCCGCGATCCCGAGCTACCCGGGCGGCCTCGATGCGGTTGCGGGTGCCGAGCTTGCTGATCGCGGTCGAGAGGTAGTTCCGCACGGGTGCCTTCAGCGAGGTGTAGCCGGGCGGCGATGTCGGTGTTGGGCAGCCCGTCGGCCGCCAGCCGCAGCACATCACGCTCCCGGTCGGTCATCAGGTCGGCACCGTCCCAGGCCGCGAGGCGCAGGTAGCCCGACCGCGCGAATGTTGTCACGACTACCAGCCGGGTGCGGGCACCGGTGCGATGCAGCTCAGCGGCCACGTCCAAACCGGTCGCCCCAGCCCGATGAGCGTCGTCTTGCCCGCCCCGTTCGGACCGAGCAATGCCACGCACTCACCGGCGCCGACGGCCAAGCGCACCTCGTCGAGAGCGGTCACCGCACCGAAGCGATGCCGTACCCGGCCGATCTTCAGTATCTCGGACATGGCGACCACAATCCCGGGAATGGGTCTCGACGGGCAGTGACCAGGGTCAGGACCCTTCCGTGACAGATGTCAACGCGGCCCAGCGACAGCGACCAAGCATCCACGTAGCGGCCATAGCGAGGCTTGGGCTAGCGGTCGGCGTGGACGTGCGTCACGTCGCCGACCGACAGCGCGCGTCGTTGGCCGTCCGACAGCACCACTAGACGGCCCTCGGCGTCGATCTGCTCAGCGGTGCCGATCAACGCGGGCTGGCTCGGTAGCTCAATCCGGACCTGCTCACCCAGGGTTGCGCAATGTCGCTGGTAGGTCTCCCGCATACCGGACGCAACCGGATCACCATCGTGCTCGTACCACTGCCGGAGCTCGGTGTCCAGGTTGCGCAGCAGCGCCCGCAGCAGCGGGTCCCGGTCGGTGCACGCGGCCTGCTCAATGGCCAATGAGGTGGCCTCGGGGACCGGTAATTCCTCCGGGCGCAGTGTCACGTTGAGGCCGATGCCCACCACCACCGCCGGATCCGTGGGGACGACCTCGGCCAGGATCCCGGCCGCCTTGCGCCGGTGGGTTCCCAGCAGCAGGTCGTTGGGCCATTTCAGCGCTGCGGGCACCTCACCCAGCGTGCTGACGGTCCGGCACAGCACCACTCCCACCAGGAGCGGGAGCCAACTCCAGCGACTCTGCGGCACCTCGGTAGGCCGTAGCAGCACTGAGAGCATCAGCCCTGAGCGGGGCGGGGCGACCCAGCTGCGCGCGGCCCGGCCACGTCCGGCACTCTGGTGCTCGGCGACCAGCACAGTGCGATCCGGCGCACCGTGCCGGGCCGCTGCGGCTAACGCGGTGTTCGTCGAGGGCACCGACTCGACGACGTCCAGCGCGGTATAGGGCCCCGCCGGCCTTACCAGAGCACGACGAAGCGCACTCTCGCGCAGGGGCGGTCGCTCAAGATCGGACCACATGATCTCCAGACGCTACCTCTAGGGTCGGCAGCCATGGAGCCGGACATCCACACCAACGCGGGCAAGCTCGCTGATCTGCTGCGCCGTCACGAAGAGGCGGTGGGCGCGGGGTCGGCCCGGGCGGCGGCGCGCCAGCACGCCAAGGGCCGCAAGACCGCCCGGGAGCGGATCGACCTGCTGCTGGATGCGGGATCGTTCATCGAGCTCGACGAGCTGGCCCGGCATCGCTGCACGACCTTCGGCCAGCAAGCCAACCGGCCCTACGGCGACGGTGTGGTCACCGGCTACGGCACCATCGACAACCGCCCGGTGTGCGTATTCAGTCAAGACGCTTCGGTCTTCGGCGGCAGCCTGGGCGAGGTGTACGGCGAGAAGATCCTCAAGGTGATGGACTTGGCGATGCGGACCGGCTGCCCCATCATCGGGATCAACGAAGGCGGTGGCGCCCGGATCCAGGAGGGAGTCGTCTCGCTGGCCCTCTACGGCGAGATTTTCCTGCGCAACACGCACGCGTCCGGCGTGATCCCGCAGATCTCGCTGATCATGGGTTCGTGCGCGGGCGGGCACGTCTACTCCCCCGCGCTGACCGACTTCACGGTGATGGTCGACCAGACCTCGGCCATGTTCATCACCGGTCCAGATGTGATCAGGACGGTGACCGGCGAGGAGGTCGGCTTCGAGGAGCTCGGCGGCGGCCGGACGCACAACACCAAGTCGGGCAACGCGCACTACCTCGGCACCGACGAACAAGACGCGCTGTCCTACGTCAAGGAACTGCTGTCTTTCCTGCCGTCGAACAATCTCTCCGAGCCGCCGGTGTTCGACGCTGCGGAGCTCAGCCACGGACCGCTCACCGATACCCTCACCGACTCCGACCGGGAGCTGGACACGCTGATCCCGGACTCGGCGAAAGCTCCCTACGACATCCACGACGTGATCACTCGCGTGGTCGATGATGGTGAGTTCCTCGAGGTGCACGAGCTGTTCGCGCCGAATATCGTCGTCGGCTTCGGCCGCATTGAGGGCCGCAGCGTGGGTATCGTGGCCAACCAGCCGACCCAGCTGGCGGGCTGCCTGGACATCGACGCCAGCGAGAAGGCCGCCCGCTTCGTGCGGACCTGCGACGCGTTCAACGTGCCGGTGCTGACCTTCGTCGACGTGCCCGGCTTCCTGCCCGGTACCGGCCAGGAGTGGAACGGCATCATCCGGCGCGGCGCCAAATTGATCTACGCCTACGCCGAGGCCACCGTGCCCACCGTGACGGTGATCACCCGCAAGGCCTACGGCGGCGCCTACGACGTGATGGGCTCCAAACACCTGGGCGCGGACGTCAACCTGGCCTGGCCGTCAGCCCAGATCGCCGTGATGGGCGCCTCCGGTGCCGCGAAGATCCTGCACCGCAAAGAACTCGCCAGTGCTGCGGCCGAGGAAGTGGATGCGCTGCGGGCCCGGCGGCAACAGGACTATGAGGACGCCCTGCTCAACCCCTACGTCGCCGCCGACCGCGGCTACGTCGACTCTGTGATCCCGCCCTCCCACACCCGCGCCCACGTCGCCCGAGCACTGCGCATGCTCAAAACCAAGCGCCAAACCCTGCCCCCGAAAAAACACGGGAACATTCCCCTGTGAGTGGCGTTGCGAGCTATGACTCGTATTGCCACTCACGGGTCACCGGAGGTGACCCAATGCTGCGGATCGTGGGCGGTGAGCCGTCAGATGAGGAGCTCGCCGCGCTGATCGTGGTGCTGGCCGCACTGGCAGATACTGCCGTTCCCGGGCCGCCTGCGCGGCCTTCGCCCTGGCTCGACCCTGCCTACCAGCTGCGGCGTCCCGTGCATCCCGGTGCCGGTGTATGGCGCGCCTCGGCGCTGCCGTCATTCGGCTGGTGACTTGGGGTCATTGAGACATCAGCCTAAAAGGTAGCGGTTTCTTTCACCAGGAGGTCGACCACATCCTCCAGACGGTTTGTTTCGGACAGGACTCGCCGCTGGCGCTCGGCCGAGGACCCGAGACGCTTCGTGCGCTCGACGAGTGTGGTTATCTCGGCCCAGTCCCCGGCTTCCTCCAGAGCAGGACGCACGTATTGCAATAGCCGATCCACCAGCGAATGAGCCGGTACGAGTTCAACCGAAATCGGATCCAGGAGGCTGCTGGTGAGACCGAACCGGGCAGCGCGCCACTTCGCCGCACGCAGCAGCTCCGGGCGGAGGTCCGGATTGGAGACTCCGCGCTCGAGTTCGTTGAGGCATCTTTGCACAAGTGCGCGAGACAGTCCGGCTTGGATGACGATCTCGTCGACGGTGGTGCACGAATCAGCGATGCGAAATTCGACGGTCTGGTACCGGGTGCCGGGACGGATGTCCCAGAAAGCCTGGCCAGCATCGGCAATGGTTCCAGTGTCGATGAGCGCGGCCACCCTCTTCTTGTAGTCGTCGAACGATCGGAATGCGGGAGGCATCCCGGCCATCGGCCAGCGCTCCCAGATCATGCTCCGATAACTGGCGTAGCCGGTGTCCTCGCCCATCCAGAAGGGAGAACTGGAAGACAGCGCGGACAGGACGGGTAGCCAGGGACGGACCTGGTTCATCACGTGAATGGCTGTTTCCCGATCCTCCACTCCGACGTGTACGTGGCAGGCGCAAATCACATGTTCGCCAGCCAGCTGTGCGTAGGTTTTGGCGGTGTGCTCGTACCGTGGCTTCGGCACAAAACCCTGGATACGCCAGTCGGCAAGCGGAAACGCGCCTGCTGCGGCGATCCAGCTGCCCGTGTCGTCAGCTGCTTGAACCAAGCCACCGCGCAGATCACTAATTTCAGTCCGCACCTGGCCCAAACTGTGACAGACGCCCGTTCGACTCTCGATCATGCACGGTCGTATCTCCTCGTCGTAGCTGGGGTTCTCACAATCGGCTTGTCGCGCGTAAGCGGATTCGAGAAGTAGCCGCGTATCCCGTAGTAGTCGGCGGTCACTGGGATCGATCGCGAAGAATTCCTCCTCCACTCCGATCGTCGATGATTGACTCAATGCTCAGGCGTTCCTTCCTTCATGGGCTAGCCGGACATGCACCACTCCAGGATCGCCATCGCGCTGGTGAGCTTCATGGCTGCCTGGTTCCACGCTATCGAACGCACCCCGTCCAGCACGTTCCCGGACACTTCGTCCCCTCGATGGGCGGGAAGGTCGTGCATGAACAGCGCTGCCGGCCACCGGGCCAACAATTCCTCGCTGACGTGGAATGGGCGAAACACCTCGCGCCAGTCAGGATCGGGTTTCGCGGTCCCGGTTGTCTGCCATCGGGTGGTGTAGACGATGTCGACGTGGGACGGCAGTTCATCCATGGAGAGCGCTGTCGCTATCGTGGCACCGAACGGCTTTCCCGCCGTTCTGGCGGTGTGTATTTCGCGCTCGGTGATGCTGTAGCCGGGCGGGGTGGCGAGAGTGAGTGTGCTCCCGCTGATCCTGGCCAGACCATGGGCCAGGGCCACCGCCGTGTTGTTCCCCTCACCGATGTAGAGAACGGCCACGCCGGTCAGCTCGCCTAGATGCAGCTGCATGGTCGCCAGGTCACAGATGCCTTGGCTGGGGTGCTCCTCGGCCGCCATAGCGTTGATAACCGGGATACGGCCGTGCCGGGACAACTCCCGCAGCTCGTCGAGCGGTCCTGCCGTCCTCGCCACCAGCCCATCGAGCATGACCCCGAGAATCCGTCCGGTATCCCGCAGCGACTCCCCGGTATTCAGCTGCAAATCCCCGGGGCCGTAGCTGATCAGCGAGGCTCCCAGGCGACGGGCGCCAACAGAAAAGGCGGTGCGGGTTCGGGTGGAGGTCTTCGTGAAGAGCACCCCGATATCGGTACCCGCCAGTGGGCGGCTGTGCGAGTGGGGATCGCGAAACAGTTCAGCGGATCGATCTACGAGATGGCAGATCTCGGTTGAGTCCACATCGCTGAGCGAGAATAGACCGGTCTCGGGTGCGGGCTTCGGGGCACCAAGGAAACAGACGCTCTCTGTCATCGCGCACCGCTCGCTTCCCGAGTTCCGCCGTGCACCCGCAGCACCCGTACGCTCGGTGTGAGCGATGGGGTAGCGATGTTCTCCTCTCGCCACACAGCGGAGTACACGGTCCCCTGATACCGATCGCCCCCGTCAGGGCACACCACAGCGATATCTGAATCGTCATGAGGGTTGAGATGAAACCACCGCGATGCGGCCGCTATCAACGCTCCGGAGCTGCCGCCCAGAGCGATACCTGTCTCATTCAGGATCCACAGGCAGGCCGCCACAGCTTCCCCAGCTGAAACGATGACCCGCGGCGCCGCCGCGGAGTGCGCAAAAGCGGACCGTTGGCTGGACCCGATGCCGGTCAAAATCCGTTTTCCAGGTATATCGTCGGCAAGTGCCAGGGATCCCTCGACATCCACTCCCACCACGGTCCACGGAACCCCGTGCAATCGGGCGAACTGGCGAAAACCAGCTAACGTGCCACCTGTGGAAACCGCCAGCAATACCGTGGCCGGACGGCGGAGTTGATCCCACAACTCCGGTGCGGTGTGCTCAAGATGCGCTCGTGGATTCGCGGCGTTCTCGTATTGGTTCGTCCAGACCAGCGTGGGCCGCATCCGAATCTGCTCACGGACGTACATCAAACGGTTGAGTAAATAACCACCTGTGGAGTCAGCACGATCGATCATAACGACCCGCGCTCCATAACAACGCATCGTATCGATCGAGGTCCGGCTCGTGCGTGGTTCAACGACCGCAGTGAACGGTACACGGTGCTCCGCGCACCGGGCCGCCAGTGCGACACCCAGGTTTCCGGACGTGGACTCGATGACCCCTTCCGTCGGATGCGCCTGTTCTCGAACAGATTCCCAGAGCGTCGCCGCGGTACGGTCCTTGAGCGAACCATGGGGATTATGGCATTCCAGCTTCAGCCAGATCCTGCGATGAACTCCGGCCACTTCCAGATCGAGTCCGACAACGGGAGTCCGGCCGGGAAAGACATTTTGAGCTGCCGAAGAGTGCAGAACCGCCATGATACTCCTTCGATCGCGTGGCCAGGAATCGGACCTCTTGCAGCACGACGCTGATAGCGTCGGCCGATGACCGTTAACTGCCGAGGGATAAAGCCGGCACCGCGGCGCATCCGCACAGCGATCACCAGTGATGGCGCGCAGTCGCGCCTGGTAGGACCAGAATTCGCAACGGCCCGGACCAGCCATCCGAAGACAACCCGGCCAGCCCGTCCAGCGCTTCCAGCTCGACGGTGTGCGAGCGGGCCGCGGTCTGCAACAGATGCAGCAGCCCTTCGCCGGTGAGGCGCTCGGGGGGCCGGACTCCGTCCGAACCTTGCGTGCTCCGCGCGGTCCGCCCGGCCATGTCCATCCACCGGCACGCGAGGCCGACGATGAAGTAGGACGGCGTGTCCTGGGTGGCTTTCCACAGGACCGCCTCGCCCCGCTCCTCCAGGGCCAAGGTCTGTGCCATGTTACGGAGAGTGAACTCGCCCAACGGCAACGGGCACAATGTCACCGCGTGGATCCAGTAGCCGGCCGACTCCAGCAGTCTGACCGCCTTGCTCGGGCTGGAATAACTTCCAATGGTGAGCCCTAGGTCGCAGCACAGGGCGCTGGCATGCCCGATGATTGCCGGAGCGAGTCTCAGCCCGTCAGTTCCCCCGCTGATGGAGTGGCGCAGCGCGCCAGCCTGTGCAGCGAGGGGAACATAGGGCGGGTTACTGGTGACGACCAGTGGCGGCGGCAGCGGCAGCGGCGCGGTGGCTAGCAAGTCATTGGCAGAAAGCCGGACGAAATCCGCCTGGGCGAAGGTGACTCGGGAGTCACCTTCGCGGGACGCGTAGTGCTCGGTGGCCCATGCGATCGTCTCCGCGCCCGCGTCGACGCCATGGACCCGCCCGGCTCCGGCGCGGGCCATCGCAGCCGCCGCAGCGCCGCTGCCCGAGCCCAAGTCCAGCACCGAGCAGCCATCGGTGATGAGATCGCGGGCTACCCACACGCCGATCTCGGTGTCGGCCGGTTCGAAGAACACCCGTGGGGAAGTCGGCGGGATGAGATCACGTTCTGTCAGGTGCTCGTAGGCGTAGACGCGGGAAACATTCGGCACGAAGACCTCGATCCGTGAGAGGGACAGGGCAGGGTCTGGGCCGGCGTCATTCAGCACCGCTGGGAAAGGGACGGTGGCTGGTTGTGCAGAAGGAACAACCAGCCATTCACGTCTGTGCAGTGTGGAACTCGACGACGTTGCACGTTGAGTACTTCACCTTCCCCGATTCCCTATCGGTTGTTCACCGAAGCCCGGCGCACTCGAAAGCCTCTCGGGCACCCGGAATGTCGAGTACCCCAACAGACTCGAACAGGCGAATGCTGTGCCTCGCCGAAGTTCTGATACCCGCGCTCACCCGAGCGGCCGGGTAGCAATCGGCGAGTACGGCGTCGATCTCCTCGCGCGCCAGGGAAGTCAGTTCGAGTGACCGGCGCACTGGCGCGAGGTCCGGAGCGAGGCTGCGATGGATCAACTCCGGCAAGCAGTGTGCGGTCTTTCGGCGCATTCCAGTGCCGAGGTCGGTCCAGAGTTCCTTGAAAAACCGAGAGAAGTAGATGTGGTGGCGCCCCTCGTCCTCGGCATGATCCCGAACGGTCTCACGCACGACGTCAACCACCCGTGGATCGT
>DASYMC010000276.1:0-7666 GCA_036009255.1 Pseudonocardiaceae bacterium
GATGCGTCGTGGCCCTCGTCGAGTGTCTGCATCGAGGTCCAACTTCGTGGGGTTCCGCTTCCCGTCGGATGTGATCATGGTTGCGGTTCGCTGGTATTTGCGTTACGGGCTCTCCTACCGCGACGTTGAAGAACTGCTGGCCGAGCGGGGCATCGAAGTCGATCACGTCACGACCTACCGTTGGGCGCAGCGCTTCACCCCGCTGCTCATCGACGCGGCCCGTCCCTGCCGACATATCTCGGGAGATCGCTGGTTCATCGATGAAACGTATGTCAAGGTCAGCGGCCGGTGGGTCTACCTGTACCGAGCCATCGACCAGTTCGGCCAGGTTATCGATGTTCTGGTGTCGGAAAAGCGGGATCTGGCGGCTACTCGCGGTTTCTTCACCCGGGCGCTGAACACCACCCGGGTCACCCCCGTTGAGGTCCTCACCGACAAGGCAGCGGTCTACCCGCAGGTCCTCGATGAGCTGGCCCCGGGCGCCTGGCATCACGCCGAGCAGTACAGCAACAATCGGATCGAAGCCGATCACGGCCGGCTGAAGTCCCGGCTACGACCCATGCGTGGTCTTAAACGGCTGCGCTGAGCACGGGTGATCAGCGCAGGACATGCGTTCGTCCAGAACATCCGCCGCGGACATTACGAACTCGGCATCGAGGAACCCACGACACGGCGGGTGATAGCAGCTTTTACCGAGCTGACTCGAGCCATCTGATCGAACAGGCCACCGAACGAATCCAGGCTCTTACCGCCACGCACAAAGCAACAGTGCCCAATGAAGCCGTCACGGCGAGGATGGCGCCGTTCGCCGAGTGCGGTTATGTGTTCACCGGCAGCGGCGCCGTCGTGTTCAAAACGAAAGTCGGGCAACACTAGTCCCGTTTTGTGGCCTCGCTGTGGTGTGCACGTCGTCCCGAAGGCCACTCCCGGTCTCTACCTGATACCGGCCAGGCGTGTCTTGTACGCCACTACCTGGGTGTGGTGTATCAGGCTGGACGTCCTAGTGCTGGCGGCTGTTGGAGGGCACGTTCCCTCCAGGTTCCTTCTCTGACCATATGATCAACGCGACCTGGCTTCTCCCCGGCCCGGTCCAGGCGGCCTGTAAGCCGGATTCTGCCCGCCGGATCACGGACCAGGGTTTTACACAGTCCCAGTAGATGCAAGATACGTCCCTTGCGGATGCATCGGTCACCCACCAGGTCCTGCTGGTGGTCCGACAACCGCCGGACAGGCCTCAGCCTCTCTCACGTGCGGAATCGGTTGAACACTCGATACATCAGTTCGGTTCCGCGTGCCAGCGCGTCTACCCGGATCCGCTCGTCGTTGCCGTGCATCCGCGACATCGTGTCGTCATCGGTGGCGTAGGGGTAAATCCCGTACACCGGGATGCCGCGTTGGCGCCACGGGACAGCGCTAGTGCCCGCTTCGAACAGGCCGGGGGTGACCGCTGCGCCGGGGTAGGTCTCGCGCGCTGCGGCTGCCAGCGCCTCGAAGACGTCGGTGTCGATCCTCCCCGGCGGTTGAGCCATCCGTTGTGCGAGCCCCTTCAGCACCTGTTCCTCGGTCTGGTCGGGCGACAGTGGGTTCACCAGGCGCAGCGTCACTCCGTCACTGGCACCCAGCGCGTCGCGCATCTGCGCCAATGTCGCAGCGACGTCGAGACCGCCCGGGACCAGGCGCAGGTTGAGCGTGGCGGTCGCCGACCCGGGTTGGACGTTGACGCGGTACCCGGCGCGCTGGATCACCGGAGTGATGATGTGGCGCATCAAGGCGTTGTGCAGCGTCGGGTGGTTGCTGAGCTGGACCACCAGCGCACCGGCGCGGTCCCGCTCGGTCTGCCCCGAGGCGTTGAGCATCAGCCGCAGCGCAGCGGTCAGCTTCGGATTGTCGGTTCGCGAAGCCCATGCTTCGAAGTAAGCCCGGGTCACGTCGGTGAGGCCGACCCCAGGTTGGTAGTCGGCCAGCCGGACCGCCGCTCGGTTCAGCCGGGTGATCGCCGCGTCCGGCGACGGGCGGGAAGAGTGGGTGGTGGTTCCGTGGGCAACGAGCTCAACTGCGGCAGATATCTTGTCCTGCCGGGTCAGCGTGACCACCACTGGCTCCACCGAGCCGGGCGGGGCCAGCGCCCATCCCCCCTCGGTGATGACCGCTCCGGCGTCGATCTTGTCGTAGTGCCGCTCGGCGAGCCACTGGGTGCCATTCGGGCCGGCTTCCTCGTCGCAGTCGGAGAGGAAGATGATGTCCCGGTTGAACCGCGCGCCTTCATGGAGGTGCCGCAGTAGGGCTGCCATGAAGGCTGCGTTGGTGCCTTTCATGTCCAGTGCACCGCGGCCGTAAATCCAGCCGTCGCTTACCTCGCCACGGTAGGGATCGACGGTCCAGCGGTCGGCCTCCACGGACACCACGTCGGAGTGGCACAGCAGCAGTAGTGGCCGGGCGCTCCCCACGGCGCTGCGGACGCGGGCGATGAAATGGGCATTGTCGGGCTTGGGGGTTGGAATGATCTCGGTTTGGGCACCGGCGGCGTCCCAAATCGACTTCAACATCTCGGCATGCGGAACGGTCACGCCGCCCGCGCCGTTGTGTGACGTGTCAAACCGAATCATGTCGATGGTGAGCTTCAGCGGGTCCAGGTTCACCGGGTCAACGACGGGAACGGGGCGCGGTTGAGTGGCCGCGCTGGCGCAGCCGGCCACTAGAGCCCCGGCTGCAGCCAATCCCACCGCTCGACCGCTGAGCTGCAGCACCTCACGTCGGCTGTACCTGCCGTGCCTTTCGGTCACAAGTCCTCCCCGACTGCTGTAGCGACAACTCATGGATACCGACCACCGGCCACGCCGGATCCCTCCGGCTAAGCCTCTCGAGCTTGTCAAACGGTCTCACCGCTAAGGGTGGCCGTTCTGGTGTTCCCTCTAGTCGAACTCGCCAGCACGCACACCGGCGGTGAACGTGGAACCACTGATCCCGCGGAACGTCAGGTGCCCACCGTCCGTCAGGATATAAGACGGCATCGTCAACTTGGCGGAGCTGGCTGTGGCTGCGATGATCGACTGGTTACTCAGGGACGGGGAGGGCGCTGAGGTTGGTGGAGGCCGCTGCGCCGTCATATGCGGGATTCCGCTTCCCTGCGGAGATCATCAGCCACTGTGTGTGGCTGTACCACTGCTTCCCGCTGAGCCTGCGCGAGGTCGAAGAGATGATGCTCCAGCGCGGGATCGTGGTCTCCCGCGAAACGATCCGGCAGTGGTGTCAGAAGTTCGGGCAGACCTACGCCAACGGGCTACGTCGCCGTCGGCACCGGCCCGGGGACAAATGGCACCTCGACGAGGTGTTCATCAAGATCCGTGGGAAGACCCGCTATCTGTGGCGGGCGGTCGACCAGGACGGGAATGTCCTGGACATCCTGATCACCTCCCGACGCGACACCAAGGCCGCCACCAGGTTCTTCCGCAAACTGCTCACGGAACAGTACGTGCCCCGGGCGCTGATCACCGACAAAACTGGGCAGCTACCAGGCGGCGCGACGCACCGTGTTGGGCTCGGTCGAGCATCGCCAGTCGAAGTACCTCAACAACCGAGCGGAGAACTCCCACCAACCCACACGCCAACGCGAACGGGCCATGAAACGGTTCACCTCCCCGGCACGCGCAACGGTTTCTGTCCGCCTTCAGTGGCATCTACCCTCACTTCCGGACCCGTCGTCACCTGCTCCACGCCCAGGAGCACCGCCGCGAGATGGCCAACCGCTTCAGTACCTGGAATGAAGTCACCGGGCTGATCACCACCGCCTGAACCACCAAGCAGACCCGACCATCCCTCCTCAACCACGCACTGGATGATCTCCGCCGCTCGACGGACCAAACAAGTTGACGATGCCCTACGCCGACTTCTGGAACCCCACAGCCGCGACCTCTCGTCGGTGATCACGCGGGCGCGGCCTTCGCATCGCAATGGCTCGACCCGAGAGCATCGCTTGACCCCGTCAGCGCCCGGAACCGCAGCATCGGCCGCGCAGCCCGATCAGCGTCTGCCAGGCGCGGGTGGCGAGCTGGAGGTTGAAACGGGTATCCGGGCAGGACAGGTCATGGCCGGATATTTCCCGGATTCGCTGCAGCCGATACTTCAGCGTGTTGCGGTGCACCGACAACGATTGGGCGGCGTTGTCGTAGCTTCCGCCGCGCTCTAGGTACTCGGTCAGCGTGGCGACCAGGTCGGAACGCTTGCGGGAGTCGTAGTCGAGCAGGGCGCCCAGCCAGGATCGGACGAACCGCTCGATGCCGACGGTGTCCTGGACCTCGGACAGCAGCCGATATACACCTAGGCGCTCGAACTCGACGACCTGGGCGGCACCCTTTGCTACCACCTGCATCTTCAGTGCGAACTGCGCCTCCCGGAACGAGCGAGGAAAATCGCCCGGGCGCTCGCATACGCTACCGACCCCCATCCGGCACGTGCCGCCGCCGAGTTCAGCCAGCACAGCGCAGCGCAGCCGATCGAACGGTGCCTTCGCACGCGAGAGGAGCACGACGGCACGCCCGCGGGAGACCAGCAGGACACCGGCTCCGACGTCGCGGGCTGCCCGGCGTACGGCGTGGAAGAATGCCTCTTCATCCCGCCGCCGACCACGGCCTTCCACCACCAGGACTTGGTGGGGCTGCTCGAGGTCGTAGTCCAGCGTCTGGGCGAGCGCGAGGGCACCCTCCTCGTCGGCACCGCCGAGCAGGTGATCGACGAGCTCGCTGCGGACCCGCAGCTCGGTGTCGGCCAGGCTGCGCAACCGGGCCAACTCCATCGCCAACACGGTAGCGCCGTGCTCCAGTGCGACGAGCTCCTGCTCGCCGGCAGACCGGCCCGGATCGATGAGGACCAGCACGCCGAGCACGTCCTCCCGCGGCCGGGCAATGGCCACCAACCGACCGGCCTCCCGGATCGGCCGGCCCTCGCGCAGCGCTCGGCGAAGCATCTGCTCGCGACGGGCCTGTGGGTCCTTCGGGTACGGCTCCGGCCGGTCGGGCCCAGCCCAGGCCCGCAAGTTGCCGTAACGGTCCTCGACGGCGACCGGGTAGCCGGTCAGCTTGTGCACCGCGCGGGCGATGCCCTCCTGACCCTCACCACCGACCGCGACTCGGGTCAGCTGGTCGTGGATCGCGGTCGAGCGTTCCAACGCGCGCACCGTCTGAGCCAGCGCGGTGTTCGCCGCGGACAGCTGCTCCGCGGTGGCCCGCTCCTTAGCGTGCAGTCGCGCGTTGACCAGCGCGACACCGGTCTGCTGGGCGAGGACTCGGAGCAGGAACTGCTCGGACGCCGACGGCTGCCGCGGTGCCGCCACGACGAGATGGCCGATGGAGCCTTCCAGGCCGCGCAGCGGGAACGCCCATGCCCACTGCTCGTTCGGGACGGCCAGCATGCCGCCGCCTACGCCGAGCAGGCCGAGCTGGGCGTCGACCGCCGCACGCACTTCGGGCTCGGTGTAAGGCGGTGCGGCCGTCTGCCAGCCACTGTCGGACAGGTGAACTCCGCCCAGGTGGCAGCATCCCAATGACGGCACCGACGTGGCCGCCAGGTGCAGGATCTGCCGCACGTCCTCGCTCTCGGTCATCAGCATCGACAGCACCAGAAGCCCTTGCAGGCTGGAGAGCTGATCGCGAAGCAGCGGATCGCCTCTCGCGGCCCTGTTGGCCACGGGCACTTCGGTCCTGGGGAGGAGGTGGTCCCCCACGACACCCATCGGCCACGCTGCGGTGTTCATGGCCGCGTTGCGTTCATGGTCCTCGATCGGACTGCGAGGAACTCGTCCGGCTCAAGATAGTTCGGGTTGTCCAGCACCATGCTGCCGAGCAGTACCCGGGGGTGGGTCTTGAGCAGGTCAATGATGATCTCGCCGCTAAACCGCTCCAGGTCGTAAAGGCAGAGGATGACCTGCGGGTACCGGGGCAAGAATCGGTTGAGTTCGGACTCATAGCCGACCAGCTCCTCGACGCCTGGAACCTGCCGCAGAGCCCAGGTCATCTCGCCCACAGAGCGAGCGAAGCGGAACCTGCCAACCACCGCCGAACCGACGAAGTTCTCCCAGAACGCCAGCATCTCCTCGGTGCAGAATCGGCCCGAGCGGAGATAGGCGTCGGTGGATGCGCGCAGTTCTAGCTGGGTGTCGCCGATCCATCGGTCGACGTCGGACTCACTGCCGAGCGCGGCCAGCACCTGTCGGGGATCGACCGCGTCCACCACACAGATGCATTTGTCCCCGGTTTGCAGCCCGGCACGAAGGTACGGGATCAGGATCTCGTCTCGCTCGCCAGGACCCCGGTAAAAGGCGCAGATGTGATCTCCCTCGGTCAACTGCAGACCGGGAATGCCGAGTTCCAGGGTGTGGGTCACGCCGTACTCCTCGTCGCCCAACTCCTCGTGGCGCAACTCCTCATGGAGCAGCGCCACGCGGGACATCCGGTGTGAGGCCCATCACGGTACGCGCCGGTCGACCGCCGGGGCCAGGGTCGAGTTGCCGGCATGGGCGAGGCGCCCCCTTTCGGGTCACCGCTACCTCCCGTATCGGGCCCAATGATTGGCGAAGAGCTCCTCCTCTTCTGCCGGCCGGGGTGGTACCGGGCGCGACACCCAGGTGAGGTTGACGAAGTGGCGCGCGTTGACGTTCTCGGTTGTGATATTGCCGCCCCAGGTGCCGCAGCTGAGGCTGAGCGTGAACGGCAGGCCGTTGCGCGGGCTACCGGCCCCCTCATTGAGGTTCTGGTTCACCAGCACCCTGGCGGTTCGGGTGCCCAGCGCCAGCGCGTCGACGTGTTCGTCGCTGCTGGTATGGATACCGCAGGTGTGCCCGGCACCCTGGTAGTCAGTGATCGTGTTGACCATATCGACGGCCCGGGCGATTCCGCCCGAGTATCGGTAAAGAACGAGAACAACCGACAGCTTCTCGCCGGAAAACGGGTGCTCTGGCCCCACCCCTTCCGCACTGACGATGAGGAACGTCCGGTCCGCCGCGATGGTGAACCCAGCCAGCTCGGCGATCCGGGTGGCCGGCTTGGCGATCACCTCGAGCGCGGGGATGCCGCCGCCGTTTGGCCACATCAACCGCTGAAGCGCGGCGCGCTCGGCGTCAGAGCAGAAGTGGCCACCTGCCGCCACCAACCGATTGAGGAGCCCATCGTGGATGCTCGTCTCGGCGAGCACCGCGTTGTCCGCCAGGCAGCTGGTGGCGTAGTCGAAGGTCTTGGCGGTGGCGATCGCGCTTGCTGCGTCGTCGAGGTCGGCAGTCTCGTCGACCACGTGCACGGCGTTGCCCACCCCGACCCCGTATGCGGGGGTACCGGAGCTGTACGCGGCGTGGACCATCGCGTGGCCGCCGGTGGCCACGATGAGGTCGGCCTGGCGCATCAGCTCCTGGGTCGCCGCGATCGACGGCGCAGAGATCACCTGGACCAGATCAGCCGGTGCCCCAATCTGTTCGCACGCCTGTCGCATGTAACCCACGACGGCCTCGCTGGTCCGTCTCGTCCGGGGGTGTGGGGCAACGATGATCGCGTTGCGACCTTTGAGCGCGAACAGCGTCTTGACCGGCGGGGTGGCGTCCGGCCCAGTCGTAGGGATCAGTGCCGCGACGACACCCACCGGTTTGGCAATCAACACCAAGCCGCGTTCGGGATCCTCGGAG
>DASYMC010000277.1:0-2789 GCA_036009255.1 Pseudonocardiaceae bacterium
ACCGAGGAGAGGTTTCTGATGGGGATGAATGTTGCTGATGCGTTGGTGGAGGCGGCGTTGCGGGCTGGGGTAGGGCGGGTGGATGTACGGGGTGATTGGGGATAGCCTCAATCCGGTTGGGGATGCGATCCGGCGCAACGGGGGGGCTGCGGTGGGTTCATGTCCGCCATGAGGAGGTTGCGGCGTTCGCGGCAGGAGCGGAGGCTCAGCTCACTGGCCGGGTCACGATGTGTGCGGGCTCGGCGGGACCTGGTCATCTGCATCTGATCAACGGGCTGTACGACGTGCAGCGGAGCCGTGCGCCGGTGTTCGCGCTCGCGTCGACGATCCCCCGCGCGGAGGTGGGCGGTTCCTATTTTCAGGAAACCGATCCCGATATCCTGTTCGCCGACTGCAGCGTCTACAACGCGACCTGCTCCACGCACGAGCAGGTGCCGCGGATTTTCGAGATGGCATTTCAACATGCCGTTTCACGGCAGGGTGTGGCCGTGGTGTCGATGGCGGGAGACGTCGCCGAGCAGGACACCGGGCTGCGCGCGCTGGTAGCGCACCGCTTCCCGGTCGAGGCGCCCGCGGTGGCACCGTCTGACCAGGATGTCGACGCTGTGGCCGAGTTGATCGATCGCCACCAGAAGATCACGCTGTTTTGCGGCGCTGGTGTCCGCAACGCCCATGCCGAGGTCGTCGCGCTGGCCGAGCGCATCAAGGCTCCGGTGGGCTACACACTGCGGGGCAAAGAGTGCATCGAAGCCGACAATCCCTATGCGGTCGGGCTGACCGGGCTGATCGGGTTCGGAGGCTGTCCCACGGCGTTAGACGACGCCGATCTCCTGTTGCTGGTCGGCACCGACTTTCCCTACCAGCAGTTCATCCCCGCGGGGAAAACCATCGTCCAGATCGACTCACGTCCCGAGCATCTGGGACGCCGGGCTCAGCTGGATTATGGCATCGCCGGCGACGCGGCGCTGACCCTCCGTGCACTCATCGAGCGTGTCACCGAAAAAAGCGAGGACTCGCACCTGCAGGCGGCCCTGAAGCTGCATGAGCAGGCGCGGCGCAAGCTCGATATCTATGTCCGCCACAGCGGCGGCCAATCACCGGTGGGGCGCATTCCGGCCCGGCACTGGTCTCGATCCGCACCGCCGGACTGGCAGCCGGGCTGCCGCAGTACCCCACCTGGGCGCAAACCAAAGGATTCGCCGAAGCCACCGCCAAACTCGTCTGGCACGGCCACGCCGACCAGGTCGTCGACCTCGTCAAGCAGAACATCCGCAACATCGGTCAGCTACCCGGCATCTAAGCCGACCAGCTACCTCCCACGGCAGGTAGCCAGCTTCGAACAGCACCTTTAGCGCGCTGACGGGGATGGCCGAATACCATCCCTTCCCGTAACCAGTTTGTCACGTAGCTGCTCGATGTGTTTCCGGTGTCGGATATGTGGGAGTTCTGCGCGTGACCCTCGCCAGCTGCGGCACCGTCAGCAACGCTTCCTTGCCGGCACGCTCCGCAAATGGCGAACTAGCTGGTTTAGATCATGGGCCCTCGTGGCGTACCCGTGATCTCAGCGACCAGCGTTCCACCCTGCCGTTATATCGAAGACGGGACGGCCGGACCAGGAGAAAATGCCAGTCGACGTGCGCGCGGACACCGCCCGTTCACAGACCGAGGAACTCGACGCATTCTTCGACCGCTGCGCCACCGGACCCAGGTGCGCGTTTCGGCTAGTGACCGCATCGGAAGTTCGCCGACATGATCGCCAGGCTTAAACACAGTGGTGCAGCAGACTTGCCGCAGTGTTCGGAACCGTGTCCCACGACCTGCAGAGCTCGACTCGCTGGACCAGCATGGCCACGTCACTGCAGGGCGTCTACGACTCGTTGCGGCCCGACCGTCGCCGAGCAATACCTGCCGACGGTTCTGGACGGGCTACTGCCTCCGGGCGGCACGCCAACTGCCCGCCAGGAGATCGTGGCAACGCTCCTGCGGACCGCCATCCGCCACATCCTCACCGGGGACGACCCCCAATGGGTCGCCCTTCGCCGACTATGGGATCACGCACCTATCGAGGAAACTCTGCCGCTGCTTACCCGTTCCCTACGCACCAAGCCTTGATCACGGTCTGGCCCGCTGCTCGACAGGCAGTGTTATTGAATGCCGCTCTGTCAGTAGCTCTTCCACGTCTCGATAAGGAAGCCCGTAACGCAGGTACCAATGAACCGCTACCATGATCACTTCTCGCGGGAAGCGGAACCCTGTGAAGCTGGACCTCGATGCTGGTACTCGACAAGGGCGACGACACATCGACCGAGCCTGCCCGATCCTGCTCGCTACCGATGCATCAATCCCTATCAGATCCTCGCCTGCCACCCGAACCGAGCAGCCAGCGGCTTGACTTCTATAGGGCATCAGCGCCGAGCCAGCTTAGCGAGGGGCAGCGAGCGACTCGCTCAACGCGCGTCGGGGACCCGGCGGTGGTAGCATTTGACAGAGATCAAGAGAGCAAGGCAGGCACCACTCGACCCGTAACTGGACTGATTCACGCACACAGCGCGGCGGATCAAGCCATTTGAACACCATTGACACAGCAATTGGGGTCTCGTCATTGGCGATATCGTGCCCGTCGTGGGGATCTTTAACAAGAGAAGGAACCGTCATGGAAGCTCCGACGCCGGGGCTGTTGCATTGCGCGGAGCCGGAGCAGTCGAGATCGTTAATCGAGGTTGGTCAGATCACCAGGGCCAGCTCGTCGAAGGCAGCCAGGATCCGTAGGTTTGCTGTTTCCTCGGCTC
>DASYMC010000278.1:0-12109 GCA_036009255.1 Pseudonocardiaceae bacterium
CTCTGATGAGTTGAGCTGTGGGGGCTGAAGAGTACGCCCGACCTCACCTCCCGTGGCCCCGGCCGGGATCACCAGCCCCGTGCGCGCCACTCCGTCAGATGCGGCCGCTCGGCGCCGAGCGTGGAATCGTTCCCGTGCCCGGGGTAGAACCACGTCTCGTCAGGGAGTTGGTCGAACACCCGGGACTCCAGGTCGTTCATCAACGAGGTGAAATCCTGTGGATTTGTTACCCGGCCAGGTCCGCCAGGGAAAAGAGAGTCACCGGTGAACAGATGTGGTGTGCCGGTGGCGTCTCGGTGCAGCAGGGCGATCGAGCCAGGAGTGTGTCCGCGCAGGTGAATCACGTCCAGACTCACCTGACCGACCGTCACCGTGTCACCGTGGGTCACCAGGTGGTCTGGTGGCACCGGCAATGCCGGGGCGTCGACGGGATGCGCGACAGTCCGCGCTCCGGTGGCGCCGGCGAGCGCACCGAGGGCTTGCCAGTGATCCCCATGCCGGTGGGTGGTGACGATCGTCCGCAGATCGGGACGGTCCGGCCCGTGGCCCAGCAGGTCCATCAGCCGCTCCGCGTCGTTGGCCGCGTCGATGAGTAATGCTTCGCCGGTGCTCCGGCAGACGAGCAGGTACGCGTTGTTGTCCATCGGCCCGACGGAGATCTTGGTGATGGTCAGCGCGTCCAGTGTCCGTCGCTGCGCCGGTCCACCCGGTACAACCGCGCCGTCGTAGTCCGCAATGATGTCCACAGTCGGTGACCGTATCGCGCGGCTGGCACCTCCAATAGGTTCCATCAGGCAGTTCGGGATGGTTTGGGAGCGGCAGTAGGTTCCACTTGGCCAGTGGGAGGCTGTCGGGCCACCCGCATAGCATGGGCTGGATGGGCTCGGGCCCGACCCAGCCGAATTCCTGGCGTGGGCGCGGTGACGCGCGGGAGCCGAAGGGGACTGAGTGATTCAACAAGACGGGGTTCGAAGGAGACATAGGGTTCGAAGGAGACACAGGGTTCGAAAGGAACACCGTGGCTGACCGACTTGTCGTGCGCGGCGCGCGGGAACACAACCTGCGCAGTGTCGATCTCGACCTGCCCCGCGACAGCCTCATCGTATTCACCGGGCTTTCCGGCTCGGGCAAGTCCAGCCTCGCCTTCGACACCATCTTCGCGGAAGGCCAGCGCCGGTACGTCGAGTCGCTGTCGGCCTATGCTCGCCAGTTCCTCGGCCAGATGGACAAGCCCGACGTTGATTTCATCGAGGGCCTCTCGCCCGCGGTATCGATCGACCAGAAGTCCACCAGCCGCAACCCCCGATCCACCGTGGGCACCATCACCGAAGTGCATGACTACCTGCGCCTGCTCTACGCCCGCGCTGGCGAGCCGCACTGCCCGATCTGTGGTGAGCCGATCTCCCGGCAGACCCCTCAGCAGATCGTCGACCAGGTGCTGGCGCTCGAACCCGGTACTCGCTTCCAGGTCTTGGCGCCGGTGGTACGGACCCGAAAAGGCGAGTTCGTCGACCTGTTCGCCGAGCTGCAGTCCCAGGGCTACTCACGGGTCCTCGTCGACGGCGCGGTGCATGCTCTTACCGATCCGCCCAAACTCAAAAAACAGGATAAGCACGACATTTCCGTAGTGGTTGACCGCCTATCGGTGAAGAACAGCGCCAAGCAACGGCTCACCGACTCCGTGGAGACCGCGCTGCGGCTGGCCGACGGTCTGGTCGTGCTCGATTTCGTTGATCGCGACGAGCACGACCCGCACCGGCAGCGGCGGTTTTCCGAGCGGATGGCCTGCCCGAATGGCCACCCCATCGGCGTCGACGACCTGGAGCCGCGCTCGTTCTCCTTCAACTCGCCCTACGGCGCCTGCCCCGAATGCACGGGAATCGGAGTCCGCAAGGAAGTGGACCCTGAGCTGATCGTGCCGGACGTGGAACTTTCGCTGGCCGAGGGAGCGATCGCCCCCTGGGCCACCGGCCAGACCTACGAGTACTTCCAGCGGCTGCTCGAGGCACTGGCCGAGACCGTTGGCTTCCGGATGGACACCCCGTGGCGACGGTTATCGGCCAGTGCCCAGAAGGCCGTGCTGCACGGCAGCGATGTGCAGGTCCACGTCCGGTACCGCAACCGCTATGGCCGTGAGCGTTCCTATTACGCCGCCTTCGAGGGGGTCATCCCGTTCCTCGAGCGCCGGATGAACCAGACCGAGTCCGAACACATGCGCGACAGGTACGACGGCTACATGCGCGAGGTGCCCTGCCCGGCCTGCCGCGGTACCCGGCTCAAGCCCGAGATCCTCGCCGTCACGCTCTCCCACGCCACTGAAGGCAAGAAATCGATCGCCGACATTTCCGCGCTGTCGGTCCGCGATGCCGCGGCGTTCCTCGAGGACCTTCTGCTGGACACCAGGCAAGCGATGATCGCCGGCGCGGTGCTCAAAGAGATCCAGGCACGGCTGTGTTTCCTTCTCGACGTCGGGTTGGACTACCTCTCCCTGGACCGGGCCTCGGCCACGCTCTCCGGTGGCGAGGCCCAGCGGATCCGGCTGGCCACCCAGATCGGATCTGGCCTGGTCGGAGTCCTGTACGTGCTGGACGAGCCCTCAATCGGCCTTCATCAGAGGGACAACCATCGGCTGCTGGCTACGCTCACTCGGCTGCGTGACCTCGGCAACACGCTGATTGTGGTCGAGCACGACGAGGAGACCATCCGGACCTCCGACTGGGTGGTGGACATCGGTCCCGGCGCGGGAGAGCACGGTGGTCAGGTCGTGTACAGCGGCCCCTTCCCGGGACTGGAACAGCACGACACCTCGCTCACCGGTGCATATCTATCGGGCCGGCGGAGTATTCCGGTGCCGGCGATCCGCCGTCCAGTGGACCGGTCGCGGCGGTTGACCGTGGTCGGAGCGCGGGAGCACAACCTTCGCGGAATCGATGTGTCGTTCCCACTGGGCTGCCTGGTATCCGTCACCGGCGTGTCCGGGTCCGGGAAGTCGACGCTGGTCAATGACATCCTTGCTACCGTGCTGGCGAACCGGCTCAATGGCGCCCGTCAAGTACCCGGTCGGCACACCCGGGTCACCGGCCTGGACCACGTCGACAAGCTGGTCAGAGTCGATCAGTCACCGATCGGTCGAACGCCGCGGTCAAACCCGGCCACGTACACCGGTGTGTTCGATCGGATCCGCAAGCTCTTCGCCGCCACCACCGAGGCGAAGGTCCGCGGTTACCAGCCCGGGCGGTTCTCCTTCAACGTCAAGGGCGGCCGCTGCGAGGCCTGCGCGGGCGATGGCACCATCAAGATCGAAATGAACTTCCTGCCGGATGTGTACGTGCCGTGTGAGGTGTGCCAGGGAGCGCGGTACAACCGGGAGACGCTCGAGGTGCACTACAAGGGCAAGACCATCGCTGAGGTGCTCGACATGCCGATCGAGGAGGCGGCGGTGTTCTTCGAGCCGATCTCGGCGATCCACCGGCACCTCAAGACATTGGTCGACGTCGGGTTGGGCTATGTGCGGCTCGGGCAACCCGCGCCGACCCTGTCCGGTGGGGAAGCGCAGCGAGTGAAGTTGGCCAGCGAACTACAGAAGCGGTCCACCGGTCGGACCGTCTACGTTCTCGACGAGCCCACCACGGGACTGCATTTCGACGATATCCGCAAACTGCTCGGCGTGATCAATGGACTGGCCGACAAGGGCAATACCGTCATCGTCATCGAGCACAATCTCGATGTGATCAAGTCATCGGACTGGGTGATCGACATGGGTCCGGAAGGTGGGGCGGCCGGTGGCACCGTGATCGCTGAGGGCTCTCCCGAGCAGGTCGCCGCCATTGAAACCAGCTACACGGGTCATTTCTTGCGCACCGTCGTCGATGTGCAGCACACAACGTCCCCTCGCCGTCGCCGGGCCGCGGTAGCCGCGGGATGAGCCGCTTGCGCATGTCGAGCTGAACGCCTGGGTCCTCAGGGTGGTGACCTGCTAACATGTACGGGCGACCAGCTTTCGCTTCGGCGGAAGCGGCAAGTGGAGCCCGCCTCCCACCCGAACCGCTGCGAAGCGGCCGGGTCCGGTCCCGGAATCCACAGGTGGATTCCGGCGTTACGTCGTGTGTTGACGAGACCACACGCGGCGTCGATCGGTCGGATCTGCGGGCCCCGCACGCCAGGACTGGGTGCGGGGCCGCGTTGCGTCCGGGTGCCCCTTGGGCACAGGTGTCGGGAGGCGGTGCCGTCGAGAGGCGGGCCCCCACACGCCGGGTTGCGCCGTGGGTAGGACGACTGAGGAGGCCACATCACCGTCGAAACACGCATTAACGAACGCATCCGCGTTCCCGAGGTCAGGCTGGTTGGTCCGAATGGCGAGCAGGTTGGCATCGTCCGCATCGAGGACGCGCTGCGACTAGCTCAAGAAGCGGATCTCGACCTCGTCGAGGTTGCGGCGCAGGCCCGCCCACCGGTCTGCAAGCTCATGGACTTCGGCAAGTTCAAGTACGAGACCGCGCAGAAGGCCCGTGAATCCCGCCGTAATCAGCAGATGACGGTCATCAAGGAACAGAAGCTTCGTCCCAAGATCGACGCCCACGACTACGAGACGAAAAAGCGTCACGTTGTCCGGTTCCTCGATGCGGGGCACAAGGTGAAGGTCACCATCATGTTCCGGGGCCGCGAGCAGTCCCGGCCGGAATTGGGATTCCGGCTCCTGCAGCGGCTGTCCGAGGACGTTGCCGAGCTTGGCTTCGTGGAGACTTCTGCCAAGCAGGACGGTCGGAACATGACGATGGTGCTGGCTCCGCATCGCAATAAGCCACGGGGGGTCAAAGCCGAACGGCCGGCGGCCGAGCCGGCGCATTCGGCTGACCCGGCTGACTAACCCTTCCCGCGCGCAGCATTCGGTGGCCCGCAGGGTCGCCGTATCCACACGCCCCATCCAGGTGGCAGGACGAGGACGGACATGCCGAAGAACAAGACCCACAGTGGCACCGCGAAGCGCGTGAAGCTCTCCGCTACCGGCAAGTTGCTGCGGCAGCGGGCTGGTAAGCGCCACTTGCTGGAGAAGAAGTCCTCCAGGATCACCCGCAGGCTGAGCCAGGTCGTCGAGGTGGCCTCGGCGGACGCCAAGCGGATCCGCAAGCTGCTCGGTCGCTGACCGGCCCCCCACCCGGAGACCTCGACCCGACCCCGGGCGATCACCCGCCCCCGAGATCGACAGGACAAACCAGTGGCACGCGTCAAGCGAGCGGTCAACGCCCAGAAGAAGCGCCGCAGCACCCTGGAAGCCGCCAGCGGCTACCGTGGCCAGCGTTCCCGGCTCTACCGCAAGGCCAAGGAACAGATTCTCCACTCTCTGCAATACGCCTACCGCGACCGGCGGGCACGCAAGGGCGATTTCCGGCAGCTCTGGATCACCCGGATCAACGCTGCCGCTCGACAGAACGGGATGACCTATAACCGCCTCGTCCAGGGCCTGCGCATTGCCGAAGTCGAGGTAGACCGTAAGAACCTCGCGGAGCTAGCCGTCACCGATCCTGCCGCGTTCACCGCGCTGGTGGAGATCGCCAGGACCAACTTGCCCGCCAGCCGTGGGGCGAGCACCCCTGCGGCCCGGGACGGTGACGCCGCCTAAGCGCCGCGGTCGACCATTATTGTGAATCCCGTGGCCGCGGCTGGTGCTCCGTTCACCGAACGGACCCCGAGGGTCGTGGCTGCCCGTGGCTTGCTCAGACGGCGGAACCGGGAAAGCGAGGGGCGATTCCTCGTTGAGGGCGCTCAAGCCGTGCGCGAGGCCATCGATTACGGTTCGGTGCTGGAGCTGTTCGTCACCGAGCGGGCTGCGCAACGGCACCCTGACTTGATCGAGGTCTCCGGCGTTCGAATGTCTCTGATCACCGAGAGGGCTGCCGCGGGCCTGTCCGAGACGGCCAGTCCCCAAGGCATCGTGGCGGTCTGCTCCGCTCTCGGAAGGCCCGCGGCGGACGTGCTGTGCAACACCCGACTGGTCGCGGTGCTCGTGGGGGTCTCCGATCCGGGCAATGCCGGCACGGTCATCCGCGTGGCGGACGCGGCCGGAGCAGGGGCCGTGGTCTTCGCCGGCGACACGGTAGATCTCCACAACGGTAAGTGCGTCCGGGCGTCGACGGGGAGCGTCTTCCACCTCGCGCTCGGCGTGGAGTCCGATCCGCAGCGGGCCGTCGCGGCCTGCCGGCAGGCCGGGCTGCAGGTGCTGGCCGCCGATGCGGACACCGGCCGCGATCTCGACGACGTGATCGACGCCGGTGGTTTGGCGGCGCCCACAGCGTGGCTGTTCGGCAATGAGGCCCACGGGTTGGATCGCGAGTTGCTCGCGGCCGCTGATCAGTCCGTCGCCATCCCGCTGCGCGGGTGCGCGGAGAGCCTCAACCTGGCTGCCGCGGCAGCGGTCTGCTTATATGCGAGCGCGCGAGCGCACCGTCGGCGGTCTGCTCCCGGACCGATCACCTAGGATCTGCCCCACAACTGACCCCATACCGGCCCGGCAGATCGGCCTCAATGCTGCGAGATTGCCGCAGGCCCAGGAGTTTGGCTGCTATGTCTGGAACCAACGAAGTTTACGATCCGAAGCAGGTCGCGGTGCTCGCTCCTGAAGCGCTGGCGCAGGCTGTCGAAGACGCCGAGAAGGCCTTCGCGCGCGCTGCCGACCTTGAGGAACTCGCCGCGGCCAAACCCGCCCACCTCGGCGACCGATCACCGCTGCTGAGCGCCCGACGCGAGATCGGTGCCCTCCCTCCCAAGGCCCGCGCCGAGGCAGGCAAGCGGCTCAACTCCAGCCGTACGGCGGTGCAGGCCGCCTTCGACCAGCGTCGTACCGAGCTGCAGGCCGAGCGGAACTCCAGCACGCTGCGTGCTGAGGCCGTCGATGTGACATTGCCGTGGGACCGGGTGCCCCAGGGCGCCCGGCACCCGATCAGCGCGCTGTGCGAGCGCATCGCGGACGTGTTCGTCGCCATGGGTTACGAAGTGGCCGAGGGTCCGGAACTCGAGGCTGAGTGGTTCAACTTCGATGCCCTCAACTTCCCCAAGGACCACCCGGCCCGCACCATGCAGGACAGCTTCTATGTCGCGCCCGAGGGCTCCGGCATGGTCCTGCGCACGCACACCTCCCCGGTACAGGTGCGGGCCTTGCTGGAGCGGGAGCTGCCGGTGTACGTAGTGTGCCCGGGGCGGACGTTCCGCACCGACGCGCTGGATGCCACCCACACCCCGGTCTTCCATCAGATCGAAGGTCTTGCGGTGGACCAGGGCATCACCATGGCGCATCTCAAAGGCACCCTGGATGCCTTCGCCCGCGCGATGTTCGGCGAGACCTCTCGGACCCGGCTACGGCCCTCGTTCTTCCCCTTCACCGAGCCTTCCGCCGAAGTTGATGTGTGGTTCCCGGAGCGCAAGGGAGGAGCAGGCTGGGTCGAGTGGGGCGGCTGCGGCATGGTCAATCCCAACGTGCTGCGAGCCTGCGGGGTCGACACCGAGGTCTACTCCGGCTTCGCCTTCGGGATGGGCATCGAGCGCACCTTGCAGTTCCGAAACGGCATCACCGACATGCGTGACATGGTCGAGGGCGATGTCCGTTTCACCTGCGCTTTCGGAATGGAGGCCTGAACCGATGCGCATTCCGGTGTCCTGGCTGGGCGATCACGTCGCGCTCCCCGAGGGCGACGCCGCTCCCACCGTCACGGAGATCGCCGATGCCTTCGTGCGGGCCGGTCTTGAGGTGGAGGCGGTGCACCACCTGGGTCCCGTCAGCGGGCCGCTCGTGGTGGGGCGGGTACTGGAGATCGAGGAGCTGACCGGCTTCTCCAAGCCCATCCGCTACTGCCTGGTGGATGACGGCGAGCCGGCACCTCGCGGGGTCGTCTGCGGCGCCACCAACTTCGTGGTGGGTGATCTAGTGGTACTGGCGCGGCCTGGCACAGTCCTCCCGGGTGATGTCGCTATCGCAGCGCGCACCGCCTACGGTCGGACCTCCGAAGGGATGATCTGCTCGGCCGCTGAGCTGCGCCTCGGCGATGACCACACCGGGATCATCGTGCTGCCGGGAGATGCCGCGGTGCCCGGGGACAGTGCGGTGGGCGTGCTCGGCCTGGATGATGCGGTGATCGAGCTGGCGATCACCCCCGATCGCGGGTACTGCCTATCGGTGCGCGGGCTGGCCCGGGAGCTGGCCATCGCCTTCGACGTCCCCTACGGCGATCCAGGCCTGCTGGAAGTGACGTCCACCGACACACTCAGCTGGCCGGTCCGCATCGAGGACGAGAAGGGTTGCCGCAGGTTCGTGGTCCGCCAGGTGTCGGGCGTGGATCCGGCCGCGGGTTCGCCCTGGTGGATGCGCCGGAGGTTGCAACTGGCCGGGATGCGGCCGATCTCGCTGGCTGTGGACGTCACCAACTACGTGATGCTCGAACTCGGGCATCCGATGCACGCCTTCGACGCCGCGAAGCTGGACGGCGACCTCGTCGTCCGGCGGGCCACCGAGGGCGAGAAGCTCACCACGCTCGACGGTGTATGCCGGGAGCTGGATCCGGATGACATGGTGATCTGCGATGCCGGCGGCCCGGTGTCGCTGGCAGCGGTGATGGGAGGGGAGAGCACCGAAGTCGGTCCCCAGACCACCAGCCTGCTGCTGGAGGCGGCGAACTGGGATCCGCCCTCGGTGGCTCGGGCAGCCCGCCGGCATAAATTGCCCAGCGAGGCGGCCCGGCGCTTCGAGCGTGGAGTGGACCCCGCCCTGGCACCGGCGGCCGCTGAGCTCGCCGCGACACTGCTGACCCGCTACGGCGGCGGCGAAATCCTGCCGGGCCGCACCGACGCCGGCACTCCCCCGCCGCAGGTACCGGTGGTGATGCCGCTCAAGGAACCAGACCGGGTGGCCGGGCGAGCGTACGATCGCGGCGCCACCGTACGCAGGCTGTCCCAGATCGGTTGCACGGTGGATGTCACCGGTTCCAATGGCACCACAACGGTGACCGTCGTTCCGCCCTCCTGGCGGCCCGACCTGGTGCAGCCTGCAGACCTCGTCGAGGAGGTGCTACGGCTAGAGGGTTATGACACCATCCCCTCGGAGTTGCCGCCGGCACCGCCCGGACGTGGGCTCAGCGCCGGTCAGCGGCGCCGCCGGACGATCTCCCGGGCGCTGGCTGATGCCGGCTACGTGGAGGTGCTGCCCAGCCCGTTCGTCTCGGCAAGCACATGGGACGCCTTCGGCCTTCCCCAAGATGACGCTCGCCGACGCACCACCACGCTGCTCAACCCGCTTGAGTCCGACCGCGATCAGCTGGCCACCATGCTGCTGCCCGGACTGCTCGAGGCCCTGATCCGGAACGTCGCCCGTGGGCAGCGCGACGTGGCCCTCTACGGGATGGCCCCGGTCGTGCAACCGGCTTCCGGTGCCACTTCGATGCCGCAGGTGGGGGTGCTCGCCCGGCCCAGCGACGCCGAGGTCGCCGCACTGACCGGTGCGCTGCCGGCACAGCCCCTGCATGTGGGTGCGGTGCTCGCCGGGCAGCGGGAGCGTCGCGGATGGTGGGGTGCCGGTCGGTCGGTGACTTGGGCCGACGCGGTGCAGGCCGCCCGAGTGGTGGCATGCGCGGCCGACGTCGAGTTGGAGGTCCGCGCCGCCGAAACCCCACCGTGGCATCCCGGCCGGTGCGCGCAGCTCTGCGTGGACGGCCACCCGGTCGGGCATGCCGGCGAACTGCACCCCGCGGTTATCGAAGCGTTGAACCTCCCACCGCGGACCTGCGCGATGGAGCTGGATCTCGACGCGCTGCCATTCACCGATCGGCGGCCAGCGCCCGTGGTGTCGCCCTACCCGCCGGTACTCCAGGACGTCGCTCTGGTAGTGGACGTCTCCGTGCCAGCCGCCGAAGTGACCGCCACGCTGCGCCGCGGCGCTGGCGCACTGCTGGAGGACGTACGCCTATTCGACGTCTACACCGGCGATCAGATCGGTGCGGGCAAGCGATCACTGGCATTCGCCCTGCGCTTCCGAGCCCCCGACCGCACCCTCACCGTCGCCGACGCCACGGCCGCCCGCGACGCCGCCGTCACCGCCGCGATCGAGGCGCACGCCGCCACCCTGCGCTCGTAGCCCACGCCCTAACCCCACACCGGTGTGTCGCGCGCTGATGCCCGGTGTGTGGCGTCCTCATGCGCGGCGTTCTGGACGCCAGTGTTCTGCCAGGCACACCGTTTGAGCGCTTCAACCAGACGGACTGCGCCGGTCTGGTCGATCATGTGCCCCTGACGGCGTGGTGGCATCAACCGTCGACACTTGAGTGACCTTACACAGTTGTGCATAATTATTCGCGTGTCTGTCAGGGTCGCGGTAGCGGGGGCGAGCGGGTATGCGGGGGGCGAGCTCCTCAGGCTGATGCTGGGCCATCCACAGATCGAAATCGGCGAGATGACGGCGGGCGCCAACGCAGGAACCAGACTGGGGGAGCATCACCCGAACCTGGTCCCGCTCGCAGAGCGGATCCTGGTGGATACCACCGCGGAACGGTTGAGTCAGCACGACGCCGTGTTCCTCGCCCTGCCGCACGGCCACTCCGCGGCCCTGGCAGCTGAATTACCCGAGGACATCCTGGTGATCGACTGCGGCGCTGACCACCGGCTCTCAGACCCAGCGGCATGGCAGCGCTGGTACGGCAGCGACCATGCCGCGGCCTGGCCTTACGGGCTACCTGAGCTACCCGGAGGACGAGAGAAACTGCGGGGCGCCCGCCGGATCGCGGTGCCCGGTTGCTACCCCACGGTCGTCAGCCTGGCGCTGGCCCCAGCGCTACACGCCGGGCTGGTCGTCCCCGATGTCGTGGTTACCGCGGTGTCTGGCACGTCGGGAGCCGGGCGCGCACTCAAACCACACCTGCTGGCCTCGGAGGTGATGGGCTCGGCGAGCGTTTACGGCATGGCGGGCACGCACCGGCACACTCCGGAGATAATCCAGAACCTTACCGGCGTCGCTGGCCGGGCGGTCACCGTCTCGTTCACTCCAGTGCTCGCGCCGATGCCACGTGGGATTCTGGCCAGCTGCGCCGCCGCCCTACGCCCAAAGGTTGATCATGAGAAATTCCGCGACATCTACCACGCCGCATACGCAGCGGAGCCGTTCGTGCAGCTTCTTCCTGAAGGTCAGTGGCCGGCGACGGGGGCTGTACACGGCTCCAACTCAGTGCACGTGCAGGTAGCAGTGGACGGCGACGCCGGGAGATTGGTGGCGGTGGGAGCGGTCGACAACCTGACCAAGGGCACCGCGGGAGCGGCACTGCAATGCCTCAATCTCGCGCTGGGACTTTCCGAAATCGCCGGCCTCCAGTCCTGGGGAATGTCCCCCTGACCCAGAAGGACACCACGATGAGCGTCACCGCAGCTGACGGGTTCTTGGCGGCCGGGGTGGCCGCCGGTATCAAGACCAGTGGTGGGCTGGACCTGGCCTTGGTGGTCAATGACGGACCCACCACGACGGCTGCTGGGGTGTTCACCCGCAACCAGGTCAAGGCCGCACCGGTGCTGTGGTCCGCACAAGTGCTGACCGGTCACCGGTTGCGCGCCGTCGTGCTGAATTCCGGCGGAGCCAACGCCTGTACCGGGCCGGGCGGGTTCCAGGACACCCACGCCACGGCCGAACGGGTTGCCGCGGTGCTGGCCTGTGGTGCGGCCGAGGTCGCCGTGTGTTCGACCGGGCTGATCGGTGAGCGGCTGCCACTGGACGCGCTGCTGTCCGGGGTCGACAAGGCCGAAGCCGCGCTTGCCGGCACGCCAGAAGCCGGGCTCGCCGCAGCTACCGCGGTGCTCACCACCGACACCGTGCCCAAGCAGGCTGCGCTCACCCGCTCCGGCTGGACGGTGGGCGGGTTCGCCAAGGGAGCCGGGATGATTGCGCCCAGCCTGGCAACCATGCTGTGCGTGCTCACCACCGACGCCGCTGTCGACGAATCCACCCTGGACGCCGTGCTGCGCCGCGCCGCCACGGAGACATTCGAACGCCTCGACATCGACGGCACCTGCTCGACGAATGACACCGTGTTGCTACTGGCTTCGGGCTCCTCGGGAACCGCGCCAGACAGGGCGGAGTTCCAAG
>DASYMC010000279.1:0-5262 GCA_036009255.1 Pseudonocardiaceae bacterium
ACACCGACCGCGGAAGTAGGCGCGAGTGTCCTCCGGTGGCCGGGTGATGGCGGCGAGCACCTCCTCCTCGGTGACCAGTCGCTTCATCGAGCCACGGGCCACCAGACGGTTGTACAAGCCCTTGTGCAGCCGCACATCGGCGTACTGCAGATCCACCAGCTGCAGCCGGGGGGAGGCCCACCCCAGACCGTCCCTGGCCCGGTAACCCTCCACCAGCCGCAACTTGGCCGGCCAGTCCAACCGGTCGGCGCATTCCATTGGATCCCTCGCGAGCGCGTCGAGCACTTCACCCCACATGCTCAAGACGTGTTCAGCGCTGTCCGAGGCGTCGTCTGGGCCACCGTTGCGCGCGAAGAACTGTGCCACTCGCTCGTGGTAGGCACGCTGCAGGTCCAGGCCTGTGAAGTGACGACCACCTGCGACCTCGACCGTCGCTTTCAGGGACGGGTCACGGCTGATCGTGTGCACTGCGCGCACTGCGTCGACTAGTCGCAGCTCATCAAAGCGTTCTCCGGCCTCTATCAGGTCCAGCACCAGGGCCGTGGTGCCGAGTTTGAGGTAGGTGGAGTGCTCGGCGAGGTTGGCGTCACCGATGATGACGTGCAGCCGCCGGTACTTGTCGGCGTCGGCGTGCGGCTCGTCCCGTGTGTTGATGATGCCGCGCTTGAGCGTGGTCTCCAGACCGACCTCGACCTCGATGTAGTCGGCCCGCTGGGAGAGCTGAAAGCCGGGATGTTCCCCGGCCGGTCCGATGCCGACCCGACCCGCCCCGCAGATCACCTGGCGGGAGGTGAAGAACGGGGTCAACCCGGCAATCACCATGGTGAACGGCGTAGAACGCGCCATGAGGTAATTCTCGTGAGTGCCGTAGGAGGCACCCTTACCGTCGACGTTGTTCTTGTACAGCTGGAAGGGTGGCTGGTCGGGCACGGTGCGGGCGCGCAGGGCAGCCTCTTCCATGATCCGCTCGCCGGCTTTGTCCCAGATCACCGCGTCGCGCGGGTTGGTCACCTCAGGGCCGGAGAACTCGGGGTGCGCGTGGTCGACGTAGAGCCGGGCGCCATTGGTCAGAATGACGTTCGCGGCGCCGAGATCGTCCAGTTCCGGGTCCGGCTGCGCGAGACCCGGAACTCCCAGATCGAATCCGCGCGCGTCCCGCAGTGGGGACTCCACCTCGTAGTCCCACCGGGCCCGCTTGGCTCGCGGCACCTCGGCCGCCGCGGCATAGGCCAGTACGACCTGAGTTGAGGTCAGAACTGGGTTGGCAGTGCTGTCCCCGGGCACCGAGATGCCGTATTCCACCTCGGTCCCCATGATCCTGCGCATACCCGCAGAGTACGTGGCCGGAACCGGCTAAGTCCGGCTGGCTGCCCGGCATATCGCCCTGCGGTGGCCTCGCAGCTGCGTAAGCTACCTCACACTCGAAATAATTGAACGTTCAAGTTGTTGTGTTGGTATGTCTGCGCAGCACCGCGCAGGACTCCATCACGGAGGAGGATTTGCACAATGACTGCTGCTACGACTTCGCTTCCCGGGTATGTCGCCGGCACGTGGGACATCGACGCCGCGCACTCGGACGTCTCGTTCTCCGTCCGGCACATGATGGTCAGCAAGGTGCGAGGCCGCTTCAATGGCGTCTCCGGACGCCTGGTGACCGGTACCGAGTTGGTCGACTCGTCGGTGACCGCAGAGATTGACGTCAACAGCTTCGACACTGGCAATGCCCAACGGGACGAGCACATTCGATCAGCTGACTTCTTGCACGCGGGGCAGTTCCCCACGATGAGGTACCGGTCCACCAGTGTTCGCCGGGACGGCGATGATCTGGTCGTCGACGGCGAGTTGACCTTGCACGGCATCACCCGTCAGGTTCCCCTTGCCGTCGAGCTGACCGGTTTCGGTCCAGACCCCTATGGCGGCACCCGGCTCGGCCTGTCCGCCACCACGAAGATCAACCGCAAGGACTTCGGTATCGACACCGAGCTACCCCTGGACGGCGGTGGCGTAGTGATCGGCGACACCGTCCAGATCTCCCTGGACATCCAGGCCGTACTACAAACCGCCTGATCCACCTACCTTGGCAGTCGAAGGCGTTCAGCGGGCTCAACGGGGTTATTCGACGTACGCGAACCCCGTTGAGCCCGCTGAATGCGGGTGGACTGCTTACAGGTACTGACCGGTGTTGGTGGCGGTGTCGATGGCCCGGCCGGACTCGGCATTCTTGCCGGTGACCAAGGTGCGGATGTAAACGATGCGTTCACCCTTCTTGCCCGAGATCCGCGCCCAGTCATCCGGGTTGGTGGTGTTGGGTAGGTCCTCGTTCTCGGCGAACTCGTCGACAATCGAGTCGAGCAGATGGGTCATCCGCAAACCCGGCTGACCGGTCTCCAGTACCGACTTGATCGCCTTCTTCTTCGCCCGGTCCACGATGTTCTGGATCATCGCGCCCGAGTTGAAGTCCCGGAAGTAGAGGACTTCCTTGTCACCGTTGGCATAGGTGACCTCCAGGAAACGGTTGTCTTCGCTCTCGGCATACATCCGCTCGACCGTGCCCTGGATCATCGCCTGGATGCACGCCCGCCGATCGTGCCCGAACTCGGCGAGGTCGTCGCCGTGCAGCGGAAGTGTCGCGGTCAGGTACTTGGAGAACACATCCCTGGCCGCCTCGGCGTCCGGACGTTCGATCTTGATCTTCACGTCGAGCCGTCCGGGGCGCAGGATCGCCGGATCGATCATGTCCTCGCGGTTGGAGGCACCGATCACGATGACGTTCTCCAGCCCCTCTACGCCGTCGATCTCGCTGAGCAGCTGCGGCACGATCGTGGTCTCCACATCGGAAGACACGCCCGATCCGCGGGTGCGGAAGATCGAATCCATCTCGTCGAAGAACACGATGACCGGCGTGCCCTCCGATGCCTTCTCCCTGGCCCGCTGGAAGATCAGCCGAATGTGCCGCTCGGTTTCGCCTACGTACTTGTTGAGCAGCTCAGGGCCCTTGATATTGAGGAAGTAACTCTTGGCCTCGCTGTCCCCGCGGACCTGGGCCACCTTCTTGGCCAGTGAGTTCGCCACCGCCTTGGCGATCAGGGTCTTGCCGCATCCGGGCGGACCATAGAGCAACACGCCCTTGGGTGGGCGCAACTCGTATTCGCGGAACAGATCGGCGTGCAGGAACGGCAACTCCACGGCGTCGCGAATCTGCTCGATCTGGCTGGACAGCCCACCGATGTCCTCGTATCCGACGTCGGGCACCTCCTCCAGCACGAGGTCCTCGACCTCAGCCTTAGGCACCCGCTCATAGGCGTAAGCGGCTTTGGTGTCCACGACCAGGGAATCACCCGGCTTGAGCGGCACCGCGTCGGGGTTGTCCGGACTCGGGAGCAGCGGGTCGGCCAACCACACCACACGCTCTTCGTCGGCGTGACCTACGACCAGTGCCCGCGTGCCGCAATCCAATACCTCGCGCAGTGCGCACACCTCACCGGTGGACTCAAAGGTGCCCGCCTCGACCACGGTCAGCGCTTCATTGAGCCGCACGCTCTGCCCACGACGCAACTGCGGAACCTCCACGGCGGGTGACACCGCCACTCGCATCCGGCGGCCGGAGGTGAACACATCCACGGAGCTGTCCTCGAAGCCGGCCAGGAACACGCCATAGCCACTGGGTGGCTGGGCCAGGCGATCGACTTCCTCTCGCAGCGCCAGGAGCTGGCTGCGCGCCTCTCGCAGCGTCTCGACGAGTTTGGCGTTCCGCTCGGTGAGCTGAGCTACCGACGCGGATGCCTCGGCGAGGCGCTCCTCAAGCAACCGGACGTGCCGGGGAGACTCGGTCAAGCGGCGGCGCAGCAGCGTCACCTCGTCCTCGAGGACTCTGATCTGGGCGGCCAGCGCCGGGTCAATGCGGTCTCGACCCTCAGCTGCCCGGTCGCCGGGATATTCGTGCGGCACGAGGCACCTCCTCCCGCATGTTGTGGAGACCATCAACGGTACGGGACACAGCGCCAGAACCGTGAGTTAACGCCTAGATCAACTACTGGCCGCACAAGGTGAGTAGTGACTACAGACGCCGGTTGGACCGGCTGGGCCGCCGCTGCGGGGTGGGCGGCACGACGCCCGAGGCCAATCGCCGGGCAGTAAGCAGGAATGCGGTGTGCGCGACCATCCGATGCTCCGGGCGGACAGCCAGCCCGACGGTGTGCCACGGTCGCTGAAGCGTTTCCCACGCCTGCGGCTCGGTGTAGCAGCCGGCTTCCCGCAATGCCTCAGCACTGCGGGAGAGCTGGGTGGTAGTGGCCACATAGACGGTCAGCACGCCCCCGGCGACCAGCGCGTCTGACACCGTTGGCAGCATCTCCCACGGATGTAACATATCCAGTACCACGCGGTCCACGGGCTGATCAGCCGGATGAGTAGCGAGGTCAGCCACACGCAACTCCCAGTTGGGCACCGCGGCACCGAAGAACCGGTCCACGTTGGCCGCAGCGTGCTCGGCGTGGTCAACACGCACCTCGTAAGAGAGCACACTGCCACGCTCCCCGACCGCTTGCAGCAGCGAACAGGTCAGCGCTCCGGATCCGGCACCGGCCTCGAGTACCCGCGCACCGGGGTAGACGTCGCCCCACATCAGGATCTGGGCAGCATCCTTCGGGTAGATCACCTGCGCGCCGCGGGGCATGGACAGCACGTAGTCCGCCAGTAACGGGCGCAACGCGAGATACTGCGTTCCAGCAGCGGAGACGACAACGCTGCCCTCGGGTAGCCCGATCAGGTCGTCATGGGCAAGGGCTCCGCGGTGGGTATGGAACTGCGCGCCAGGCTCCAGCACAACTGTGTGCCTGCGTCCTTTGGGATCGGTGATCTGCACCCGATCGCCGGGTTGGAACGGTCCGCTGGCACGAGTCACGACAGGTCATGGTGGCAGACCGCCACTGGACCGCGTGCGCAGCGCTGTCGGCAGGCTCGCCTACCCTGCCAGCCATGACGGAGACCCTGGCCGGAGGACCACCGGATATCACCACGGGCATTGCGCCACGCAGGCGACCGGCGCTGTCCCCATCGCGGGCAGCGGACTTCAAGCAATGCCCGCTGCTGTACCGGTTCCGGGTGGTCGACCGTCTACCCGAGACGCCGAGCCGGCTGCAGGTCCGCGGCACTGTGGTGCACGCCGTGCTGGAGCGGCTGTTCGCGCTGCCCTCGGACCGGCGGAACCTCGATGCCGGACGTGAGTTGGTCGATCCGGCTTGGCGTGACGTCCTGGCCGGC
>DASYMC010000280.1:0-14664 GCA_036009255.1 Pseudonocardiaceae bacterium
GCCACTCACGGACCCGGAGGGCCCCATGTATCCGACCAGCCGGCCGAGACGGTTGCGGACGACTGCGGCTATGCGGCGGCTGGTGGGGGAGACCACCGTGGCCGCGCATCAGCTGGTGCTGCCCGTATTTGTCAAGCAAGGAGCCATCGAGCCGGTTCCGATCCCCTCGATGCCCGGTGTGGTGCAGCACAGCAGGGACTCGCTGCGCAAGGCTGCGGCCGAGGCGGTGGCGGCTGGACTGGGCGGGATCATGCTATTCGGCGTGCCCACGACCAGGGACGCCACCGGCTCTGCCGGGACCGACCCGGACGGCGTGCTCAACTCCGCCTTGCGTGATGTGCACGCCGAGGTCGGTGACGACATTGTGATCATGGCGGATACGTGCCTGGACGAGTTCACCGATCACGGGCACTGCGGCCTGCTGGACGCGGCCGGCCAGGTGGACAACGACGCCACCCTCGCGGTGTACGCGCAGATGGCCGTCGCACAGGTGCACGCTGGTGCTCACCTGGTCGGGCTCAGCGGCATGATGGATGGCCAGGTCGGGGTGATTCGCGATGCGCTGGACGCTGCAGGCCAGCACAACGCCGGGATCCTGGCCTACAGCGCCAAGTATGCTTCGGCGTTCTACGATCCGTTCCGCGACGCAGTGGAGTCGGCCCTGCGCGGAGATCGGCTGACCTATCAACAGGATCCGGCCAATTCCCGGGAGGCGCTGCGCGAGACAGCCCTGGATCTCGCCGAAGGCGCCGACATCGTGATGGTCAAGCCCGCGATGGCTTACCTGGACGTGCTGCACGCGGTGGCCGAGATCTCCGATGTGCCGGTCGCCGCCTACCAGGTCTCTGGCGAGTACTCCATGGTGGAGGCGGCGGTGGCCAGCGGGTGGCTGGATCGGCGGCGCGCCGTGCTGGAGACGCTGACCTCGATCCGCCGGGCGGGTGCTGATCTGGTGCTGACGTACTGGGCGGTGCAGGCCGCGGGCTGGCTGCGCTGAAACCCCGCGAGTCTTCGAGCGGAGCAGATCATGCATGACTACCGTGGGGAAGCATGACCACGATCCAGCCGCCGTCGGACCCGCGGGGGGAGCAGCGGCCAGCGCCGCTCGACGGTTGTCAGGCGACCGAAGCCCCGTCACGGGGACCTCGGCCGAGCAGCGTCGAAATATCGTTCTGGATCTGGATCACCTACCTGATGATCGGCGCGATCAATGCCGTGGTCGGGTTCATCCAGCGCGACCGGAACCGGGCTGAGGCGATCGATGCGGTGATCGCCCAGTACCCTGCCATGGATCGGGCGACGATCGAAAGCATTGCGACTGTTGTCGTGGTTGGTGTGGCCGTGGTCGGACTGCTCATCGTGGCTGTTGGCTTCGGTTCTGCTCACCTCATGCGGGGAGGACGGAACTGGGCGCGGATCGTGCTCACCGCCCTCGGCTGCCTGAGCGTGCTGTTCTTGATCGGTCCCGTAGTCACGCCCATGCAAGCGCTGTTTCAGCTTCTCCTGCTTATCGCGGCGATCGTGATGATGTTCCAGCGGCCCGCGAACGAGTGGTTCCGCCCGCGCCGCCGCACCGCTTCTTGACGGCTCAAGGGTCTGTCAGCGATCACCTACAGTCCCCACTGGTCACGTGCCGGAGAGGCCATGGCAGGGTGAAGATGTGGAGTTCGCCACGCCGACACGCCGCCCGCTGCGGGTGGCGGCGGCCGGGGTCGAGGTGTTCGCCGCGCTCGTGCTCGCTGGATTGGCGTGGTGGTGCTGGCACCGCGGTGTGCTCGTGACGGTGCGTCGCGGCGTCGCCATGAATCGCATCGACGGTCGCTGGTGGGCAATTGCCACCGGTGTGGCCACCCTGGCGGGAATCCTGCTGCTCGACGCAGGGAGGCGCGTCAGAGGTCATGCAGTTTTCGCCCCGATTCACCCAAGTCGACCTCGCGCGGAGACATCTGATTGCTGATCTGATATCCCTCGGTACGACCATGGTAGCCTTTTAGTATGACCGCAACCAAGCGCAAGATATCGGTCTCTCTCGATGAAAATCTCATCGCAGAGCTCGAAGCGGGCGGCGAAGCCTTATCCGGGCAGATCAACCGGGCGGTGCGCTCCGAAATCGAGCGTCGTAGGCGTAGTCGCCTCTTGTCGGAGTTCCTCGACGAGTTGGACGCCGAGCGCGGTGCGGTCGACGAGGAGCTGATATCGAAGTACACCCGGCTGCTGTCGTGACCGGTCCCGTCGTGCTCGACGCTGAGGCGTTCTCCTCGTTGGCTGGTCGCCCGACCCCACGCGAGCGAGAGGTTCGGGCTGCGATGCGAGCCGCTGACCGGCTGGAGCGAGATGTCGTCGTGCCCACGGTGATCCTCGCTGAGCTGTACCGGGGTTCCCGGCGCAGCCAGTTCGTCGACTCCTGCCTGTCAAGAGAGATCGGCATGCGGGTCCGTGACACCGACCGGCGCCTCGCCCGTGTGGTCGGGGGAGTGCTCGCGGGTGCTGGTGCCGGATCAGATCATCTTGCTGACGCACACGTGATCGCTGTGGCGGTGGAGACCGGCGGTGGCCTGATTCTGACCGGTGACGAGAGCGACCTGCGGCGCCTCGCCGCGCCGTATCCCAACATTCTCATCGCGCCCTTGCCTTGAGCCCGTGAATACCAACGAATCTGCCCGGTTGTTCGAGCGGGCCAACACGGTGATCCCTGGCGGGGTGAACTCCCCGGTACGGGCGTTCCGCGCGGTCGGTGGCACACCGCGGTTCATGGTCCGCGCAGCGGGGCCTTATCTCTGGGACGCCGATGGCAACCGGTACGTCGATCTGGTCTCGTCCTGGGGGCCGATGATCCTGGGTCACGCGCACCCCGCGGTGGTGGACGCGGTACGCGCCGCCGCCACGCAGGGACTCTCTTTCGGCACTCCCACCGCCGGGGAGACCGAGCTCGCCGAGGAGATCGTGCGCCGGGTGGAGCCGGTGGAGCAGGTCCGCCTGGTCAACTCGGGCACCGAGGCGACGATGAGCGCGATCCGGCTGGCCCGCGGCATCACCGGCCGCCCCGGGGTAGTGAAGTTTGCGGGGCACTACCACGGGCATGTTGACGCCCTACTTGTCGCGGCGGGTTCTGGCGTTGCCACCTTCGGCCTGCCATCCAGTCCCGGCGTCACTGGAGCGCAGGCTGCGGACACGATCGTGCTGCCGTACAACGACCTCGACGCTCTCCGCACGCTGTTCGTGGAACGCGGAGCCGAGATCGCCGCGGTCATCGCCGAGGCAGCCGCCGGGAACATGGGCGCCGTCGCGCCCGATCCCGGTTTCAACGCTGCGCTGCGCGAGCTGTGCCACGCTCACGGTGCTCTGTTGATCCTGGACGAGGTGATGACCGGGTTCCGGGTTTCGCCGGCCGGCTGGTTTGGGCTCGAGCAGGTGCCGGCCGACCTGTACACCTTCGGCAAGGTGATGTCCGGCGGGTTGCCGGCGGCGGCGTTCGGTGGGTCCGCGGAACACATGGCGTACCTGGCGCCGGCTGGGCCGGTGTACCAGGCGGGCACGTTGTCCGGGAACCCGGTGGCGGTAGCCGCCGGGCTGGCCACGCTGCGGGCGGCGGACGACGAGGTCTATGCCCGGCTGGATGCCGCGGCCGCCCGATTGGTCGGGTTGCTCAACGTGGCGCTGGACGCCGCGGGTGTGCCGCACGTGGCGCAGACCGCGGGATCGTTGCTCAGCGTGTTGTTCACCAGCCGCGGGCGGGTGCACGACTACGCCGGCGTGCAGGACACCCAGACCTGGCGCTTTCCGGCGTTCTTCCACGCCCTACTCGAGCACGGCGTCTACGCCCCCCCGAGCGCGTTCGAGTCCTGGTTCGTCTCGGCGGCACTGGATGACGAGGCCTTCGAGGTCATCGCCGCGGCCCTGCCACATGCCGCGCGAGCTGCTGCGGGCTCGCGGGAACCGTCGCGATGAGCCGAACCGTGGTGCACCTGCTCCGGCACGGCGAAGTGCACAATCCGCAGCGGATTCTCTACGGCCGACTTCCGGGTTTCCAGCTATCCGAGTTCGGTCTGCGCCAGGCGGAGCTGGTCGCCGCGCACCTGAGTGACCACGATGTGGTCCACGTGGTCGCCTCACCGTTGTTGCGAGCGCAGCAGACGGCGGCCCCCATCGCCGCGACGCATGACCTCGACATGGCCACTGACGAGGGGCTGATCGAGGCGGGCAACGTGTTCGAGGGCAGCCGGGTATCAGTCGGGAACGGGGTGCTGCGCGACCCGCGGTGCTGGCCCAAACTGCGCAACCCGTTCCGGCCGTCTTGGGGCGAGCCATACCAGGAGATCGCTGATCGGATGCTCGCCGCGGTGCGCCGGGCCCGCAAGCAGGCCGCCGGACACGAAGCGGTCTGTGTGTCGCATCAACTGCCGATCTGGACCCTGCGCCGGCATCTGGGCCACCGGCAGCTCTGGCATGATCCGCGGCGCAGGCAGTGCGGTCTCGCGTCGTTGACCAGCCTGGTGTTCAGTGGGGAGACGTTGGTGGAGATGGTCTACAGCCAGCCCGCCGGTCCGTCCGACCTCAGGGTGAGCGGCGCATGAGGTACCTGCCGCTGTTGTTCGCGGCGGTATTGCTGCTGGCCGGCTGCGCCACAGGTACTGACGCGGTGGCCCGCGGTGGCACTTTCGAATTTGTTTCACCTGGCGGCAAGACCGACATCCTCTACGACCCACCAGAGCGCCGGGGGACCGTCGGTGACCTGTCCGGTGACAGCCTGACCGAGCCCGGGATGACGGTCTCGTTGGCGCGCTACCCCGACCATGTGGTGGTGCTCAACATCTGGGGTTCCTGGTGCGGGCCATGCCGGTCCGAAGCCGCAGACCTGGTGCGGGTAGCCGGTGAAACGGTGGATCAGCGGGTGCAGTTCGTCGGGATCGATGTACGGGACAGCCAGCAGGCCGGAGCGGATTTCGCCCGCGACTTCGGCCTGACCTACCCCTCGATCTTCGACCCCCCGGGTCGAACCCTGTTCGCGCTCAACGGTATCCCGCGCTCCGTGGTGCCCTTGACGATCGTGCTCGATCGCCACCACCGGGTCGCCGCCGTGTTCCTGCACGCCGTGCACGCGGGGGACCTGCTGCCCGTGGTGCAGCGAATCGCCCAAGAACGCTAACTGTGTCCCGACCCCGGCGTGTCGCGTTCTTGTGCACGCAGTGTCGGGACCTCGTGTACAGCGCAGCGGACCGCCGATCCAGGGTGGCTCACCGCTGAGAGTGCCTGGGTCCGGGGTTGGTGGGAGTTGACGAGCTACCGCGACCTACGCTGGGCGATGTGGGGCTCACGGAATTCGCCATCTCTGGGCCGCTGCTGCTGGCGGCTGGGTTGGCGGTGCTCGCTGGCGCGGTCAGCTTCGCCTCACCGTGCGTGGTCCCGCTGGTGCCCGGATACCTTGCTTACCTCACCGGGTTGGTCGGTGTTGACGGCAACGAGGGCGATGGCGCCGGTCACAGCCGGGGGCGAGTGCTGGGCGCGGTAGCGCTGTTCGTGCTGGGCTTCTCGGTGGTGTTCACCGCGAGCGTGCTGACTGTACTGGGCATCGCGGACCGCCTGTTCATCAACGCGGTCGTCTTGCAGCGCGTGGGCGGCGTGGTCACCATTGCGATGGGGCTGGTGTTCATCGGGTTGGTTCCGGCGCTGCAGCGCGATCTGCGGATCCACGCCCACCCCGGACTGGGGCCCCGCCACCTGCTCGGCGCCCCGCTGCTGGGCGCGGTGTTCGGGCTGGGCTGGACGCCGTGCCTCGGGCCGACTCTGGCCGGGGTGATCGCACTGGCCGTGAGCACTCCCGGCGGAGGCCTCGCGCGCGGGGTGCTGCTCGTGCTCGCCTACTGCCTTGGGTTGGGAATGCCGTTCCTGCTGCTCGCATGGGGCGCCCGGCGAGCCGTGCGAGCGGTGGCCTGGTTACGTGCCCACGTGCGCGGAGTGCAGCTGGCCGGGGGGGCTTTGCTCATCGTGGTGGGGCTGCTGCTGGTCACCGGGCTCTGGGCGGAGCTCATCGCTATCCTTCGCGAGCCGGTCGCCGGGTTCGAGACGCCGATCTAGATGATCCGGGCGAGCACCCTCACGGCCGCGCTGCGCAACACCTGGCGCGGACTGACCAGTATGCGAACCGCGCTGATGCTGTTGTTCCTGCTAGCGCTGGGCGCACTGCCTGGAGCTCTGCTGCCACAGTACTCGCTGAACCCCGAGCGAGTACGGACCTACCGGGCGCAGCACCCGAGGCTGGCCCCGGTGCTGGACTGGCTGGGCTTCTTCGAGGTGTTCGCCAGCCCCTGGTTCGCGGCAATCTACCTGCTGCTGTTCGTATCGCTGGTGGGCTGCGTGGTGCCGCGCAGCATCGAATACGCCCGGCAACTGCGCCGAGCCCCAGTGGCCACCCCCCGCAACCTGAGCCGGCTGCCGCACCACGCGCGCAGCGGGTCCGACGCCTCCGCGGACGAGATCATCGCGACCGCCCGGCGACGGTTGCGAGGATGGCGAATCGCCGAGCGAGAAGAGCCCGGTGGCGCCCGGACGCTGTCCGCTGAGCGAGGCTACCTGCGCGAAGCCGGCAACCTCGTCTTTCACTTCGCGCTGCTTGGGCTGCTGGTCTCCTTCGCGATCGGCAAGCTGGTGGGGTACCAGGGCCAGGTGATCGTGCTGGCCGATGGTTCGCAGTTCTGTAACTCCGGCCCGCTGGCCTACGACTCGTTCCAACCCGGCCGCTCCGTCGACGGCACCGCGCTGACTCCGTTCTGCCTGCAAGCCAACGCGTTCACACCGACCTACCTGCCGACCGGGCAGGCCGAGGAGTTCCGGGCCGCCATCTCCTACCAGGGCCCCGACGATCTTGCCACCGGCACCTGGCATCCCTACCAGCTGAAGGTCAACGATCCCCTGCGACTCGGTGGCACCCGGGTTTACCTGCTCGGCCACGGTTACGCGCCACGGTTCACCGTCACCTTCCCGGACGGGCAGCAGCGCCGCGCCGTGGTGCAATGGCGACCGGTGGAGCAGGCCACCTTTCTGTCTGAGGGCACGACCAAATTCGACCCGCCGGGGGTCACCGACGATGCAACCAGGCGTACTCGCCAGCTCGCGATCACCGGGTTGTTCGCACCGACCGCGGCGTTCCGCGGTTCGCTGCTGTCCTCCGCATTCCCCGACCTGCTCGACCCGGCCGTCGCGATCGACGTGCTCAAGGGGGACTTGGGTAACAACTCCGGTCGTGGTCAGTCGATCTTCTCGATCGATCAGTCCATGGTGGACTCTGGGCGGCTCAAGCAAGTGGCACGGGCCAACCTTCGCCCCGGCGGGCAGCTCACCCTGCCCGACCGCACCGTGGTGCACTTCGACGGAGTGACCCGGTTCGTGTCGCTGCAGGTCTCCTACGACCCGGCGCAGCTGTGGGTGCTCGGTTTCGCGACGCTGGTGCTCGGTGGCCTGGCGGTGTCCCTCACGGTGAAGCGTCGCCGGTTCTGGGTCCGCGTCGCAGACCACGAAACGTTCGGGGCGGGACCGGCCGGTACCGTGGTTGAGCTGGGTGGGTTGGCCCGGACCGAGGCCGCCGGCTACGGCGAGGAATTCGAGCAGATCGCGGCTGATCTGCTGCCGCCAGGACGAGGGCAGCCACCAGAGCCTGCTGCGGTCTCGAAGAAAGGGGGGCGCAGCGATGCCGATCAACCCGGTTCTGGCGTCCTACAGTGACCTCGCGTTTGGTACCGCGCTGGTCCTCTACCTTCTCGCGCTTGTTCTGCACGCCGTCGAGTACGCGGCGGCTCGGGTCCCGGTCGTAGCCGGAGCCGGCCAGACAGCGGTGGGGGACGGGTCGCTGGCGACGCTGGCTCCGCCGGACAGTGCGCCACCACCGAGAGGGACGCCCGAGCGGATCGGCCGCTCCGCGGTGGCGCTGACCGGGCTCGCGGTGCTGGTACATGCCAGTTCGCTCGTGCTGCGCGGGGCCGCGATCGGACGGGTGCCGTGGGCCAACATGTACGAGTTCACCTCGGCGATCTGCTTCGTGGCGGTAGCCGGGTGGCTGGTTGCGCTGTACCGGCAGCGCAGCGTGGGGAAGGCGCTGCGCCGGCTGGGTGCTTTCGTGCTGCTGCCCGTCGTGGTGCTGATGTTCCTTGGCGGCACCGTGCTCTACGCGCAGGCAGCTCCACTTATCCCGGCGCTGAACTCGTACTGGATCACGATTCATGTCTCCGCGGCGGCTACCGCATCGGGCATCCTGCTGGTATCCGGCGTGGCCAGCGTGCTGTACCTGATCAGCGCTCAGGCCGGCTCACGGATCGCCGCCCGGTTGCCCGACAACGCAGCTCTGGACCGGCTGGCCTACCGTACGGCAGTGCTCGCCCTGCCGATCTGGACCTTCGCCATCATCACCGGCGCGATCTGGGCTGAGGCAGCCTGGGGCCGCTACTGGGGGTGGGATCCGAAAGAGACCTGTGCCCTGATCGCCTGGGTCGTGTACGCGGGGTACCTGCACGCCAGGGCGACGGCTGGGTGGCGCGGTTCGCGGGCGGCCTGGATCAACGTGGTCGGCTTCGGGGTGATGCTGTTCAACCTGTTCTTCGTCAACATCGTTATCGCCGGTTGGCACTCCTACGCCGGGATCTGACGGTCTCAGCGTTCGTCAGCGTTCGTTTTCGGGGGGCTGCCGCCGGCGATTCAGACCCTTGAGGAACTCCGGATCGTCGTCCGGTGCGAGCACGGAGCGCGCTGCCGGTTGCTGTGGGCGCAACGCCCTCCATAGCAGTGCGGTGATCCCAGCCACACCCATCGCCGCCATCACGAACTGCACGGCAGCCACCTCCTCCACGTCGCACTGAGCGTAGTAGCGTTCAGCGAAGCAGGCGAGCTGGCCTCACCGGGATATCACCCGGCAGTCTTGCGGGCGGTGCGATCCGAGGAGCGGTCCAGGGGCGCCGGAGTGGTGAGCGAGGCGAGCAACGCGCGGACCTCCGTCTCCCGGAATCGCCGATGCCCGCCGGGGGTTCTGATGGAACCGATCCGCCCAGCGGAGGCCCATCGAGTGACGGTCTTCGGATCTACTCGGAACAGCGCGGCCACCTCCCCGGGCGTGAGCAAACGTTCAGTGCTCTGTGGATGCGACATGACGGGCCTCCCCAAGCGCGTCGACCTCACAGTCGGGACCTACCGGAGTATCGTGACAGGTCGCCCGCTAGGTACTCGAACGGTTCTGTAGAGGTAAAGCGTCGGTAATGGGATGAATCATCCCAAATCGGCTACTCCGACGGATGAACTGTGCTCCTGTCTCGCTGGCGGCTCGATATCGGCCCGTCCCCAGCTGGGCTCGGCGAGCGCTGTACCGTCGTTGGCTGCTGCCGCCCTCCCGGGGTTCGAGGGTTTGCCTGGCCGCCGCTGAGCTCACAACCCGGCAACCGCTGAGTCCTGCCACACGCCAGTCAGGCGGGAAGCCAGAAATCGACCAGAGCTAGCGCAGAGGTGGCCCCCCACCCAGAACTGGGGGTCGGGGGCCACCTCCGCAGCTATTACTTGAAGGCATCCTTGACTTTTTCACCAGCCTGCTTGATATCGCCCTTGGCTTGATCAGCTTTGCCTTCAGCCTTGAGCTGGTCATCATCGGTTGCTTGACCAGCAGTCTCTTTGCCCTGGCCTTTGACTTCTTCGGCCTTGTTCTTAGCTTTGTCGGCAAGCCCCATCGTCTTCTCCTTCAGTAGTATCCGGCACCTCGCCGACTGGCGAGATGCCTTTCGACTACAGACCCCTCACGCTGATAGTAGCCGTTGAAAGAATTCCCTGTAGCGCTGGAAGCTGACCCGCAGATCCTCGGTCGATGTCGGATCGCTGATCTGCCCACGGCTGACGTTCTCGTGGATCTCTTGCAGCGTCCGCTCGACGAGCACGCTAGCCTCGTGCACCGCCTGCTGCGGGTCGTCGACGAACGTGCCCTGCACCTGTTGCCACTGCTCGCGCAGGCCAGCTGGATCATTGAGCAGACCGACTCGGGTAGCACTGCCATCGGCGGCAGCTTCAGTGCTCGTGCGGCTATGGTCCGGCGCCGGCGCTGCACTCTCGGGCCTGACGCTCTCCCCGCGGGCGTCGTGCCCGGTCGCGTCGTATCCGGTCTCAACGGGTGCGGTGGCCGCCGGGTGAACGACGTCACCGGATTCGCCGGCGTTATTGAATTCATCGGCGTCCTTGGATTCCCCGACGCCGGGGTTCACTGCTTCCTGATGCCGCACGGACTCTGCGGTGAGATCATGTGCATGTCTATGTTCGGTGTGATCCTCGTCGGTTTCTCGATCTCGTTTATCCCGGGCACGATTCAACTCACTGTCGATGAAGCGGCGTACTCTCCCGCCCAGGCCTTCTCCTCGTTCGGACTCTCCATGCTGCTGGCCGATATTCATGTCCTGCCTCCGTCGATAGCCTCTCGCGGCTTAGCGGTCGTGCACCAGCTCGTCAAAAAGCGCGCGGTAATGCACGAATGCTTGACGCAGCTCTTCGGTATCTGCGCCGCTCGAGGCGCCGTCATGGCTCGGCGTGTGGCGCTGCCGGGCGGCATGCGCAGCGCGGTAGTGCTCAACGACCTGTGGATGGTCAGCGGCGACGAGCTCGGCCCGCTCGCTGAAGTTGTGCACCGGGTAGCCACGGTCCTTCATCACGTCGGTGACCAGCCGGTCGGCCTCATCCAGTGCGCGCCCGGGCTGGTCGACGAAGTCGCTCTGCACGACCTCCCAGCGTTGCGTGTAGCGATCCCGGGCCGCAGTGTCCAGCTGGCGGATGTCGAGCTTGTCGCGCCGATTGGCGACCTCACGCAGGTGGCGCTCCGCGTCACGCTCGCTGCCCCTGGCCTCCACTTCGCGGTCGTACTCCGGCCCGAAGCGCTCCTGCAGGTTAATCCGGCTGCGCCGGCGGAGGATCACCGCCAGCAACACGATCACCGCCACCACGACGATTCCGATGACAATCCAGCCGACGGTGTTCATCACAAGCCTCCATGCCGCCTTCAGCTACCGATCAATCACATAGATCAGAAGTACCCGGTGCCCAGCGGCGCTACACGCTTCTTACCCGTTCGGCCCAATCGACGCGAACCGGACGCCATCCGGGCATTCGTGGAGGGCCGCCGGTCGGCGGGATTAAGCTCGTTGGTCGTGGTGGCACCGCAGACTCCACCGACCGGCCCCACGCTCGCTCGCGACGTGGCGCTCTACACCGTGGCCCGGCTGGCCATGGTCGCCGCTATGGCGCTGATCCTGGTGCTGGCCGGTGTTCCGCTGCTGGTATCCATCCTGATCGCGCTGGTGGTGGCGTTGCCACTGTCCATGGTGTTGCTGGGCTCGTTACGGGCTCGGGTGAACACCGGTCTGGCCGTGGTCGGGGAGCGCCGCCGGGCCGAACGTGACCGGCTCCGTCGCCAGCTGCGCGGCGACTAGTGAGGGAGCCTAAAGGGCCAGAGCCAAGGCCGTGGCGGCTGCCCACACCAGCAGCGCGAGTCCGGTGTCCCGAAGTACCGGGATCAACTCCGGCCCGTTGACTCCGCCGCGGACCCGCCGCAGCGCGGGTATCGCGAATACCAGTGCGAGCAGACCGGCCAAGGCCGCCCACCGGTAGGTGGTCAAGCCGAGCGTCACGACGAATGGTGCGCTTACCAACAGGGTGTACAGCATGCGGGTCCGCTGGTCGCCGAGGCGCACGGCAAGGGTGCGTTTGGCTGCGATGGAGTCGGTGGGAATGTCGCGCAGATTGTTGGCCACCAGTACCGCGGCCGACATCGCTCCCACCGAGACGGCCGCCAAGCCACCGGTCAGGGTGATCTGCCCACTGACCACATACTGGGTGCCGAGCACCGCGACCAGCCCGAAGAACACGAACACGGCGAGCTCGCCGAGAGCGGAATAGCCGTAGGGATAGGGCCCCCCGGTGTAACACCACGCAGCGACAACGCATGCACCGCCCAGCGCGAGAAGCCACCACTGCCCGGCCAGGGCCACCAGCACCAGTCCGGCCACTCCGGCGATCGCGAAGCTGGCCATGGCGGCCGCACGCACCGCAGCCGGTGCCGCGGCACCAGATCCGACCAGCCGCATCGGACCGACCCGGACATCGTCGGTGCCGCGGATGCCGTCGGAGTAGTCGTTGGCGTAATTGACCCCGATCTGCAGTGCCAGTGCCACGACCAGCGCGAGCAGCGCCCGCGCCCAATGCGATGGTGACCAATGCAGTGGCCCCAGCGCTGCCGCTGCTCCCCACCCCGCCAGCACCGGGGCGATCGAACTGGGCAACGTGCGAGGCCGCGCCCCGTCAATCCACTGCGCCGCGCTTGCCACGCGCCAACCCTACGGGCTTGCGCAGCGCTGAGCCGAAACCTGCTGAACCTTTGCGGCGTCTGGGACGGCTGCCGTTGTTCTTGGGAGGCCGACATGCGCGGCCGGGATGAATTGTTTCGGGCCGATCCGCAGCCAGCGGTCTGTACTGCCCTGGCTGCCGGCGACGAGCTGACCGGTGACGGCGCATTCGACCATCACTCTGGCGCGCTGGGCGGCAAGCCCGACGACCGGGTATTTCTCACCAGGACCGCTGCGTACGGGCAGGAGGGGGAGCCGCACGATGGCGGGTGATCCGCCGTCCACCCAGAGGTAGGTGACGGTGACCCAGCCGTTATCCCGCAGCCCCAGACCGTCCCAGAAAGTGCCATCTGCCAGGTCGATCCCCGCCGGATTGTGCACCTGCCTGCCGAACTGATCCCGGCCATCGTGGTATTTGTCCTCGTAGGCCGCTTGTGCCTGGGGCCGACCCTGCGGCAGGTCCGGCCAGGTCTGGCGGGAGTCTGAGGGATTCCAGTAGTCATCGGTGGTGTTCCACGGCCCAACGTCCCACACTGGCGCCCATTCACACCGGCCGTTCGCCGCGCATATTTTCACCGTGTAGTCGCCGGATTCGCGGGGAGCGAGCCCTCGCCGCGAGGGTAGTGCGACGAAGTGATCCCGCTCGTGGATCACGTGGCCGTTGGCCGTAGTGGCGCCGACCAGGCCCTCGCGAGTAGCGAACACCCGGTAGCCGGGGGGGTTGCGCGGGCGGGCGGCCAGCAGCTGCACGCCAGGTCTGGCGGTGAGCCGTACTGATCTCACTACTGGGCTTGCGCCATCCTGGCCGCCGCGCAGCAGGAGCCGGGACTGCACTGCCGTTACTGCGGCGCCCAGCATTGCCGGCGCCTGCGGGCCGGTCGCCATCCACTCGGTCCATGACCCGTCGCCGCGCGTGCCTCGGACGTCTACGGCGACGACCGAGCCGGCTGGCTGCTCAGCGACGATCTCTGCTGCGACCTGGCTGCTGAACGTGGCCAGCGGTTGCACGGCGGTGAGGAGCATGCCCTCTGGTCGGCCGGACTTGATGCTCGCCGGTCCGGCAGGATTGGAGTTGACGCGCAGGCCGCCGGCGTCGAATCGCACATTGGTGTCGTCCTCGTCCGGGACGAGTCCGGCGAACCAGGTGGTGATCTTGTCTGATGTCGGTGCCGGTGCGGTGCCCTGCGCAAGGGCAGGCAGGTCCGCTCCCGCAAGCCCGGCGAGCAGGGCGACTACGGCCAGGGCGGCGATCCGTGCCGTGATGCGGACGCGGCGATAGCGACGGGCCGAGAGCGCCACGGAATGCTCCTGACTATCGACGGGAAGCTGTTTCCACTGTGACTGATGTGATTATTGATACGGTTGGTGTCCAGGGAACCCCGCGACACTCGCCGCCGTCCATACCCAGTGTGGGTGAACGTGCACTTTCTGCTTATGCGGCGCGCTCACCCGGCGACGTGGATGGTGGTGTCCCGGTCGCTGGACTGGTGGTGACGGCGACGCGGTCAGCGAGGTCAGTAGCTGCGGGTGACGAGCATGTTCTGGACCGCCTTGCGATCGGGCTTGCCGACGCCGTGCAGCGGTAGCGCGTCAAACAGGATGATCTCCTTGGGTACCTGCGCACCGGTCAGGAGACGCTGTGCTGCTACCCGCAGTGCACCGGGGTCAGGAGGCCGGCGGGGATCGGCAGGTGTCACAACGGCAGTAACCCGCTCACCCCACTCCGGGTCGGGCAGGCCTACCACGCAGGCCGCGGCGACTCCGGGTAAGCCGGTGAGTATGGCCTCCACCTCGGCCGGGGCCACGTTGAGTCCCCCGGTAACGATCACATCGTCGGCTCGCCCGAGCACCTGCAGCCGACCCTGGGGGTCGAACCGCCCGATATCGCAGGTCCGGAACCAGCCCTCGCGGAACGCCTGCGCTGTTTCCTCGGGAGCGTTGAGATACCCACTGGCCAGCATCGGACCAGCCAATTCCACGTTGCCCGAGCTGCCGCTCAACCGGAGCTGGATCCCGTCCAACGGCCAACCGTCATAGACGCAGCCACCTGCGGTCTCGGTCATGCCGTAGGTGGTCACTACCCGTGCACCGGTGGCCCGGGCCCGCCTCAGCAACCGCTCCGGCGTGGCAGCACCGCCTAGCAGCACCGCGTCGAAACCGACGAGAGGCGCCGGATCGGTATCGAGCAGCCGGGCGAGCTGGGTGGGCACCAGCGCGGTGTAGCGACGCCCGACCTCACCGGCCAACCCTTGTGCGACAACGCTGAAGGCTGCCGGATCGAACCCGCGGCGCAGGTCCAGGATTGCCGGTT
>DASYMC010000281.1:0-2645 GCA_036009255.1 Pseudonocardiaceae bacterium
GACCGGCACCATGAGCGCCCAGCTGATCAACATCCCCGCTCGGCTAGCCCGCTCCGCGCACCGGCTGATCCTGCACCTACCGCGGGACTGGCCCTGGGAACCCGCGCTCGACGAACAGTTCGCTCACGCCCTGCACGACCCCGTCCCCGCAACGGCCTGACCACCCGCCCGGCAGGGCTCAACCGGAGGCCACAGTGGAAAAGCCGGGCAGACCGGACGATCACCCACGCCCCAGAACCCGGTTACTACCTTCAAGATTAACTCTTGGAGCTAAGCAACGGCGCGGTGGATCCAGGGTGAGTCAGCGGAACCGGGATTCCTTCATTAGTGCCTCACTCTCGAGCTTGTGTACCCGTTCGTCGTGGGCGATCTGCCGAAACACGTCCGCGAGTGAGTCGAAATGGCCGAAATCATCAGCGAACGCGGATTCGAATGGTATGCCTTCCCAGTCGGGATGTTCGGCCACCATGGTCATGTATTCGTGCTCCGCGTGGTCTTCGAAGTCCGCGTTGAGACGATATGACCAGCTCGGGTTCACCACGAAAAGCAACCATGACAACTGGTAATAGACAAATGCGATCGCCTGTGGTAACCAAAAGAACTTGATCTGTGGCTGTGGCTGGCCAGATCTGGCGATCAGCTCTTCGATGATGAGCAGGTGGTACATCTCGTTATCTTGCTGCGCGCGGGACGTGGCAACACGCTCATGTATGCGCCGGGCCATACCTGTGCGCGTGTGTACGTGGGTGATGGCGATGAAGGCGACCTGTTCCCAGGCCATGTAAGGAACCCGAGCGATCAACTCGAGGACCTTGAATTTGCGCAGCGTGAGCGGCTTGCCGTACACCACGTCGAGCAACCTAAACAGGACCCGCGCGGCAATTCCGTACCGGCGCCGAGGCCCCTCCAGAGTCTGGACCTGAGCCCGTCGCAGCTCCTCGTGCGTGAGCCGCGGCGGTCGCCCAGGTGCGGCCGCGACCCTTTTCCCCTCGTCAGCCATCACAATCCTTCCTATACTGCCCCGGCCCTAACCGTCAGATTCGTTCGATCATCGTTGGTCTGCCGAGCAGGCTAATCGGTTCGCAGCAGGACAGCGCGGCGAAGCTTCCCCGCGCCGATTGCTCAGCCTGCATCGACCAAGGGTTCGCCGAATCAGCGGGCGGTACCCTCGCTCTGGCCACACGAGGAATTCCGCTACGAACCCCTCGTCGACCGACTCGTCGAGGCCTTCTCATAGCGTCGCGACGACCGGTCGCGTAGGTACGAGTCGTGGTGGCGACCCCGGTGGGTTCGGTCTGGCTCAGGTCGCCGCGGGGCTAGGGGTGGTGGTCGCGTCCAGCGCGTCGAGGTAGCCGTCGCGGTAGCCGGTTTGGTTGGGGTGATACGGCCCGACGGACGTGGGCACGCTGGGACCGTTGATCCACGGGTCGGTCGAACACACGCCGTGGCCCCCAAACCGGTCTCGCACGTCGGTGAAGCTAAACCCGTACTGCTGGCTCACCGAGCGGATGACGCTGTTGAGCACGTCGGCCCCCTCGTTGAGCTTCCGACGGCGGACCAGGTTGGGCGCCTGCGGATCCGCGCAGCCAGACGTGAGCTCAAACAGGCGTGGATAGCCCAGCACCACCACGTGGGCGTGCGGCGCGGCGGCGCGAATTGCGGCGTACGTGCGGGCCAGTCGTTCCCGCAACACTGAGCGCTCAAAAGCCTCCGCCGCATCCACAGCGGCGATGCAGGTACGGTCGCTTTCCGCGACGGTGCAGGTCTGCAACACGGGCCCGAATCCGGCGTCGTTCCCCCCGATGGTGATCGTGACTAGGTCGGTGGTGGGCCCGAGGGCCGAGATCTGGTTGGCGCGCACATCGGCAGTCCTGGCTCCGGAACAGGCCACGAATTCGAAACTGGCCGGGTGGTGCTCGGCGGCCCACAGCGGCGGGTAGGACAACGGGCTGCGCTCGCAGGCCCCGCTTGCCGCGTCATAGACGCCGGTGCCGACTCCGGACGAGTAGGAATCGCCCAAGGCAACATAGTCCAGCGCTTCGGTAACGGGCGCCTGGGACAAACGCTCACCCGTGGCGTTGACCGCCAAGGCGACATGGTTCGCCGCGGGTGTGACCAGATGAGCGCCCGCCGTCGCAGCGGCAGCGGTCAGGACCCCAACCACCCCCACGGATAGCACCGCCACCCGACCTACCCAGCTCAGCTGGCCCACACGCCCACACACCAGGTCATGACCGGCCTGCCGTCCACCGACTAACCCCGGTAACCGCGTGGTCTTCCCCATGACAGCCTCCCTGATCAGGGCTTCAGACCCGCTCGCCGCGGGAGCCCACGCCCGTCTGTGGCCCCCAATCTCTGGGGCCATCGGCCCGGATCACCTGAGCAACAGCCGCGCTGTGGTGGGCTAATCGGCCCCGTCGCGGCGGTATCACAACGGGATGGTCACGTTAAGAAACTAGTCATCAACGCTGCGTAATCTAGAGGTACCAGCCTTGACCAGGAAGCAAATCCGTTGGCGTGTCCGAACAGCCGCACGCACTCGCCAGCAGACACCACGTAGAGACAACGAGCGCGGCTAGGTGTCCACCACCCTGAAAAGCGAGGATTATCAGGCAGCAGCTTCAGGCTGCCCGTTCGTACTCGTT
>DASYMC010000282.1:0-3604 GCA_036009255.1 Pseudonocardiaceae bacterium
ATCCAGCACCCGTTCGGCCTTGGTGGCGAAGTCCGGGTCCCGCGGGAACAGCCACGACCGGTACTGCCACGGTTTGATTGCCTCCCGCGCCAACCACCGCCACACCGTCGAGGCCGAGATCGCCTCCGCGACCCCCTGGGCCACCGCTTCACGGGCCAGTTCCGGACACGACCACCGCGCCAACGGTGCTCCCGCATCGCTGGGTAGCTGGCAGGCCAGCGCCAGACCTGCGCGACCTGCACCGGGCGAAACCGGGGCGGCCGACCTGAGCGGGCACGATCCACCAAGCCCGCCAACCCCTGTGCCGCGAACCGGCCCCGCCAGGTCCGCACCGTGTCCACGCTGACCCCCACCTGCACGGCGATCGCCGCATTGGGCCGCCGACCAGCGGCCAGCAGCACGATCCGGGCACGGATCTTGTCCCGGTACGGGGTCTTCTGGCCTCGGGTACGCCGGGTCAGCACCCGGCTGTATCGCACCGGTCACGGTGACAAGACACGGACGAACAGTGGATGTCGCCGGGGAACTCATGATCATGATCAACCATGCGGGAGCGGCAATCATGCCGGTGGGGCACGATGTCGGTCATGGCTACCCCACCGGAGTCCACCAAGATCTCTGTCGGGCAGCGGTTGCGTGCCTATGCCCAGGAGCGCTGGCCGCAGGCCGGTGAGTTGGAGTTTCGTTACCGGGGCGCGTTCGTGTACGTCCAGGCGAACCTGCCCGATGAGACCGTGCAACCGCTGATCCGGTTGCGGTATAGCGGCTCGGCTCGGCATTGGGGCTTCGGGTTGTATCTGGCCAGCAGTGATCGCTACGAGAACCAGATCCTGCCGTCCGGGTTCCCCAGCGGCAGCCCGGAAGAAGCTCTGGACTGCGCCTGCCGCCTCTATCTGGACAACCCGGCCTGAGCTCTAACCACCCCCGAAGGACTTCCGAAACGGACCATTTAGTGGTGGAGCCTTGAAATGCCACAAACGAGGTCGAGGTGAGCTGGTTACGTCGCGACCTCCAGTGCATGGCACAGCAAGCACCTGGCACCGCGCCGAACTTGATACGCGTCCTGACTTACCAGCACGAACCTAACTAACGGCTTGTCGTTCTCGCTTGAGCAAGCACCCGCAATGCCTCGTTATGCAACCTGATGTGGATGGCTACATGTCACTCGGCACGACGTTATAGGACGGATCGACGATGTTGCCGCTCGGTGGGCAACGCGGTGACTACGTTGGAGAATCGTTGGCCTGGCCCAGGAAGGACACCCGGGTGTATGCTACTGCCCCGGGCGCAGAAAAATACCATTTGGACAAACGCGCCCACCACGCGGGACAGCGGCTCCACGACCTGACGGGTGTCGTGCGACAAACGCCAACTATGGGGATCCTCTGGTAAGGGCCTAGGCTCGCTCATGTTCTCATGGGCACGAGATTATTTATGATGACGGTATACGCTTTGGTTCAGCCTGGGAGTCTCCCGGGTTTGGTTGACCATTGATCGTGATTGGCTTTTCGATGAGGTGCGGCTCGGGTTCAGGGCCTTGTGGGGCGAACCAGGGCTCATGTGCCGGCGCGTCGGGGCATAGTGTCCACTTCCGGCCGACCCGGTCGATGCCTATCGGGTACACCGTCAGGGCGCCATCGGCCTGGATGTGCAACCGGAGAAAATGCTTAAGGTCCTGATGGTGCTGGGCACCGTAACCCTCGGTTCCGTGCAGGCCGAAGCAGTTGGCGACCCAGAGGTAACCCGACATCCCCACCATTCCGCCGATGCCACCCACCAGGAACAGCAGGCCGAGGAAGGCGACCAACGACCACACTCCCCCAAGCCCAAAGGCAGACGACAGCCACGAGCAGGCGATCATGACCCCGGCCGCGCCCGCGAGCTGCAGTGTCGAATGGACCGTCCCGAGCAGGAATCGACCGACGCCGCGGGCGTCGTGGGCGAAGCGCACCATCCCTACCACGAACACGATCACGATCGGGGTAAGAAGGAACAACGTCGGGCTCTCCCACACCGCGTGAAGCAAGTCGCCCAGGCCGAGTGCGACGTGACGATCTCGAAGATGCAGTCCCAGCATCAAAGCCAACAACACCTGAACGATGCCGAACACCCCGGCCAGGGGAAGGTTATAGGGAGCGAGCAACCAGATCCGCTTCCGCAACCCTTTCGACACCGTCGGCGACGGATAGGTGCTCGCTTTGCGGTAGGCGACGGGACCTTCTGCGCCAGGAAGGTTCATGCGATCGGGGAGATTGTGAGTGGGATGCAAAAAGGCGCCCCCACCGCCGGAGGCGATGTGCTGACACACGCCATCCTCGTGCTCATAGCGGGCGTAGTAATGCTTTCCACTCTTTAAAGACAGCACCAGCCGGGCACCACAGGGCTCGATGATCTCCCGCTCAAGGAACCCCACATCCCGATCGGAATGGACCTCGGTGCCCTTGCGGCCGCTGGCGACTTCCTTGGCCATGCACAAGATGATGCGGTCCCCGGGCTGTATCTGGTGGAGGGCGACCCCAGCGAAATACTGCAGTTGGGCTTCGTCGATGAAGGACCCGAACTGGATGTCGATGCCCCACAGCCACCAGCGGTGCGGGAGCTTAAGCGCGAAGTAACTGCGACGTTGGCGCGTTTTCCATCCACCGATCCGACGGTTGCGGCAGAAGATGCTGGTGAAGTTGACCAGCCCGTCATACCAGTCGTGGCTCCCCGGAATAGCGAACAGCTCAGGAGCGTCCCCCGCGGCGCACGGCAACGCCGCCCGATACGGACCGAGCATCCGGTTCTCATACTCCGCGGCCTTGGGCACCGGATACACCTGGTCGCCCCCCATGACCAAGATCCGCCCCCGCTGCGTGGCGTGAACCTCACCATCCCAGTCAAGCTTGAGCTCGTCGGTGGCCAGCAGTCTGGCCACCGTATACGTCGAGTTCCACCCATCACCGAGGTCGGCGACGTAGTCCAACCACAGATCGGCTTGCCCAGAGCGATCCGGGACCTCAGCCGGCTCCATAGCCTGCAACTCCCGACCGTCAGCGTAGGAGCTGAACACACCAGACAGCAAAACCCGCACCGCGGTGTCGAGGAGCTGGTGCGGATCGAGCCAACGCACCATGGGCTTGCGCACAAACCCCAGGTCAGAATCGGAAGACGGGCGAGGGGGGCACGGCGGCGGCGTGTCGGCACAACCCCCAGGTGTCTTAGCCATACTCACCATCCTCGCAGCGAGGCGGCCTCGACGCGCACCAGCAGGGCGCCCGGATCGACACGCATCCGCAACCCCCGTACTTCACCCACCGGATCGCCATCGAGTTGGGCCAGCTGCGCAGTCTCCGCGCTGATGATGACGGTGCGGCCTTGCCAGTGCTGCACTATCCGGTGGCCACGGCAGCGGCGGCTCAGTACCCGCGCGGTCACCGCCAGCCATCCCAAGATGTCCCTCGGCCCGATGGACACGACATCCAGCAGCCCGTCATCCACCCTGGCCGCGGGCATCAACACCAGCCCGGCGAGAAGCTTGCCGCAGTTACCGACCACCACCGTGCGGACTTGATGGGGCGGCGCGATCCGGCCATCCACAGCCAGGGCGATCGAGGCCCTCGGG
>DASYMC010000283.1:0-4468 GCA_036009255.1 Pseudonocardiaceae bacterium
CCCCCCGCCACTCACGGGTGGTCGCGCCCAAGCGCGGCCACCATCCCCTCACAGCTGCGCACCACGACACGGCACGCGTCTGCCACCGCGCGGTTGGACAGCGGGCTCTCAGCCCGTCTACGCCAGCGGCTGAGCACCTCCAAAGCGGCATGTCGCAGCTCGTCCGCGGCGGAGTCGGGAGGAAGCCCCAGCCGCACCGCTGTGGCCCCACCGGAGCCGCCGAGTAGCCGTTCCGCTTCGTCCAGCTCAACCTTCGGCAACGTGATCACACCCGACCTGAGCACGGACAGCATGCGCAGCTCGGCGAACTCGTGCGCCCCGGCGAGGATGCGTTCGACCTCCCCGAACAGCGGCCCGGTGTCAGCTCGCGGGTCCGTGTGCAGGACTCCGGTCAGCGCCAGCAGAGCGGAGCGGGCTTTGAGCAGGTCCCGCCGCTCGGTGAACTGCGTGTTCAGTACTTCCCGCAACTCGTCCAGCCCGCTGCGGCGCAGCAGTTCCTCAGCGAGCGCAGCCGGACTATCCGTGCCCTGCCGGATGAGTGCCACCGATAGCCGAAGCCCGAACAGTCCAAAGCGCGCCAGCAGGCCGGAGCTGGCTTCCGAGCCTTGACCTTGCTTGTTCACAGGCGCCGCGAGGGGGCCGCCCTGGAGAAAGCGGTCGGTGGACAGCAGTAAGCGGTCTACGTCGTCCCGCGGAGCCCGGGACAGCTGCGCGAGCGCATCGAACTCAGCCTGGCGCAGCGTGCGACCTGTTTGCGCGAGCAGCCCCGCAACCGGCACTACGCCCTGGCACAACCCACGCAACGTCGGATCCTTCCGGTAGCGCTGCGCGATGGTTTTCGCCGAGAACATCGCGTCGACCCGGCCGCCGCCGATCTCGTCAGCGCGGGAAAGCACAGCGATGGTGTTCACCGAGCTCGCCCGGCCCACTCGTCGGTCCCGAAAGGACTCCAAGAACTCAGCGTCGGTGGCGTGCAAGTGTCGCATGAGGTAGATAACTGCATCGGCCTCAGAGGGCGAGTCGTCCTCCGGAGTGAGGAAGGTGACGGTGCGTCGCGAGGTGTCTTTGGACATTGACGCGATCCCCGGCGTGTCAATCAGGGTGGTTTCCCGCAGGCTCGGCGAGGGCCAGTGCACCACCAGGCGGTTCAGCGCCTCAGCGGGGGTGCCCTGCAGATCGATGACGAGCGCCCCGTCCTGCCGATTCACCGGTAGCGGGGTTGGCGACCCCTGCTTGCGGTCCATCACGATCTTGGGACTGTGCCCGTCGCGATACCAGGTGACCACTCGGGTGCACTCCCCGGCGTCAGTCGGCGCGATCAGCTCCCCAACCAGGGCATTGAGCAGCGTCGACTTACCGGCTTTGACCTTGCCTGCGATGGCGACCCGGAGCGGCTCGTCAAGTCTGTCCAGCTGATGCCGCAACTTCTGTGCGGTCTGCGGTTGGTCCCGGTAGGCGTCCACCGCCCGGCGGAGCACGCCACGGACTGTCATGGACAGACTTCGTGGCCCCCCTAACTGCCCCCCTAACTGCGCTGAACCGGTCATTCCCGCCCTGCCAGCGCGCGCGTCCCCTGCGGCACCAGTGTGCGGACTCTTTGCTGCAGCGTCTCCAACTGCTCCAGCTCAGAGTTGATCTCACCAAACCGACGTTCCCGATCTACTTTGGAGATCTTCACCGACTTCTCGGCTGCGCGCACCGAGTCCCCCAGCGAACGGTTCATTTCGTCTGCTTGGGTGGTGAAATGGTCCCGCAAATCGCGCTGCACCCGCCGGAGCATGTCCCGGGATTCCTTGCTCGCCTGGAACTTCACATCATCGATGTAGCGGCGAACCGCTGATTTCGCCTCCTGCTGCCGTCGCGTGATCACGCGACGGCGCTCGTCCTTCAGCGTCTTGCCACCCAGCGCCAGACCGGCCCCCACCGAGAACGGGTTGAGCATGGCGAGCCCGACGAATGTTCCCAGCATGCCGCACATCAGGAAGCCGACGTAGCCGCCTCTTAGTGTGGTCAGCGCCTTCTGCCCGATACCGAACGACTCGCTGTTACGCAGCTGCATGGCTCGCACCGAGCCGAGCACATCGGCGACCTCGGTACGCAGCTTGGGCAGTAGCTGGTTCTCCTGCTCGGAGAAGTGGTCGGCAACTCGGGTAGCCAGCCATCGTGCCCGCTGGGTCGCCCAGACCAGGTTCGCCGATATCGCCGACGCCACCTCTTGTTCCACCCAGGTCGAGAGCTGTCCCCAGGTCTTCGTGGGGTCCTCGCGATCCATCTCCTCCTCGGCTTGCCGGAGGATTTCTCGCATCCTGTCGTTCAGGTCGAAGTCGATGTCGGCGGTGAGGTCGGTGATGCCGTCGCTGAGGGTGTGCTGCCAGCGCGCGGAGCGTTCCTTCAGCGCCGCGAAGAGCTGCTGGGCCTCCGTCAATTGCTTGATCAGTCCTTGCGCGGTAGCTGGGTCCCGCTGCGCGAGCTGCTCGGCGCGCAGCCCTCCCGCAAGCTGCTGGGTGACGACCAGCACATCGTGCACCGTGGACCGGCGGGCCAGCAGGTCAGCCTCACTCACGACGTGTTCCCGCAGGTACCTGATCAGCACGGGGAAACCCGATTCGGCGTCAAGGTCGTCGTCCTGGGCGCGGATCGACTGCACGCGCAGCGTCGAGGACACGGCCAGCAACTCCGCGTCGATGTTCATTGTGGCCAGGTGCGCGCGGTTGAGCTCGGCGATACGCCGCCACTCCGGATACAGATCAATTTTGGTGAGCACGCACGCCACGTTGGGGCACACCTTGGCGGCTTGGCTCAGGAACTCCAGCTCGGGTCTGGTGTACTCCTGCGACGCGTCCGACACGAGTAACACGGCGTCAGCGGAGGGCAGCATCGCCATCGTCGCTGCACCGTGCACGGAGTTCAGCCCACCAACGCCGGGGGTGTCCACCAACTCCAGCCCGCCGGTCAGGATGGGGCGCGGGAGGCCGACCTCGGCGTAGCTCCATCGCTCACGGTTTCCGGGATTGCGGCTTTCCGAAACGTGTTCGGCGAGTTTGTCAATGGGTACCTCGATGCGCTCGGTCCGGCGCTGGTCCGGATCGCCGTCGCCCTCGTCGTCCAGCAATCGGACCAGTGCTGCTACCGGGTTGCTGGCATGCCGGACCACGGTCGGTACGGAGGTGGCAACATCGTCATGCACTGGGCAGACGGGTGCCTTCACCAGACCGTTGACCAGCAAACTTTTCCCCTGCTTGAATTCTCCGACCACGAGCACCCGAACTTGCTCGTCGAGCAGCCGGGCCCGGGTTTGCTGAAGCCGGGCTTGCAGGTCGGACCGGCCGTAGCGGGCGATCGTCGCCAGCGCCTGATCCACGGCATTGACTGGCGCTGATGACGTCACTGCTCCTCCTCGTAATCGCACACGCTGACGCGATCAGTTCCGCCACCCTGCCTGCGAGGAGGGTGGCCGAACTGGATGCCGCTTCAGCTCACCGGGGAGGGTATCCCCTTGGCGCACCAGCTGAGGATCGGCTGGTGTACTCACCCGACGTGAGGCCGCTGCCCCCGGGAGGCAGGGCGGCGGGCCACGTCGTCTTCCTCGACCCGACGAACTTCCTCGTTCCTCAGCTCACAGAATGTCGAGCACGTGGTGGACGTCGATGTCCAGAGCGTCGTTGTCCTGGAAACTGTTGCCCGAGTCTTTGATCTCGGTGTAGTCCACGTTATTCGTGGTGTTGAAGGCATCGTCGATGTCATCGCCGGCGACGACGCTGTGGCCGCCGATGTAGCCGCCCTTGGTGTCGACACCGTCGTTGTCGCTGTTGAACGAGTGGTTGACCAAGGTGGTGTCGTTGTCCTCGTTGAACGAGTCGGCGAAATCGAAGTCGTTGATCACGCCGGTGTTCTGGGTCGCGTTAACGGTGGCGTCGCCACCGTCGCCGGCGGCGCCACCGTCGGCGCTGGAGTTGGCCGCAGTGACGCCATAAGTCGTCGCGTTGCCACCGCTGGCGTCCGCGTCGCCGCCGCTGCCAGCGAATCCACCGTTGCCCCCGACACCCTGGCCGAAGCCCAGGCCACCAGCGCCGCCCTGGGACAAGGCTGCGGAGTCTCCACCAGTTGGGCCGCCGCCGAGGTTCAGGTTGAGCAGGCCGAACTGGTTGGCGTCGCCGGCGTCAGAGTCAGCGACGGAGTGGCCACCCGGACCGCCCAGGCCAACACCGTTGCCGTCGCCACCATCGGCATCGCCACCGGAGCCGCCAATGGCCTTGCCGCCATCGCCTGCTTCCGAGGCGTTGTAGCCCCAGGCCAGCGCGGAGCTGTCACCGCCGTGGCCGCCGTGGCCGCCCGAGGTGTCGGTGTCGATGTGCTGCACGGGCACAACAGTCTGCTCGAACTTGAAGTCAGCCATGATGCTCTCCTTGATCGTGAGGGATCTCTGTCGGGATGGTTCTGTGGTTCTCTCCGGGACTTGCTGCCCGGC
>DASYMC010000284.1:0-17775 GCA_036009255.1 Pseudonocardiaceae bacterium
CCCCGGCGCGGCTGGTCAACCACGCCAGACGACGAACCCTCAAGATCCCACCCGGCTGGGAATGGTCCACCGACCTGGCCACCGCCTGGAACCGCCTGCAAGCCCTGCACCCCCGCTGACCATCACCCTCCACCCCTCCCCACCACCCGCGGCACCCGACCGAGCCGTGGAACTCAGCGCCCACCCGAGCACCCTCGGCCACCCCGCCACGCCCACCCCCGCCTTCCCAGCACAAGATGATCCACAACCTAGACGATCACGAAATAGTGGATCAGCGTGAATGATCCAGGTTGTTGGCGAGCAGTTCATCGGTGACGGACACGTATACTCCTGGTGTGAGGGGGATGAAGTGGGGAAGCGGGGACGCGTTCATTCGCCGACTCGGTCAGAAGTACTCGATATCCCAGAAATTGCGTTCGAGGGCTACTTAGTCAATTCGTCGACGCTGCGCCCGATATAAAAAAGGTCGACGCTGCGCCCGATATAAAAAAGCACGCCGAAAACGCCTGCTGCGGGAACTTGCGGCCTGCCCGTGCGCCCGCGATTGCAGCCCGACATGGGGATATGGTCGCAGCCCAGGTGAAGCCGATAGGAGATCGACCGATCAGTAGCAACACGCTTGTGCGGCGACGCGGAGCATATCTACGTGTCGCCGCTTCGTGAGCGTGGCCATCGGGGTCACGCTTTGAGTCCACCAGACCACTACGGGAATGTCAAGGATCCTCATGATTCCACTTGATCGTCGATTTACCCACGTCGCGAGTTTGTCGCGTGGAGACTGAGATTGTGCCTATGTGAGGGCATCCGCCAGCACCGCGTTGCCTGGTCGGTCTCCACGAGAAAGCCGTCGTGACCCGGCTGCGAGCGAATGACTTGGTGCTGCGCGCCAAGATCGTGCTGGTGGCGTGGCGAGGCCAACGCGACGATCGCCCGCGACCAGGGTGGCTTCGTGGACGCCGCTCGATTGCTGGAGTGCCCTCACGGCGAGGAGCGGAATGAGTGCATTACCTCTTGGGACACCCGGCGCGGAGCGCATGCCGGGCAATCGCGCGGACGTCGGAGTCGGAGTCATCGAGTGCGTCCTTCAACGCGATCGACACGTCGGGATCACCTGCCCAGCCAGAAAGCGAACTCACCGCAGCCTTGCGGACGTCGAGGTGTGGGTCGCGGCTGGCGGCAGCCAACGCTGCGCTGGCCACCCCGCGCCGACCAGACTTGCCAGGCTTGTCCCCGGGGCACCGCGTGGTAGCCCTTGGGCAGGTGGACTGTCGGTGTGGAGAAAGCCCGGCGAGCTGCTTACGGATTGGCGTCTGGCGCGGTGACTTGACCAGGATGGGCATCGGCTGGTTTGATCACTGACTGTGAACGGTGCTCTCGTTCTGGTCCGACGGCCCTCGGTGGATCTGCGTCGGGTGGCGAGTGCGCTGTGTCCCTCGCGGTGAACCCACTGTTCCACTGACCGCGCGCATCTAACAGCCTGCCCTTCCCGGGTGGTGGTCTCTGCGCGGTCGGTTCACCGATCCCGCGGAGGAACTCCTGATGCACGCCGTGCCTTACCTCCCCATCCCTGCGAGTGACATCGCCGGTCGCGGCGTTCCGATCAGGCTCGCCAGGAGTCTGGCGGCGCAGGGTGAGCGGTGGCGTCCCCTCGTTGATTACCGCACCGACACTCGGTGGTACCGGTTGCTGGAACGAACCGAACGGTATGAGATGTGGCTGCTGTCCTGGCTGCCCGGTCAGGGCACCGATCTGCATGACCACGGCCCGGCCTCGGGCGCCTTCGCGATCGCGGCGGGCACGCTGACCGAACGAGTGGTTGCCATCAAGCCGGGCCGGCCGCCGGTGGAAGTCACCCGCACACTTGGCGTCGGGGGCTGCCGCGCCTTCGGCTCGCTCTACGTTCACCAGGTCACCAACACCGGTGCGGTTGCCGCGGTGAGCGTGCACGTCTACACCCCCGCTCTGACTGTGATGAACCGCTACCGGCTAGAGCCCCAGGGGCTCCGCCATCTCAGCGCGGAACAAGCCGGGGTGAATTGGTGAGCCGGGTGCAGTCAGTGTCGAGCAGATGTTGGGCGCAAGCCCGCTCGCGGCTGCGGCATCTCACCCCGCGCAAGGGCAGGCTGCCGTGGCTGCCAGTGCTCTGTTGGTCGACGTCGGCCCTGGTTGGCAGCGCGCTACCGAGGGAAAGGTTCCCGGCGCTCTGCTGGTCGAGCGCAACCGCCGCACGGTGGTCCTCGGCGACGAGGGCCGGAGTTGGCCCCTGCGGCGCTCGGTGATCAGGACCAGCTGATCACACAGTCCCCTCGCGGCTCCCTCGTTATCCGCCACCGGCAACGTTTGGCCGCGGTAGCAGTCCTCGGTGAACGTGAGCCGCAGCTATCCGCGATACAACGTCGGTCTCCCCGCGGCTCACGCGTTATCCCCCATCGGCAACGTTTGGCCGCCGTAGCAGTCCTGGGTGAGCGTGCGGCGCACCTTTCCGCAGTGGGTGCCCCTGAGTAGATGACGACAATGGGGAGACATTTCGATTTTCAGAAATCTGGATAAAGTCGCCGAATAACGCTCACGTCCGTGACTTGCATCGCCGCATTGGTCCGAACACCGCTGAAAGCGGATGCACGCATAGGATAAGACAAGATGAGCCTACGATTGGGTCCGCGACTGGGTGGACATGACGCTTCAGGCCGGGTAGCGGACGACGAAGACATGCTGATCCGTAGGCGACACCTCACCACTACCTGCCGGTGCCGAACGCGTCGCGTGTGGTTGGGAACCGAGCGAACGCGGCGGGGGCTGCGTGCGCCTGAGCCTCACGCGACTGTCCTGACCGAAGGCAGAAGACATTCGAGGGTTTACACACGGTGAAGAGGGTAACTGGCTGCTACCACATCGTTGGCATCGCTAGAGCATGCGCGGGGTTGTCCAGAGCTGATCCGGCGTCCCACCAGACGAGCAAGGATGATACATCCATGTCTGCCTTATCACCTCAGGTCACCAGCTCAGGCTGCTGACTCAGGCGGTGTGGCAACGAGCGGTGCCCGCCGCAGCAATGGCACTTACCGTGTTTGTGCTCTTGCTGCTGCGACTCTGCAGGGCCAAGTAATGCCCATAGCGGCGTGTCATTGCTCTTAGGGACCGCTGGAGCGGTTGGTTGGGTTTACTCCCAGTGCTACCGGGTACTTCCTGCCTCAATCGACGAAGCGCGTAAGAAGGCGAAATATTGGGACAGCACATACACGAGTCCGGCGAGGTGGCTTCCGGAGGTGCTGCGGATCGCGAGCCGGAGGGCCCTTCTGAGCTGCCCAAGCGCTCATGGTGGGCTGTGCTTAAGCGCACGGTACGGGAATTCGGTCGGGACAATCTCGTCGATTGGGCCGCAGCGCTGACCTACTACAGTGTTCTGTCGATCTTTCCAGCGGTGATCGTGCTCACCGCGGTGCTGGGTTTGCTGGGACCCTCGGCGACGCAGACGTTGATCGACAACATCCAGACGATGGTCCCCGGGCAAGGTAAGGACGTCCTGCTCAGCGCCATCCAGGAGTTGCAGCACTCTCAGGGGCTGGCCGGGCCGGTGGCCATCATCGGCCTTGTCGGTGCGCTGTGGTCGGCCTCGGCGTACATCGGTGCGTTCATGCGAGCCTCGAACGCCATCTATGGGATGCCCGAAGGACGCCCGGTGTGGAAGACGGTGCCACTTCGGGTGGGTCTGACCCTGGCGGTGTTGGTGCTACTGGTGTTGTGCACGGTCGGGGTGGTCGCAAGCGGAACTGTCGCCGAGCGAGCCGGGCACATGCTCGGGGTTGGCTCTACCGGAGTGCTGGTGTGGAACATCGCCAAGTGGCCGGTGATCGCCGCGCTGGTGAGCCTGGTGTTCGCCTTGCTGTACTGGGCAGCCCCCAACGTGAAACACCCGGGATTCCGCTGGCTAAGCCCAGGCGGGGTGCTCGCGGTCGTGGTCTGGCTTCTGGCGTCGGGCGGGTTCGCGTTTTATGTAGCCAATTTTGGCTCCTACAACAAAACCTACGGTTCACTGGGCGGGGTGATCGGCTTCCTGGTGTGGCTGTGGATCTCCAACATCGCCATCCTGCTGGGAGCCGAACTCGACGCCGAATTGGCCAGGGGTCAACGCATCGAAGCCGGCCGGCCAGCAGAACAAGAACCGTTCCTGCCACCCCGCGACACCCGCGCCATGAAAGAACACAACGCCTCGCCGGCCACGCCCGACTGATTAGCATAGCGGTGGTTACAGGACATGGGCGAAAGGAAGGAATTATTGTGTCTGACAATGCTGGTGGAACACCGGCGCAGGATGCCCAGGACCGTCCGGTTGGGCAGTTGGTCAGTGACGCGACCGAACAAATCTCCCGGCTGGTGCGGGATGAGATGCGGCTGGCCGCGGCCGAACTCCAGCAGAAGGGTAAGCGCATCGGCGTCGGTGCTGGCCTGTTCGGTGCCGCTGGTGTGCTGGCCTTCTATGGCGCTGCGGCTCTGGTCGCCGCCCTTATCCTGGGATTGGTCACCTTTCTCGTGCCATGGTTGGCGGCGTTGATCGTCGGGGTGGCCGTGTTGCTGGTGGCCGGTGCGCTCGCCCTGGCCGGGAAGAAACAGGTCCAGCGTGCGGGCCCGCTGGTGCCCGAGGAGACTGCGGCCAGCGTCAAAACCGACCTCAATACCATCAAGGAAGGGCTGCACCGATGACCGCTTCGTCACGCGAGGAGGAGATACGCCAGGACATCGAACGTACCCGCGAGCAACTCGGTGACACCGTGGAAGCGTTAGCTCACAAGGCCGACGTGCCGGCGCGTCTCAAGGATAAGGTGCACGACACCAAGGAAACCGTGCAAGTCAAGGCTGAAGAGGTCACTCACCAACTGCTTGAGGACACCGGAGCACTTCAAGCCAGGGCAGGCGAGGTGGCGAGGCAAGTCGACCACTTGATTCACCAGGCCCTGAGCAAGCTTCCACCGCCGGTGGCGGCGCGCGTCGAGCCACTGATAGCTACCGCGAGGCAACGACCGTTGCCCGCTGCGGCGGTCGCGGTGTTGGCGCTGTTGGTGCTGCGACGCCTTTTTCGTAGGAAATAGAGGTTCTCGTCGCCGCTAACGAACAGGGCGCTTGGGAGGGGTCAAAACCGCGCTCGACCGAGGCAGGACCGCAGGCTTCCGCAAGGTCACCGGGATGTGACGCAGTGAATGTTGTCGTGGGCCGCAGGATCTGCTTGACGCGACCTATGCCGGTCGCTGGCTAACAATCACGGCTGCGCTTACCCAGCTAGCGGCGAGTCGGCCTGACCCGCCGCGTCAGGTGGTGTATGACAGATCAGCCGCAGCCGGGGGTGCCTGTCCTGCACGCAACGCGCTGGGCCGACTAAGGAGATCACCATGCTCGCCATCGTCGCCGCTGTCCTGTTCCTCATTGCCCTGATCTTCGAACTGGGCAGCCTCGTGTTCGGCCCACTGGGTGCGCTTGTTTTCATCACCGCTGGGCTGCTGTGTCTCGCGCTGCAGCTCGCCGGGGTCGGCCGCCGCACCTTTTAGGACGCGACCGTCGATACAGCCGACTCCACTCGGGCCAGACCCGCTCTCACCTCGCCACTGGCCCTAGTACTGCACTGACACGCCGAAGTGTCGATGCAGCACTGATCGCGCGAAGAAGCGGGCGAGCTGAATGCGCTCGGCGGTGGCCGGTAGTCGGAGTGTCGGTGACCTCGTATAGCTCGCTGTAGCCGTGCCGCAGTTAAAGTGCTGTATAACCGCGGAGCATGATTTTTCACGTGGTTGCGCTCGACGACGGGCTCGCCCGTCCCGACCTGACATACGCGTCCGCGTCCCTCGCCCAGGACGGCTTCGCCCACTGCTCCCCGGCGAACCCGTCGCCCTCTCCGTCGCCAGGGCCTTCTACCGCGTTACTCCCCGGCCCACTCGTCGACCGGCCTGGCGGACCTGCGCTCACGACCAGGATCCCGCAGCACAAGACGTACTGATTCGAGTGCCGGCGATGGGGGTATTCCTTTCCCGTCTATCGAGGAAGCGAGGTTGGGCAGATATGGGTACCGGCGACAAGGCCAAGGGGAAGTTGAAAGAGGGACTCGGGAACCTCACCGGTAGTGATGACCTCCGTAGAGAGGGCCAGGCGCAGCAGCACAAGGGACACCACGAGGAGCAGGCGGCCAAGGCACACGCGCAGGCGGAGAAGCACGAACGCGAGGCTGAACTTTTTGAACACGAGGAGGAGAGACGCCAGGGCATCTGACGTCAAGAGTGTCAGCTGACGTGCTGTGCCGTGGGATTGGGCTACCTGGCGGATTGTCCAGCGGGCTGACGCCGCACAGGGCGGAAGGATGCCTCGCTGTGCAGTCGGTCGGGGTTGTCACGGCGGCGATGAGCAGGACCGCGGCGTTGTCGGGACCAATCCCGCGGCGGGTCAGCAACGTGGGAGTGTGGCTGGTGACGGCGGCGGTGATGTGTTGTTCCAGGTCGTGGATCTCGTCGATTTCCAGTTGTGTGCAGCGACGGATGAGCAGCAGGGTGCTCAGCCCGGAGAGTGTTTCGCGCAGCTGCGAGTCGGCCGCCACGAGCACGGCTTTGAGTTGGTGATCGTCTGGGTCCGGGCCTTGATGGCCGATTCCTTGGCCAGTTTGAACATCCGCAGCATCGCGCTCGCTGACGGAGTGTCCGGCGTGGCGCGCAAACGGGTAGTTCGCTCACGCTGGTCCGTGTGCCGAGCTACTGGGCGGAGCGTCGTACGGTGTCGATGAGTATGTCGATCAGATAGCGGCGGGTCTGCGGGCTAAGCCGTTGAGTACGGCTTGCAGGCGGCGGGCGGTGTCCGGGTCGGTGTCGCCGCTGATCGGTTGGGCGTCGGCGGTGATGGTCAGCGCGATGCGTCGATGGTCCTGGGGGTCCGGGGTCCTGGACACCAGCCCGGCGTGGTCGAGCCGAGCGACCATCGCGGAGGTGGCTGGTGGTTTAGTCCCGAGGGCCTGGGCCAGGTCGGTCAGGGTGATCGGTGCCAGTGCGCTGATGAGGTGCAGGGCGGTCAGCTGTAACAGCGTCATCCCGCGGCCCGCCCAGACGGCGCGGCTGGCGGCGACCACCGCCCGCAGGTGGGCAACGAGCCAGTCGACATCCTCCGCGGTCACCGTTGCCGCGGGCTGGCCACCGGCCGCACGCTGAGGGTCCGACCGGGCACGGATATGGCCATTATCATCCACGCGCCGATTCAACCACCGATGGAAGGCATGCGACCGATCGACGCTACTGATCTTCCGGTGGTACCCACAAGGATCTTGTTCTGCACCGCAGACTCTAGTGAGGTGCCGTGGGTTAGCTCCTGCGTGGATCCTCAAACCTTAGGCCGTGGTCGTTGGGAAGGGGTGGCCGGTTCGTGGTGCTTGGATCGTCAGTCCAGGTAGTTGCGCAGGGCTTGGGAGCAGGAGGGGTGGCGCAGCTTGGACATCGTCCTGGCTTCGATTTGGCGGATGCGTTCTCGGGTGACCCCGTGGACGTGGCCGATTTCATCGAGCGTGCGTGGTCGGCCGTCGGTGAGCCCGAATCTTAGTTGCACAATGCTGGCCTCTCGCTCGGATAGCGTGGCGAACACGGACCGTAAATGGTCCTGGAGCAGGATGAATGAGACTGCGTCTATCGCGACCACGGCTTCGGTGTCGTGGATGAAGTCGCCGAGTTGGGACTCGCCTTCCTCGCCGATGGTCTGGTCCAGCGAGAGGGGTTCCCGGGCGTAGTGCTGGATCTCCAGCACCTTTTCTGGGGTGATGTCCAGCTCCTTGGCGAGTTCCTCGGGGGTGGGCTCGCGGCCCAGGTCCTGGAGCAAATCGCGCCGGATGTGGGCCAGTTTGTTGATGACCTCGACCATGTGGACGGGGATCCGGATGGTGCGGGCCTGGTCGGCCATCGCTCGGGTGATGGCTTGCCGGATCCACCAGGTGGCGTAAGTGGAGAACTTGTAGCCCTTGGCGTAATCGAACTTCTCCACCGCGCGGATCAGACCCAGGTTGCCCTCCTGGATCAGGTCCAGGAATGGCATACCGCGGCCGGTGTAGCGCTTGGCCAGTGAGACGACGAGGCGAAGGTTGGCCTCCAGCAAATGGTTCTTGGCGCGCTCTCCGTCATGGACGATGCAGCGCAGATCCCGGCGCAGCTGCGGGCAGAGGTTCTCGGCGGCGTCCTCGGATCTGCGCACCCGCTCGGCGGCGTAGACCCCGGCCTCGATGCGCCGCGCGAGCCCGACTTCTTCCTCGGCGCGCAGGAGAGCGACCTTGCCGATCTGCTTGAGATACGCGCGTACCGAGTCTGCGGAGGTGGTGAGTTCGGCGTCCTTGCGAGCTTGGCGAAGCGCCTGGGACTCCTCCTCATCCCAGGCCAAGTCCTCCGCATCGGGACCACTGGGCGCCTCCGCCTCATCGGCCTCCCCCGCGATCTGTTCGACCTCGATCTCACCCTCGGTGAGATCCTCGGCAGCTGGGCCACTTTCGATGCCGGCGGTCTCATCGCGGGCGAAGTCGACGTCGGGGTCGGCGGCGGGTCCGGTCACGGTGGCGGGCTTCGTGCCCGTCTTAGCGGTATTGCGAGGGGCCCTCGCTCGTACGCGCGCCACGCCGCTGCCGGCGGGCACGTCAGATGGCCTACCGGGTGGCACGCGTTCCTCTCGGTGCGCCACGATTGTGATACGTGGTCGCGGTACTGATTGCTTACGGCCTGGAGCAGACTCTGACTCCAGCTTCCGCGGGTTGCCCGTCAAAGTGCGCGCTGTCCGCTCTGCCGTTGGTTGGTCGGGGTACTCACCCTCGTCCGGGCGTTTGGCGCTGAGGTCGCTCGAGTTTCTTGCGGCGTCGGCTTGTTCACCGAGTAGATGCCTTCGGGTCTTGATCCTTTGGTCCATGGTCATGCCGAGGATCCTTCCGATCGAGGATATGGGAGATCGATCTGCTCAGCTGGACCCGCGTGGCAGGAGAACGATGCGTCGGCGGCCGACAACGTCGCTGGGTGGGTCGCCCGAGGCCGGGTCTGGGGCACGGTGTTCCGAGGCGCCGTCGACGTTGTCCAGGGCTGCTTCGGCTTCCGCCGGAGAGCGCACGGGCCCGGCGTGGTGGCCGACAGTAGCGGTGATGTGACGATCTTGGCCGTCGGTAACCATAGTCAGGGCCAGCTCAGCGATGGCTGGCGTGGTATCGACCGGGATGATCAACAGATCGATCCGCTGGTAGTCGGTGTCAATGATTCGGATCATGCGCACGTCCCCATAGGGAACCAGTCCACCGAGCAATCACGGATAGACAAGATGTGCGCATCGACCTGATCTAGGTTGGTGGTGTGAACCGACGTCATGTCGGCGTTCCCGTCCCGGCATAGCGACAACCGGTGTCATGGTGAGGCCGAGAACGGCGCGGGCTGGGATGCCTTGCGCACGGAGTGTAGTCGGTCACCGAGAACACTACCCTCGATCGGTACCCCATACCAGTCGGGTCAGTCGGACTGGTCTTGTGCGGAGAACCGAGCACCCGGCAGTGACTTCGGCCTAGACATGCGGTGATAGGGTTGCCAACCGCCCGTCCGTGCCGGTCCCACAGACCGCGAGATTGGGATCCAGCCGCACCTCCGAGCACCTCGGCTGAGGTGGTGAGCTCCTCGCGGCGCGAGGTGGAACCCGGCCGAGTCGACGGGCGGGCAGCAAGGTATTCAGTCCCGCCTTGTTCCCCGCCCCCTCGGGGTCTTCGCATGAACCGGACGAGCCGCCGTCCTAGCTGGAGGAGGCTGTGGAGCAGCGACGGGAATGACCCCGCATGGCCAGCTTGGAAGGCTGCGTTCGATGCAGTGATCATTCTCCCGAGCAGGATGTCCGCTGGCCGTGTCCACCGCGAGGCCGGCCGGTCCGGTGCGAATGGGTATCAAGGCCGTTTAGCTGTCCCCGGCGCCGGGTAATACGCACGGGGAAGGTTATGAGCGATCGTCCCGGCCTTGTACCCCGGTACTAGATGGGCGTTCGACGTGTGGACGCCGGGCTGTGGCGCTGCGATGGGGCTCCGTTGCACTACGAGGGGAGCCAAGCGGATCTGCCAGGAGTCGGCGCTGCGGTGCAGCGGCTCACCGCCTCTATACCTCTGTGTGGATCTACCGGATGGAGCCGGGCACAACCAAGCAGACTCCGCGGAGAGCAGCCCGACACAGCCTCAGTAACCCCCAGGACCCGGTCGCGACGGTCCGACCTTGGGAGGCACCAATCGATGAGGACACGCTGACCCACTACCGCCGGGTGCTGGGCGATGATCATCCCGTCACCCTGCGCTTGGCCAACAATCTCGCCGCCGGTCTGCGCGCGCTGGGCGAGCATGAGCAGGCCCGCGAACTCGACGAGGACACCCTGAGCCGCTACCGCCGGGTGATGGGCGACGACCACCCTGCCACTCTGGACTCCGCCAACAATCTCGCCGCCGACCTGCGCGCGCTGGGCGAGCATGAAGAAGCCCGCGAGCTCCATGAGGACACCCTCGCCCGCCGGCGCCGGGTGCTCGGCGATGCCGACCCCGCCACTTTGCGTTCGGCCCGCAACCTCGCCGAGGACCTGCGCGCGCTCGGTGAGCATGAGCGGGCCCGCGAACTCGATAAGGACACCCTGGCCCGTCGGCGCAGGGTGATGGGCGATGAGCACCCCGTCACCCTGCGCTCGGCCAACAATCTCGCCGTCGGGCTGTGCGTGCTCGGTGAGCATGAGCGGGCCCGCGAACTCGACGAGGACACCCTGGCCCGCCGGCGCCCGGTGCTCGGTGACGACCACCCAGACACCCTGAGCTCGGCCCACAACCTTGCCGATGACCTGTGCGCGTTGGGTCAGCATGAGCAGGCCCACCAGCTTCATGAGGACACCCTGACCCGCCGCCGCCGGGTGCTCGGCGACGACCACCCAGACACCCTGCGCACGGCCCACAACCTCGCCGCCGACCTGCGCGCACTGGATAAGCACGAGCAGGCCCATCAACTCGAACAGTGGATCACATCTCATGACCGCTCATGACCTACTCCCAGCCCCTTCTCGTCGCGGCAGCGCGGACCAGGCGGACTGAAGCTCATCACCCAGCAACGGTGAAGCCGCCTTCACCGCATCGGCGCAGCAGCATGGACGATGAGGTGGAGGTAGGCCGGACGCCCATTCCGGTCGTCGCACCAAGGCCGCGACGTGGGCGCATAATGCGCGGCGGCGGTCGGCGCCTGGCGAACGTGAGTAGGACGACGAACTCCGCCACGTCCGCGCCGCCGCAGGCGGCCTTGATCCATGCCCTATTCGACAACACGGTGCTAACGCTGTCGCGCTGTGTAGCGCCTGGCGTCGAGACCACTATCAGAAGTTGCCCAAGGCGTATCCAGTATTGATCACTCGTGCTCAGCGAGCCGTTCGATCGTGATGCCTTCCCGATGCCTAGCAACCAGAGATGATCTTCCACGCTGGAAGCCGTATGGCATCTCATGGACCTGGGCGTAGCCCGACCACGCGGCTCCTCGGGGGGCGTGCAGCATCCCTCCTAACCGCCGACCGAGCTTGCCAGGCGTGCCCGCGGGGAGCCGCGCGGTCGTTGGCGGCCAGCTCGGCATCGGCGCCGTCGTGAATAAACTGATCACAAACGTGAATAAACTGATCACAAAGTAGCCTCCGAAGAGGAGCAAGTGATGAAGGCATCGGACGTTGTCGACCTGCTGAACAAGGTGGAGGTGGATTGCTACGGGACCATGACACCTCTGCCCCAGCTCTGCACGGTTGCTGTCAAGGACGACACCTTGGTGCTGGTCCGGCCGCGTGATCCCAGTCAATTCCCGGCCTTGGTGTATGCGATTCGCAACTGCGATGCAGGTTTCAAACCGTCAGACGACGGCAGGCAGATCCTCGTTCCCGTCCCCACCGAAAGTCTCTGACTCCCTACGAACGACCAAGCCAGGCCTCGCCTGCCGCAACTCAGCGGTGCGGCCGGTGGAGCGGGCGTAGACCCCGTTGCGGGACCTCTTTCTCTTTCTGGAAGGTGCGGCGCCCGGGCTTCACGCCGACTGAGCCATGCGTCGCGATGTGATCGTGGTACTGGGCGTGGATTAGGGGGCGTCCATGCTGGAACCCTTGGTTCAAGCGTGGCCGCCGGTGCGGTGGGCGCGAGGGGATCGCGGGAGCCGCATCCCCTCGCACGCCACGGGTGCTTCCTGCCGATGGATCAGACGAGGCGGATGACGCCGTAGTCGAAGCCCTTGCGGCGGTAGACCACACTGAGCCGCCCGCATTCGGCGTCGAGGAAGAGGTAGAAGTCGTGCCCGACCAGTTCGACCTGGTAGGGGGCCTGGTCCACGGTCATCGGTTCGGCGGGTGCTCCTTGTCCCGCACGATGTGCCCGGGGCCCTCCACCTCGCGGGAGTTCCGCTGGCGCTCCGGTCCGTCGTCGTTCGCCGGACCCGGTGGCATCGACATGGTCCGCAGCTCGAGCGTCCCGGTGGCCTCGGCGACTGAGGTGGGGGTTCGGTGGCCGTGGTGCACCTGGCGGCGGTCGTGGCTGCGGCGTAGCTGGGTCTTGAGCTTGGCGAGCGCGGCGGCCAGGGCCGCGTAGAAGTCCGGACCGCGGGCCTCGGCCCGCACGACTGGGCCGTGGCCGGTGCCGGTGATCTCGACCCGCTGGCAGAGTTTGGACTGCCGGTGGTTGTTTTCATGGAACAGCTCGACGTCGTAGTGGATGATCTTATCGTTGTACCGCTGGACGTGAGCCATCTTTTCCGCCACGTGCACCCTATAATGCTCGGGCACCTCGACGTTGCGACCGTTCACCACGATGGTCACTGCAGCGAGTTTCCCTTCGTCCGGCCCGTCACCGCTGAGGGGACCTTGGGCGCCTCGGGCGCTCACGGGGCCTACCTGCGGGGCGTGCTCGGCCGCGGGGCCAGTGTGGCGCGGCGCATGCTCCTGTCCGTCGTACACGGTCTGGGAGCGAGGACCACTCGACGCGTTACGCGCGAGGGTCACTTGCTCACGTTCCAGGGCTGTCAACGACGACTTCTCCATCCGAGCCTCTCCTTCGTAGGTACTAGATGAGTAGACCGTGTGGGCATCGAGCATGGAGCGGTGCCGGTGGGTGCTAGTTGGGTTCGGGTGCTCCGTTTGTTGCCGCCGCTGCTGCGCGCATCGGCTCGCTGTCGGCGGTTACCGGCGCCGGCGGGCTCGCGGCGGCCGCTTCTCGGGCGAGGAAGGAGCCGAGTTCCCCGATGGTGCTCATCAGCGGGGCGGGGAACACGACGGTGGTGTTCTTGTCCACGCCGATCTCGACCAGGCTCTGCAAGTTACGTAGCTGCAGCGCTAACGGGTGGGCCATCATGATGTCTGAGGCATCACCGAGCGCGGCGGCGGCCAGCGACTCACCCTCGGCACTGATGATCTTCGCTCGCTTTTCCCGTTCGGCCTCGGCTTGGCGGGCCATCGCCCGTTTCATGCTGTCGGGTAGCTGGATATCTTTCAGTTCCACCAGGGTCACTTCCACACCCCAGTCGACGGTATTGACGTCGAGGATTTCGCGGATATCCAGGTTGATGCGGTCGGTTTCGGACAACGTCTCATCAAGCGTGTGTTGCCCGACCACCTTCCGCAACGTGGTCTGGGCGATCTGATTGATAGCAGCATAGACATTTTCGATCGCGACCACCGACTTCACCGCGTCGACCACGCGGAAATACGCCACCGCCGAGACATCGACGCTGACGTTGTCGCGGGTAATGATGCCTTGGGACTGGATCGGCATCGTGATAATCCGCAGCGACACCCGATGCAGCACGTCGACGAACGGGATGATCACCCGCAGCCCGGGTTCGCGTGCGCCCAGCACCCGGCCCAGCCGGAACACGACGCCCTGCTCATACTGCTTGACGATCTTGACCGCTAGCGCCACTGCCAGCAGGACGACGACGACGAGACCGATGATCAAAATGTTGGTGTTCATGGTGTTCCTCAAAGGTTGCGTGGGCCGCAGAGAAAGTGGAGACATTCACAAAGATGGGCCGATCGTTGATCACGGTGGTGATGCCCGACCCCGACGTGGTCATCGCCGTCGGCGGTGGATGCGCTGTGCTTAATGGGTGGGGCGAAGTTGCCAGCGATGTGTACGGGTCCATCGGCTAGCTCGGCCTTTGGGTTGGGGATTGGTCTGGTGTGCTGGGCGAAGTTCTTGCTGCTGGTGCGGGTAGGCGATCGCTCCGGCGGCTAGTTCCCCTCGCTCGGCGGCCTGTGCTGATCGTTGCCCGGGGTTGGTTTGGTGGTTTTTGGTGTGGTCGCGCAGGCCGAGGCTGTCGCCGACGAAGAGCAGCACCAAGCCATGTTCGGCTGCTGCCTCGCGCCAGCCGGAGGGGAGGTTCAGCGGCGCGTCGAGAAGGAGGGGCTGGACGTGTGGCCAGGTGAGGGTCAGCGCGCCGGCTGAGTTGAGGCGTATCGCCCAGCCGGGACGGGGAAGCAGTGCCAGCCGGGGCAGGTCGGTGGCTAAGCGCAGCCCGCGGTTCATGACCGCGTAGAGCAGCACACCAGTGCGATCGGTCTCGTTGTCGGGCGATCGCATTTCGCCTTCGATGAACAGTGCCGCGAATGTGGCTGTTCCGTGTTGCCACAGATCGGCTTGCGCGTGCAACGTCATCGCGTGCATCAGGCTGCGTCCTTCCCGAGGATGGTGGGGGTGGGAGCCGGACCCGGAGCGAGGACCGGGCCGCAGCCACCTCAGTGGGAGTCCGCGGGACGCCACCGGCGTGCCAGCGCGTACCGCCAGATCACCGGAGGCGTCCCAACTCACCCAGGTTCAGGCCCTTTTCGCCGTGCTACTCATTGAACGCGGAGTCGACGTGGCCGTGCTCCCGCATGGCGTCGATACGCCCACCCCCGGCCGCTTCCTGCTCCCCGTCAGTGCGAGTGCCCTCCGGTGCGCCGACGGTAGCAGGGGCCTGCGCCCGAATCGCGTGTACCTCGATGCGCTTGGGCTTGGCTTCCTCCACCTTGGGTACCACCACCTGCAACACGCCATCTTCGGTCGATGCCTCGATGGCATCCGCCTGCACATGCAGGGGCAGCGTGATCGAGCGACGGAACAGTCCGTAGCGGCGCTCCAGTACATGGAACTGCTCATCCGCTGAGTCCTGAGTCAGTGACCGCTCGCCCTGGATGGTGAGCAAACCGTCCTGGAACGCAATCTCCAGGTCCTCGACCTTGACACCAGGCAGCTCGACCGTAAAAACGTAGGCATCCTTGCGCTCGGAGATATCGACCGGCGGCGCCCAGGCTGGGGCACTGATCGCACCGGTACCGGACTGCGAGGCCTGCTGACCGCGGACCTGGGCGACCAACTTGGACATCTCATTCATCTGGTCCTGCGCACCGCGCAGGTCATGAAAGGCATCCCAGCGCGTCATGATGGCCATCTCAAACTTCCCTTATTCAGCTATTCGGCGGCTCGGGATGAACATCGATCCCCGCAGTGCGAAGAGCGTTCACTTGTCAAGCTGCTATGTTCACGATAACGTGAACTGCGTTCACCGTCAATGTCCGGGAACACGTCGGTGGAGGAGCAGCAGATGGGCACGTCCAGTAGGCGTGGCGCCGAAGAGCTACGCTCGCTGTGGTTCAACGCTCCGGAAACCGACGGGGAGCTACGCCGCACGCTCACCCGGGAACGCGTGGTGGCCGAGGCACTCACGCTGATCGCCCAGGAGGGCGTCGAGGCGCTAACCATGCGCACCCTGGGCGCGCGACTCGGGGTGGTCCCCGGCGCGCTCTACCGCCACGTGCGAGGTAAGGAGCAGCTCCAGGACCTGATCGTTGATGGCGTACTCGCCGAGGTCGACTGCGAGGTCAACCACGCGCTGCCCTGGACCGAGCAGATCAAGGTACTCGCTCACCGACTGCGGAAGGTGTTGGGAGATCATCCTGGGGTCGCCGGCCTGCTGAAGACCCGCGACCCCCTCGGACCGCACTCCCTGGCCTTGGCCGAAGCTTTCCTGCTGCCGCTGCACAGCGCCGGGTTCCCTCACCGCGAAGCCGGCCACGCATTCTTTCTCATCGTCGACTACACCCTCGGATTTGAGGTCAGCAGCGCCCGTATCTCCGTCAACGAACAACGTGTCCAGGACGCAGCGACCAGAAAACGGCTCCACGAGTTCTTCCGGTCGCTTCCCGATGACCGCTTCCCCACCCTGATAGCCCTCGGCGAGTATGTCTGGCTCAACAACCGCGACGAGCGATTCGCCGCCGGCATCAATGCGCTCATCGACGGGCTGGAACGGGCCCAGCCAACACCACCACCCAGAAGCTGACCCACAGGCCCGCACCTCACGACCGGCCACGCCGGCACACATGCCGAAACCGGACGCGGCCGGCACGCTGGTGGCGATCGCTACCGGGCGGCCAGCGTGGCCGAGTAGGCACCGTCCGCCGCTTCCGCCTCCACCGCCACCACCCCTCGAGGCCCCTCCGGTCGTCCGGCCGAGCCGGAGATCGCCGTGATCATCAAGGATCCGGAAACCAGGATCGGCAGGCCGCGTCAGGTCTACACCGGGCACACCAAGCGGCAGTACACAACGATTACGCAGCGTTGACTCCACCATGAGCCTGAGCATCCGTTGAGCGGTACGCGACCCAACGGTCGGTTCCTTCGCACACGAGCGTAGCGACGAGGCGCTGATGTATTGGCGGGGCAGTGCGGCTCCACTGCGGTTGGTGCGTCCGCCGCGGGCCTTCGCGGTGAAAGGGTTTCAGCACGCGACGAACGTGGGCCAATGGCTCTTTGGTGTTAGCCCGACGGTATCCGACTCGGTCCACGGAGAACGCTCGACGCATCAGAGCCGCCGACCAGCGACGTCACGCAGATTACCGATACCTGGCCGGTCTAGATGAGGTGTTAAGTGACGCTGCGGAACGATCACAGCGATGGAGGCGAGATGGACTGGACGGACGCCTGGAGGGATGCCTTCCGCACCGAGCTGCGGGCAGAGGCTATCAACTTCGCCCACCACGGCTGGCCGGTGGTCCCCGGCAGCTACCCCTGCGGTGCCCACTGGGTCGGTATGCCCTCGTCACGCCGCACCGGCGCCGGAGAACACGGCTCCGTACCGGTGCACCCGGACTGGACGCAACTGGCGGGCTGCGGCCCTGAGAGGGTCGCTGCGTTGTGGTCGGGCCATCCCTTCAGCGTGCTGCTGGCCACCGGTATGGGCGTGGACGCGCTCGATCTGCCAGCCGAGCTCGGCCGGACGACCGCGATCGGGCTCCGGGTCGCCGGCCTCCCGGTCCCCATCGCCTCCACCCCGACCGGGCGGTGGCTGTTTCCGGTACTCGGCGGTGGCGCTCTGCATCATGAGCTAGCTGAGCACCCCGACGTCACGCTGCACGCCCAAGGCGGCTGGATACCGCTACCGCCCTCACCCTGCCTTCCCGGCGTCATACATTGGCGAGTCAAGCCCGCGATGTGCGGCTGGGAGCTGCCGAGACTTACCGAGGTAACCGACACGGTGCTCGCCGCACTCCACGAGGTGCACCCACTAACAGCAAGATGAGCACGGTGACCGCACCGGCCTTGTCCAGCAAGTGGTTGCGACTACTGCATTGGGCGAGGCCGCTCGCGAACACCGCCGCGGCATACGTCGCCTCGACGGACGGGCGGTCGAGACATCGGCATCGATTCGTTCGCCACGGAGCGCTGTTGTGTTGGTCGTGGACAGCACCTATTTAGCTGCGTGTTTCGCAACTGCGAACGCTCCACCT
>DASYMC010000285.1:0-17842 GCA_036009255.1 Pseudonocardiaceae bacterium
CGACGGCGTCCTGCTGCTGTCGATCCGCGACGACGGCGTCGGCGGCGGATTCCAGCCAGGGCTCGGGACTCGTCGGCTTGCATGATCGCGTCGATGCCCTCGGCGGGACGATCAGTATCGAGAGCCCGCCCGGCGTCGGGACGCTGCTCGTCGTCGGACTTCCGCTCGAGGTCGAGCCGGCGGGATAGGAATAGGCAGCACGACCGAGTAGCAGTGGCGCCGGGGCGAGCACCTGCGCCGACCAGGCCGCACGGGATCATGCGAGCACGTCCGAATGGTCGGGCACTGACGCCACTTGGCGACCGGCCAGCGCCTCTTGCGCCACGTCAAACTCTGCCACATGGAGGTGGCCGCAAACGTCTCCGATCTACAGCCGCAGAGTCTGCGCGGATACCTGAACTACCGCACTGGATGGGGACCTGGCTGGCAGCACGGGCAGTAATAGGTGTGCCTGGCGTAAAGCCCCTCACCTTGCACCGCCCGGATCACTCGTTGCCCACAGCGGCGACACGGCCGCCCACCCCGCTCATACACCCAGTGCTGTCGCCCCCGAGCCAAATCTCCGGTAGTGGACTGCTCCGGCCGCTCCGCATTAGCCAACAACAACCGCCGCCCCAGAGCCACCACCACACCCGGATGAACGCCACGGACCGGAGCCCACGGAGAGACGCCCAGCAGGAAACACATCTCCGTCTTATACAGATTCCCAATACCGGCCATGATCCGCTGATCGAGCAGGGCGAGGCCGAGTTCCACCTCAGGTTGCTCGCATAGTCGTTTCGCCGCCATCGCAGCGTCGTCGCTGTCCCAATGGGGATTGAGCAAATCGGGGCCCAGGTGTCCCACGAGTCGGTGTTCCTCCCGCTTGGGGAGCACAGCCATGTCGTGCAGGCAGAAGCCCACCGCTACCCGGTCCTGCGTGGTCAGTACTGCCCGGGCTTGATGACCTGGCCGTCGCCAGCGCGCTCCGGGTCGGTAAAGGTGCCAGGAACCGTCCATCCGGAGATGCGAATGCAGGCTTCGTCCGTCGTCGAACCGGGTGAACAGGTGCTTGCCGACGCTCTGTACGCCCAGCACAGTGCGCCCTGAGAGATCTTGCTCGACGAGCCGGGGATGGCGCAGTTCTGCACGGGTGAGGCGCTTGCCGTTCAGCGCCGCCGCCATCCTCTTGGCGGCCAGGTACACGGTGTCACCTTCTGGCATAACCACTCAGGACGTTGCGGTGGACTTGGCGGAGTAGCAAAGCGAAACTGATGATCCCGATGATGAGGTAGCCATACCAGGAATTGCCAGCAACCCAGAGGGTATGCAACACCACGACGAGCAGGAAGGTTCCGGCCGCGGCGGCGAGCCCGCGTAGTCGCCATCGCTGGGAGTGTGCCCACCACAGCGCCGCGGCGGCCAGTCCGGTCCAGGCCGCATGTGCGGCCGGGCTCAGCGCCGCCCGCAACAGGAGCACTCCTTCGGCGTCGCTCAGGTCGCCGCCGGTAGCGAGCAGGATGACGAATCCGTAACCCAAGATCTCCAGCACGGCGAAGCCCATGCCCACCGCGACCCCGATGAGCAACCCGTCGGCGGTATTCCCCCGATACCTGGTGAAGATCAAAATGGCGATCGGCACCAGTAGTTTGGCGGCCTCTTCGATCAGCCCGATGGACAGCGCCGGCAGCGCACCAGACCGTCGCATCGTGTCGAATTCCAGCACGCTGGCGACCGCGGCGCCCAGCACGCCGCCCAGCAGAGCGCAGCTCAACAGCACGCTCAGTGGTAGGTCGAAGGCCGGGTTCCGGCCATCGACATAAACCACGAAGCTCACCGGTATTACCAGCGTTCCCAACACCAGGAGCGTGGGCACAAGGGTCGGATTTCCGGTGATGACCAAAGCCTGCTGGACGGCGATGAACAGCCCGATTCCCACCAGCAGCACCGGTAGCCACGCCCACCGCCAAGCGTGCGGCGAACGGGGGCCAACCTTCTCAGCTATCCCATACCGCTCGGCGGTCATGACCACCTTCTACCCCACCGGAGCACTCGGAACACCACCATTGCCCGGTACGCCCCGACTGTCGTTTTTCCTCTGGCCGGCTGATCCACAGAACCGCCACCTGGCGCAAGTAGTGCAACTTCGACTCCACATTTGCAGACGGCGGCAGACTTTAAGACGGCGACGCCAACGTTGCAGGGACCAGCCCGCTCCCAGGTAAAGGAGCCGTAACAACAAGCGCCTAGCGTAACGGCCATGGGCGATTTCGTGACTTCGCGGATCGGTGTGGAGGAAGAGTTCCACCTCGTGGACCTCCAGACCAGGCGAGCGACCCCGGCGGTCGATGAGATGCTCGCTCAACTGGGCGGCGACTCGTTTGCACCGGAGCTGCAACGCTCCCTGGTCGAGGCGAACACCTTGCCCTGCGAGACCCTCGATGAGCTGCGCGCCGAACTCTGCCGGTTGCGCCGGAGGTTGAACGAGGTCGCCGATCCCCTCGGGCTGGGTGTGGTAGCCGCCGGAACGGTTCCGCTGGTCGATCTGCTCGGCACCGACATCTCGGCCGGTGCCCGCTACGAGCGGATGCAGCACGAGTACCAGCTCCTGGTCCGCGAGCAACACATCTGCGGAGCCCAAGTACATGTCGATGTGCCTGATCGGGATATCGCGGTCGCGGTCGTGCAGCACGTGGCGCTGCATCTACCGACCTTTCTCGCGTTGTCGGCCAGCTCGCCGTACTGGCGTGGGTCCGACAGCGGTTATGCCAGCTACCGCTGCATGGTTTGGCAGCGCTGGCCGACCGCGGGCCCACCAGGACCGATGTGCACCGCCGCTGAGTACGACACCATGGTGGCCGACCTGGTCGCCTCCGGAACGATCAGCGACCCCGGCATGGTTTATTTCGACATCCGCCCGTCGGCGCATCTGCCCACGGTCGAACTGCGGGTCTGTGATGGCTGCCCTGTGGTCGATGACGTGGTGCTGATTGCTGGCCTGTTCCGCGCGCTGGTGCAGCGGGCCCGCGGGTGGGTCGCAAAGGGCAAACCCTTCCCGCAGACCCGCCATGAGCTGCTGCGAGCGGCGACGTGGCGGGCAGCCCGATCCGGGCTGGAGGGTGACCTGGTCGACCTCACCCATCCGTCCGGACCCACCCTGGTCCCGCCCTCGCTGCTGGTCGAACGGCTGGTGAATGACCTGCGACCGGAGCTTGATGCCTCCGGCGACTGGAAGCAGGTGTGGGAGCTGTCCCAGCGCGCCCTTGCCGTGGGCAGCTCGGCGGCCCGGCAGCGCCGCATGTACGGCCGCCGCGGCGAGCTCACCGATGTGGTCGACGGCCTGCTGGCACACACCCGCGGTGGCACTCTGGACCGCGATCCGCCAACAGCGGTGCCCGCGACGCCGGCCCTGCTCGACGACTACCTCGGTGAAGACGAACTCAGTGCCGACAAACTCAGTGCCGACAAACTCAGTGCAGGCGAACTCGGCGGCGGCTACGACGAGGCGGTAGGAACAGACGGCCGGGTGCTACCGCACTACGGCTGGATGTTCCGGGCGCTCGACCGGTTGGGAGCGAGGGGAATGACGGCGGCGATGTCTGCACTGCGCACCGAGCAGCGGGCGCGAGGTGTGACCTTCCGCGTGGCCGATGATGCGCCGGACCGGCTGCTCCCGCTGGATTTGGTGCCGCGCATCGTGACAGCCGAGGACTGGGCGACGCTGACCGCCGGCCTCATCCAGCGGGTGCGAGCGCTGGAGGCGTTCTTGCATGACGCCTACCGCCGTCAGGAGATCATCCGAGATGGCGTGATGCCGGCGTCGGTGATCACCAGCGCGCCCGGCTGGAGCCGCACCGGGCAACTGTGCAACCAGTACACCGTGCGCGCCGCGGTCAGCGGGATCGACCTGGTGCGAGACAGCGCCGAGGGCTGGCTCGTCCTGGAGGACAACCTTCGGGTGCCCTCCGGCATGGGCTATGCCATCGTCAGCCGGCGGCTGGTTCGCAGCGTGTTGCCCGATTTGGAGCCACCCGCAGGGGTGGTGCCGCTGGAAGGTGTACCCGAGCTGCTGCGCAAGACACTGCTGGCCGCGGCCGCGGGGGATGGCGATGACGCCATAGCGCTGCTGAGTGCCGGCCCCATCGACTCCGCCTTCTACGAACACCGCCTGCTGGCGGAGCAGATGGCGGTGCCGCTGGTCACTCCTGGGGACCTCATGGTCAGCGACAGTGGAGTTTACGCGAATGGTCAGCGCCTTAGCGTGCTCTACCGTCGGCTCGACGAGCAGACTTTGCTCGATGCGACCGGCGCGGACGGCCGGCCCCTGGGACCGGCGATCTGCGCGGCCGTGGCCGATGGCCGGGTGAACCTGCTCAACGCGATGGGCAATGGAGTGGCCGACGACAAAAGGGTGTATGCGTATGTGCCGGACATGATCACTTACTACCTGGGCGAGCAGACCCTACTCGCCAACGTACCCACCTACCCGTGCGCAGACCCGCACCACCTCGCCGAGGTGCTGGACCGGCTCGACGAGCTGGTTCTCAAACCGGTGGACGGCTACGGCGGGCACGGCATCGTGATCGGCCCAGACGCCGACCGCTCCGAGCTGGCCGAGCTCGCCGGGACCATCCGGGCGAATCCTGAGGAGTGGGTCGCCCAGGACCTGGTGTCGCTGTCCACCCATCCCACCTTCGCCGGCACCCGGCTGGAGCCCAGGGCGATCGACCTACGCGCATTCGTCTTGTTGGGAGAGCGGGCCGAGGTGGTACCGGCTGCTCTGACCCGAGTCGCACCGAACGGCAGCATGATCGTCAACTCCGCACGCGGCGGAGGCGCGAAGGACACCTGGATCTTGCGGTGAGAGGAGCTTGCTGATGTGTGGCATCGCGGGTGAGATCAGATTCGACGGGACACCGGCCGACGTCGCGGCGGTCAGCACCATGACTGCGAGCCTGCATCGTCGGGGACCCGATGGCTGGGGCATCCACGCCGGTGGGCACACCGCGCTCGGCCACCGGCGGTTGAAAATCATCGATCTGTCGGAGCGCGCGGCGCAACCGATGGTCGATCCCCAGCTGGGCCTGACCGCCGTGTTCAACGGCTTGATCTACAACTACCGCGAGCTGCAGGCGGAGTTGCGCGCCGCTGGTTACCGGTTCTTCTCCGACTCCGACAGTGAGGTGCTGATCAAGGCCTACCACCGGTGGGGCACCAGCTGCGTCGATCACTTCCTGGGCATGTTCGCCTTCGCCGTGCTCGAGCGGGATAGCGGGCGGTTGGTCCTCGGCCGGGATCGGCTCGGGATCAAACCGCTGTACCTGTCGCAGATCCCGCACCGGCTGCGCTTCGCCTCCACGGTGCCCGCGCTGCTCGCCGCGGGTGAGGTAGACACGGCGATCGACCCGGTGGGCCTCCATCATTACCTGAGCTTCCACTCCGTCGTGCCGGCTCCCCGCACGATCCTGGCCGGGGTGCAGAAGCTGCCACCGGCGACAGTGCGCACCGTGCACCCGGATGGCCGTCACGAGGATCGGAAGTACTGGCAGCCGGCGTTCTCCCGGGGCGATCCCGCCCTGACCGCGGCCGAGTGGCCCGGTGCGGTGCTGGGCGCGCTGCGCCTGGCTGTGGAACGACGCATGGTGGCCGATGTCCCGGTGGGAATCCTGCTCTCCGGCGGCATCGATTCCAGCTTGGTTGTGGCGCTGCTTGCCGAGGGCGGTCAGCACGGGCTACGGACGTTCAGCGTCGGTTTTGAGGCCGCCGGCGGGGAGTCCGGGGACGAGTTCGTCTACTCCGACCAGGTCGCGGCGCACTTCGGCACCGATCACCAGAAGATCATGGTCAGCTCGGACCGGCTGCTCCCGGCGGTGGATGCGGCCATCGACGCGATGAGCGAACCGATGGTCAGCCACGACTGCGTCGCGTTCTACCTGCTCTCCGAGGAGGTCTCCCGCTCGGTGACCGTGGTGCAGTCCGGCCAGGGAGCGGACGAGGTGTTCGCCGGCTACGACTGGTACCCACCGCTTGCCAGTGTGCCGCGGGACCGCGCCGCGGCGGCCTACGCGGAGGTGTTCGTCGATCGCCCGCATGCCCAGCTGGCCGATCTGCTGGAGCCGGAGTGGCTAGCCGACGGTGACTTCTTCACCAGGGACCACAGCCGGGCATTCATCGACACGCACTTTGCTGCCCCCGGCGCCGAGACGGCCCTCGACGCGGCGTTGCGCCTGGACACCACGGTCATGCTGGTCGACGACCCGGTCAAGAGAGTGGACAACATGACCATGGCATGGGCGCTGGAGGCGCGGGTGCCGTTCCTGGACCATGAGCTGGTCGAACTCGCCGGTGCCTGCCCACCCGAGCTGAAGCTCGCCGCAGGCGGAAAGGGAGTGCTCAAGGCGGCCAGTCGCGGCGTGGTGCCGGACGCGATCATCGATCGACCCAAGGGTTACTTCCCCGTGCCGGCGATCCGGCATCTGTCCGGATCATTCCTCGACCGGGTACGCGAAGCGGTGACCGATCCGGTGGCCAAGGACCGTGGCCTCTTCCGCCCGGACTGGTTGGAGCGCATGCTTGCCGATCCGAACACCGAGCGGACCACCTTGGGCTCCAATGCTCTGTGGCAGGTCGCGCTGTTGGAGATGTGGTTACAAGCAAGGGGTATCTAGATGAACGCGGCGAGCTTCGAAGAGACCAGTGGCTTCGCGCGGTACCGGCGGACCCAGCTCGCCGCCGAGTTGCCCGGCCTCAACTGGCTCGCTGCGGAGACCTGCACCTCACCCGCGCTGTCCCCGGATGGCAGCACGCTGGCCGTGGTGTCGGACCGCGACGGCATCCCCCGGGTCTGGCTGACCCCGCTGTCGCAGGCCGGACCGTCAGTGCGGCTGGACACCGGTGAGGATTACGTACGGGTGGTCGGCTGGTCACCCGACGGCGAGTGGCTGTGCCTGACGACGGCGCCCGGCGGCGGCGAGCGCACCCGGGTCCGTGCGTTGCGCCCGGACGGCTCCGATGCCCGGCTCGTCGCCGGAACACCGGCTGGGGTCGCGTCGATGAGCCGCTGGCAACCCGGCGGGCACGTCGTGGGTCTTGCGGAGAGCAGCGACACGGACCCGGCGACGCTGATCGCATACGCGGTGGACGTGTGCTCTGGCCGCCGCCGTCAGCTGGCGAGCGGCCCGGCGGCGCGAGTGTGCACCTTCAGCCACGACGGGCGCTACGCCGTGGTGCGCCTCGGCTCGCGCGGCGCTCGCCGCTTGTTACTGGTCGACACCCGAACTGGCAGCAACGCTGAGCTGCTCGGCGCCGACGCGACCGTCGCCGACGCTCGCTTCGCCCCCGATTCTCAAACGATCTATCTGCTCACCGACGCCGATCGCGAGTTCGCTGCGTTGCTCGCGCTGCCGCGGGTCGCCGCCGGCTATCCAGAGGCCGCCCAGCTCATCGCAGCGCGCGACGGGGCCGAGTTGGAAAGGTTCGCGCTGGAGCCAACCGGCCGCGCGATCGTCGCCGTGTGGAATGTCGAGGGACATAGCGAGCTTGAGCTCGTCGACCTGATTGGCGAGAAGCGTCGCGCGCTGCCGGCGCCACCTGCGGCGGTGGTGACGGGCTGCGCCTTCGCCCAGGATGGTGGGTCGCTGGTGCTCTCCGTGGAATCCGGCACCGAGCCGCCGCATGTGCTGCACTACCCGTTGCCGCCGACCGAACCGGTGCGGCTGGCTTCCCCGCTGCCACCGCCATGGCCACCGGACGCGCCGACCCGGCCGGAGTTGCACCGGTGGCGCGCCCGGGACGGCCTCACCCTGAACGGCTGGCTCTATCGGCCGGCCGGAGCGCTCGGCGCGGTACCCACGCTGGTCTGGTTGCACGGCGGCCCGGAGGCACAGGAGCGTCCCACGTTCAACCCGCTCTACCAGGAGTTGCTCAGCTACGGCGTCGCGGTGTTCGCGCCGAACGTGCGTGGCTCATCGGGCTTCGGACGCAGGTTCGTGGACGCGGACGTCCACCACCGTCGGTTCGCCGCCATCGACGACGTCGCCGACGTGGTCGCGCACCTGGTGAACGCCGGGCTGGCCGACCCCTCGGCGATAGGCTGCGGCGGCCGCTCCTACGGCGGTTACCTGACCGTAGCCGCCATGGTGTGGTATCCGACGCTGTTCCGGGTCGGCGTCGATGTCTGCGGCATCACGGACTTCGAGACGTTCTTCGCCCACACGGAGCCGTGGATCGCGGCGGCGGCGGTGAGCAAGTACGGCGACCCGCAGCGAGACACGGGGCTGCTGCGTGAGCTGTCGCCGATCCACCACATCGGGCAGCTGAGGGCCCCGCTGCTGGTGGTGCATGGCGCCCACGACACCAACGTGCCGCCCATCGAAGCCGAGCAACTGGTCGCAGCGCTACGGGACCGCGGCGCGTCGCCCGGCTATCTGGTGCTGCCCGATGAGGGGCACGAGATCCTCGGCGCCGCCAATCGCGCAGTTTTCCTGCGGGAGGTCGTGCACTGGCTCACCACGCACCTGCTCGAGGTCGACCAACGCAGCGCCTGATAGCACGCGGCCGGCTCAGCGATGCTGAGCTTTCGAACGGGCCCGCCCATCGCGAGCATGATTAATCCACTCGCGACTCGGCGCCACTTCCCCGATCGGAGCCGCCCGCCGGGTTCCGGCCGCATCAATCAGCCGTTGGAACGGCAGGCGACCGCAATCGTCATGATGCCGATATGCGACATCGACTCACCGTCCATCTGCTTCGCCAGCCGTTAGTCGTTCTGCCTGGCAGGCGCCTGGTTGACGCACCCCAGGCAGAACGCCAGCAGACCCGCCGTGACCTCCTCGATGATCGGCACCATGTCGACGTAGTCCGGGTGAAAACTCTCCGGGATGGTCGAACGTTCCGGACCCCACTCGATCGTGAAACCGAGCACTCTGCTCTTACTCCCATTCAGAAAGCCTTGCGAGTATGCATAGTCGTCCGAGGTGCCGGAGGTCGGGTAGAGATTCGCGGACGACTTCACTGTATAGACCCGACCGTGGGCGGCTTTAATAGCGTCGCGCAGCGTATTCCCCAACGAAACCAGGATGTCAAAATCGGTTTTCGGGAGATATTCACGGTATTTTTTCGGATCACCGCCCGGATCGCTGTCGAGGACCCCCCGCTTACCATCGTAGGCCGGGTTGTGGAAGTTCATCGTGGGGTCGGCGGTCTGGTCGTCGTCGTCACCCCAGTTGTAGAGGATATCCTCGCCAAAGGAGTGGATATCGATGAAGTAACCGACGCTCGGGGAATTTTTAAGCAACCACTCGACATTGCGAGTCTCCGGCTCGGATACCGCACCCGGACCACGGTAGGTCTCCTTACACGGGTTGGTCGAGGTAGCCACCGCCGCTAATGGACTGAACTTCACCGGGAAGTCCCACAAAAAGTCGTAATTGCGGTTGACATCGACGCCGGGGCCGTTACCTCCGCCGCTTTTGCAGACGTGCTCCCCTGCTGCCACTGGACGACGATTCTTGCGCCACATATGGTCCACCGTCATCGAATGGTGCCGCCCGTCGGGATTGGCCTGTGGAAAGACGATGACATCAAGGTTCTCGACGATCGCGCGGATCTCGGTGGCGCTGAACGACGTTCCGCCCTGACTGATGCCGGTCCCGGCCTTATAAGCATCGGTGAGCAGCCGCACGAGATTGACGCAGATATCTGGACTCCCCCACTCCCGGGCGTGAATGCCGCCTAGGAAATACACGCCGCCAGCGCTTGCCGCGGCTCCGTGGTGGATTCGGATCGCGGTGCAGGTCCGGCCTTCCCAGGTCGGGTGCGGGAGAGTGATCAACTCAGTGAAATCGGCGTGGGCCGGACCGGCAGCAAGCGCCAGCGCGGTTTCGACCTCGGCGACGTTGAGGTAGGTTGACGCGCCATCGGCCTGGTCACGGAATCGATTGTCCTGACCTACCTCGGCGAAGCTGGCCACGGCCGTGTCGTCGACGTCTTCGTGTCGCTCGACCCGATAACCAGCAGCGCCCAACCGGTCGATCGTGGCCTGGTCGGCGATCGCGCTGACCGTGTAACCCTCGTCGTGCTCTGCGAGCGTTTGCCGGACCACGGTGACGTCGTGTGTTCGGACCAGATCGGCCATCGCCGCCCGGTCGGCCCCCTGGATCGTGACGTGGTAGTAAGGCATCGCATGCCCTCCAGCCCAGGACCGGAATCCCGCTGTTGATTCTCTCGTGATTTGTCGTCTCTGGAAAGCCTTCACACCCAGCCGCTGATACCTACCCCGGCTACGGACTGGCGCTCACGGGGCTCACCCCGTGTTGCGCATCCCGGCGGCGATCCCATTGACGGTACGCAGGAGAGCCAGACGCAGATCGGCGTGGGGCTCATCCACCTCGCGGCACCTGGCCAATAGCGAGATCTGGAGGTGGTGAAGTGGTTCGAGATAAGAGGCGCGCACCTGCAGGGTGTGGCGCAGCAGGCCGTGCCGGGCCAGCAGAGTCGAGCCGCCGGTGAGCCGCAGCACCTCGCGCTTGGTCAAATCATGTTCGGCGACGATGGTGTCGAACAGCGGCTGCAGGCTGGGCTCTACGAGCGCACCGACGTAGTACTCCGCGATCCGCAGGTCGGTCTTGGCCAGCGTCATCTCGACGTTTCCGAGCAGATTGGTGAAAAACGCCCAGTCGTGCATCTCCTCCAGCACTGGACCGAACCCGGCGTCACGGGCGGCCCGCAGGCCGCTGCCGAGGCCGTACCAGCCGGGCACGACCATCCGGGTCTGGGTCCACCCGAACACCCAAGGTATAGCCCGCAGCCCCTCCAGCGTGGTCTTCCCGCTGCCCGGTCGCCGCATCGGGCGCGACCCGACATTGAGCCACCTCAATTCGTCCACCGGGGTGGCAGCAGAGAAGAACTCGCTGAGCCCGGGAAGGCCCACGAAGTCGCGATAGGCCGCGTGGGCTGCCGAGCTCACCACGTCCATTGCCTCATCCCAGCGGGCCAGCACCTCCGAGGGCACCCGCGAGGTCTGGTGCAGCAGAGTGGCCTCCAGCACCGCGGCCAGCAGAATCTCCAGCTGGTGGTGAGCCAGCGCGCTCAGCGAGTACCGGTCGGAGATCACCTCGCCCTGCTCGGTCACCTTCAGCGTCGCGTCGACCGTGCCGTAAGGGGAGGCCGCCACCGCTTCCCCGGCCGGTCCGCCGCCCCGGCCGACCGAGCCGCCCCGGCCATGGAACAGGCGCAACCGCACCCCGTGCTCGGCGGCGGTGTCGCGAAGCTGACGCTGCGCCCGTTGGATGACCCAGTGTGAGGTGGTGATCCCGGCATCCTTGTTGGAGTCGGAATAGCCGAGCATCACCTCTTGCAGGTCTCCCCGGGCTCGCACCAGCTGCCGATAGGTGGGATCCCGCAGCATCTCATCGAGCAGCTCCCCAGCGCGGCGCAGCTCGGTGGCCGTCTCGAACAACGGCACGAGATCCACCCTGGACGTGCATTTCTTCCCCGATGGTGCTACCGCGATCAGTCCCGCTTCCCGGGCCAGTACCGCGGCAGCCAGCAGGTCGTCCACGCCTTTGGTCATCGAGACGATGTAGGTGCTGGCGGCGGGCTCGCCGAAGGTTTGCTGGGCAGACCGGATCGTGTCGAAAATCGCGAGCACGTCCGCCGCCGCTGCCGGCAGCTCTCCGGAGCGGGCCGTCAGTGGCCGCCGTCCGGCCAGCTCGCCGGACAGCAGCGCCGCCCGCTGCCTGCGGTCGAGTTCAAGGTAGGGCGTTTCAAGCTCATCGAGCGGGTCGTAGAGGGCCGCGAGGGCGGCGTGGTGCCGCTCGGCGTGCTCCCGCACATCGAGGGCCGCGAGATGCAGTCCCAGCGCTCGGGCGGAGCGCAGCGTCCTGGCGAGGGTACCCTCAGCGATACGTTCCCCGAGATGCGCGCGCAGTGAGGCGTCCATCACCTCCAGGTCGGCGATGTAGGACTCCGCGCCCAGGTAGTCCCGTCCCGGATGGTGCGCAAGGCCGTCGCGGATCCGCAGTTGAGTTCGGGTCAGGCGGGCGTGGATGTAGGCGCATTTCAGCCGGTAGGGCTGTTCAGCGTTGAGACGGATGAAGCGGTCGTAGACCTCGGGCAGTTGACGCCGGTCGCTGGCAAGGCTGCAGCGAAGCGCCTCGGAGACGCCGACCACCCGGGTGGACACGCTCAGCTCCTGCACGAGCTGTTCCATCAGCTCCAGCTGGATGTTCAGCGCACGATCCGCATACAAACCCAAGACGTCGAGGGTGACCTGCGGTGAGACGTTGGGGTTGCCGTCACGGTCGCCCCCCACCCAGCAGCCGAGCACCACCGGACGGGAGCGTGGAGGCAGCACGAACCCGGCCCGGGCGAGCTCTTCCTCGAGGTCCTCCAGCAGCTCCGGCACCGCGCAGGTGCCCAGTTGCTCGAGGTAGTAGGTGACGGCGCGGGCCTCGTCCAGAACCGTTGGCCGGCCGGGTCGAATCTCGTCGGTCTGCCACAGCAGGTCGATCAGCCGCGCGAGTCGCCGTTGCACTTGCTCCTCGGGCAGGCCCTGGTCGAGGACGTCGGCCACCCGGCGCAGAATTCCTTGCACTGACGCGCGGGACGCCTCGGTGGGGTGCGCGGTGAACACCGGCCGCAGCTGAATCCGGGCCAGCACTGCTTCCACCTCGGCCCGGTCGACTTCCCGGACCAGCCGGTCCAGCACCGCGCGCAGCGGTCCACGCTGCCCGCCGACCTGGGCGCGCTGCTCGTGGGACCGGTGGAGTTGCTCGGCCACGTTGGCGAACTGGAAGTAGGTGGAGAACGTCCGGGCTAGTTGCACGGCCGTGCCGATGTCCAGCGTGGAGAGCAGCGACCGGATCTCGGCGCTGCCCTCCTGCGGCGCCACCCTGGCCAGCCCCCGGACCTGCTCGACCAGCTTGAGCAGCTCTTCGCCGCCTTGGCGGATCAAGGTCTCACCGAGCAGCGTCGACAACAGGCGGATGTCGGCTCGTAGTGCCTGATGCTGAGATTCCGAGACCACGCCTGCGTGTGCGGCGATCGAATCCAGCCGCCCGGTGCTACTTGCCTCGTGTCGAGCTGTCAAGGTCATCGACTGCCCCTCCTCCCACGGCGTCGGGCACGATTGATCAGACCGGGCTGGAGTGCAGTGGCCGTGGTTACCCGCGAACGCACTCAGTGGTATTCCAGCAGCGGGGCTCCATACCGCCGTTTACGTCCAGCTCGATGTCGTGCAACAGCCCCAGTCGGCGGCCGACGCATCTACATCACCGATGGTCACACGCTCCGGGCGCCTTCCCAAGCACAGCACCGCAAGCTTTTCCCGCTGTTAACAGCTTCCCGCTACTGCGGCGAGAAAGCGTCCCGAAAGTGCCACCACCCCCCGTTGAGCCTGGCGCAATGTCGAGTAGTTGTTGGTTCGTATAGCGTCGATCGAGTGGGTCAGAACCAGGACGTGGTGGTGATCGGTGGCGGGATCGCCGGCGTCTCGATTGCCTACGAGCTCGCTGCACACTGCCGGGTCACCTTGCTGGAGACCGAACCCAGCCTGGCCAGCCACTCCACCGGCCGCTCGGCCGCCATGTACATGCCCGGCCACGGTGGCCCGCTGATGCGGCCCCTGATCAACGCGAGCCGCCCCCGGTTCGCGAGCCTCGCCGAGGATCTGGGCGCGCCGGTGTTGCTGAGCCACCGCCCAGTGTTCTGGGCGGCCTTCGACGACGATGGCGTACGGGCGCTGCGGGCCGGGCTGGCAGAACGGGTGGGCGAGCCGGACGCCCCGGTCCAGCTTTCGGTGGAAGAGGCGGTCGCTCGATGCCCCGCCCTGCGCCGGGATGCGCTGCGCGCCGTAACCGTCACCGAGGACGCCGGCGACCTCGACGCCATCGGCCTGCACCAGACCTACGTCCGGGGGCTGCGCCGTCGCGGCGGCTGCGTGCGGATGGCGGCGCCGGTCACCGAGGTGGCGGCGGTATCCGGCGGCTGGCGGGTTCGCTGCGGGTCGGACGACGCGCTAGAGGCCACCGATGTCGTGAATGCGGCAGGAGCTTGGGCCGACGTCGTGGCCGACCTGGCCGGAGTGCCCCGGCTGGGTCTGTGCCCGCTCCGCCGCACGATCGTCGTCGCGCGGGTGCCGGAGCCGGCCCGGCTACGCACACCGAACGGGGATCCGCTGCCGATGGTGGTGGAGGCACGGGAGCGTTGCTACTTCAAGGCAGAAGGAGAGCACCTACTGCTCTCGCCAGGGGACGAGACTCCCGTTGAGCCGGGGGATGTGCGGCCCGACCCGCTCGATGTGGCACTCGCGCTTGAGCGGGTGGAGTCAGTCACCGGGCTGGGCCTGCGGTCGGTGCAGAGCAGCTGGTCGGGCCTGCGCTCGTTCGTCGCCGATCGGGGTCCGGTGGTCGGTGCCTGGCCAGAGCATCCCGGCTTCCATTTCTTCGCCGGTCAGGGCGGCTCCGGGATCGAGTCAGCCCCGGCGTTGGCGGCGCTGGGTGCGTCGGTAGTGCTCGGCAGCTCCCCACCGCTGGACGTTCCGCTGGACCCCGCCGCGTTGGCGCCCACCCGATTGGTCTGATGTCCTGCGTGCCGGCAACGGCAGCGCAACGACCGTCAACAGCAAACGCGGCCGAGGAGGTGTCCTGTCCCGGTTTCTCCATCCGGACCCGCATTTGGTACCGCACCGAAGTGCCAAGGGCTGAGCGCGACCGCCGGGCATCGATAGCCCCACAACGTTGACTCGCCAGCTGCCACAGTGTCCGTCAACTTGCCGTTCATCACAACGATGGATAATGTCGAGCGTCGCAATAATTCCTTATCGTTCCTTGAAGCTTGCCCCGGGGCTACCGACCCACATCATCCAGTAGACGCTGTTAGCCCCGGCTGGCGGTGAGGGGGTAAGTCGTCACGCGGGTTAACAAGGGACGTATAAGACAAGTGCACGAAAGCAAAAGGTAACGGTGTGCCATCCCTACGGGATAACTTTAGGCGTGCTTTCCCGGAGGAGGACTGAGATCATGCGTCGTACGTGCTGGGGACGTGAAGCCCCATCTCAAGAGCCCGAAAAACCCCTCGCCCAAGCGGCGGATGACCAAGCAGTCTGCTGCCCGCCCTGCCTCGCTGGCTCGGAGCAACAGCAAACACCGCTGATGTCCGCCGATACCCCGCGAGGACAATCGATCAAGGACAAAGTCTGGGAGGACCGGCTGCACCACCTGGCCACGCCGCGGGGCCTCCAGCTGAGAAGATCCCCACAGCGCAGCGCCGGGGGGCGCGGTTCTGATGCCTACGAGCTGGCCACGGCTAAGGACAACGCTAGCTCACGTGCCAGTTACCCGCTGGTCAGCACGGCCGACGGAATGACCGTCGATGAGGTCGAAAAGCGCCTCATCGAGGGCGCGACCCGCGCCGAGGTCATGGAATACCTCGGTGACACCTACGGCCCGGTGTTCGTCAGGGATTTGATCAAACACCTTCACAACCCAAGTTGTCGTCCAGCCACATAATTTTGGATCGACCATTTCAAGACAAGATGCGGTCACAACGCTCGTAAGAGCCATGGGCATCATTGACCAAGCAGGTTCCCACGATTTGCGGATCTGACGCGTGGAGTCTAATCGACCTAAATATCCAGGCTTTTCAGGGAATCTGTCAGGTAGCCGAATCTCGCCTGGCAGACGCGGAGTAAGACTGGCAGGATACCAATCTGTGATGGATACCCTGCTCCTGCGCGAGTTCCTCCGCAATCCCACAGGGATCGCGGCCGTTACGCCCAGCTCCACCGCGATGGCCACGCTGCTAAGCATTGCGATACCCGAAACCGGCGAGCCGGTGGTGGTCGAGCTCGGCGCGGGCACCGGAGCGTGCACCGGCGTGATCCAGCATCGCCTCTGCGGGCGGGGCCACCACATTGCAGTTGAGGTCAACCCGACCTTCGCGAAGCTGCTGAGCAAGCGGTACCCACACGTGGAGGTCGTATGCGGTGAGGCGATCGGCCTGCCCACGTTCTTGGCCGATCGGGGGGTCCCGTCCGCAGATGTGATCATCAGCACCCTTCCGTGGGCTCCCTTTGCCCCCTCGGCGACACCGCGACCATTGCTGGTCACCCTCGTCGAGTCGCTGTCCGACGGAGGCACATATACCCAGGCCGCCTATTCCTGGACACGGTGGGCATCAGCGGCCCGTCGACAACTGCGACAGCTGCGCGCCAGCTTCGAAGAGGTCGTGATCACCGAGACCATTTGGCACAATGTCCCTCCTGCTCGCGCCTACATCGCCAGACGTCCACGAAACAGCCGCAGGACCGGCTGACTACCCAGGCCTGTTGCCAATCCAGGACTGGCGTCTTTGCCCGCCATCCCGAATGACCTGCGTTACTGCCGCCGTGACCGCTGGAGGTCTCATGAGTAACGACGGTAGAGCCGCGTGTCATTAGCGTGCCATTAACACCCACGGTCAATAGCCGAGCCCTGTGTCCCAGCCTGATCCCCGATTGAGGTCCCTGACCACGCTCACGGCGTATGAGGCGTACCACCCGAGGCGTTTGCGAAATTGTATGGATACAACATCGATTGACATGCGACGGGCCGACGACGGCCGGGGAGACGGAATTTTTCCTGAGGATCCATCAGCGACGTGGATGTGGCCAAACTCCTAACGGGTGTCAGCTGACCCGCAGCGGCGCGGTAACCGAGCGGCGACCCCGTTCTCAAATCGCCCGCTAGCCCTGCCGCTGTGGAAGTCACCACGCCTGGCCCTCTCAGACTGATGTGCCCGTTGTGGCGGTTGAATCCGCACATCACTAACGTGAGTTGCGAGCCCACTCGCGGGTCAGCGACGTCGGTGGTTGGTGCAGCGCGCTGAGATTGATTCATTCTGCGAGGGATGGACTTATAACCACAAGCCAGGCAGCAGCAAGGCACGACCTCCGACACCATGGCCGGGGGCATGGGGCGCTTATTGGGCGCGACTGGCGGCAAATAGATTTCGACACGGCCAGACACAACAACGTTGGCCCACGACCGTCCCGTACAGGTCAAGGGCCGTTGCTGCTGCGTGGCGGGTCAAGGATTCGAACCTTGGAAGGCATCAGCCGACGGATTTACAGTCCGCTCCCATTGGCCGCTCGGGCAACCCGCCTGGTGGCCGGGTGCACCGGCCGGTAGCCACGATACACAGCCCGTGACATCAGGCCCGAACCGGCCCGGCGAGTAAGGTCGTCACCGGCTCTGCGGAAGGAGGACATGGTGGCGGATCCGTCGTTCGATGTAGTCAGCAAGGTCGACCGGCAGGAGGTGGACAACGCGCTCAACCAGGCGGTCAAGGAGCTGTCGACTCGGTTCGACTTCCGTGGCACCGGCGCGAAGGTGACCTGGGCTGGTGACGAGGCGATGACGATCGAGGCGCAGACCGAGGAACGCTGCCGAGCCGCCATCGACGTGGTCAAGAGCAAGCTGATCAAGCGTGGCATCTCGCTGAAGGCCTTCGAGGTGGATGAGCCAGCCCTCTCGGGCAAGATCTACCGCACTACCGGGCGCATCCTGCAAGGCATCAACCAGGACAAGGCCAAGGAGATCGCCAAGGCGGTCCGCGACGAGAAGCTCAAGGGCGTGCAGGCCCAAATCCAGGGCGACCAGCTGCGGGTATCCGGCAAGAAGAAAGACGACCTGCAGGCCGTCATCGCCCTGCTGAAGGGCCGCGATTTCGGGGTCGCCTTGCAGTTCACGAATTATCGGTGAAGGGGATCGTCCTGGCCGGTGGTGCTGGGACCCGACTGCATCCGATCACCCAGGCCGTCTGCAAACAGCTGCTGCCGGTGTACGACAAGCCGATGGTGTACTACCCCCTTTCGGTTCTCATG
>DASYMC010000286.1:0-2305 GCA_036009255.1 Pseudonocardiaceae bacterium
GGCCACGATGTGGGTCTGCGAATCGGCCACGACACCCTCCGGAGCGGTGCCCACCGGCACTGTCCGTCCAGCCGGCTGCGCCGTCGGCACCGGAGCGGGGGCCGGTTCGGCCGCCGGTGGCAGCTCCGGTCTTGGTGGCGGCCCAGCCTGAGGTGAACCCCCACACCCAGCGATGAGGGCGGCAGACAGGACGGTCCCGGTGATCCAGCGACGTCGCACGCCTGGTGATTCTTCAGCGCCCGGCACGGCATCGTGCCGGCGGCCCGAACTCGTAAGGCGCCTGAAGAGAGCTGCACGAGAGCCCAAGTGGGTTACCTCAACCGATCACTGGATTGTAGTCGCAGGTCACGATTTGACCTGGACGCGCGCCGGGGATGAATTTGCCAGTCGCCACCTGCCGGTCGAATCACCCACGGCACCGGGTAGCCCGGCGGCTAGCAGAGCGGCCGGGAACTTGCCGCTGCCGCAGGCCACATCAAGCAGCCGTACGCGGCCCCCGGTGGCCCGGGCCCGCAGGTCCGCAGCCCAATCGCGGGCGGCGGCCAGGCGCCGGTAGCCCTCGGTGGCGAGCGCGTAGAAGGCCTGCATTTCCGCCCGACCCGCCTCGCTCCAATGCTCAAGACTGCGCTGTGCGGTGTCACAAGGGGCCATTCCTGTACCCAAGCACACGTCCTTAACTTTGCTGTAACAAACGCGTAGCACCAGATAGGTTCGGTCCGGTGCCTACTCAGAGTCAGTCCACGGTCAGTCCGTCCCCTATATTGCACAGGCTGAGGCAGGCGGTGCCGGCTCCCCTGCGCTGCCCGAGCTGTCCGGCGCGAACTACGCACGTACCCATGCGGCCTACGAGGCCGCCAGCGACCAGCGTGCCGGCCTTCAGGCGTGGTTACCCCGGGAGCTGCCGTCACTGCTCGGTGCCGGGCCGCTGCAGGTGTTGGGGGTCGGCGTCGGGGATGGCAGCATCGACGCCCCGCTAGCCGCTGCACTCGCCGCGGATGGGCGCGAGGTGGGCTACACCGGGGTCGAGCCGCATGCAGCCTCGGCTGCCGGCTTCGCTGCCCGGCTCGTGCACTTCGTGCACTCGCTGTATTACATGGCCGACCTCCGGGCCACGCTCGACCAGGCGCTGGCGATGCTGCGCCCCGGTGGCTTGCTGGTCGCTGCCACGGCGCCCCGGGAGCCGCTGTGCGTGCTCACCGATCTGCTCAGCCCGGCACCGGGCATCGACTGTGGTGCGCCGAGGACGTCACCGCGGAGTTGGAGTCGCGGGGGTTGGTGCTGCAGTCGGAGACGATGGTGGCTGGACTGGATCTCGGCGATGTACATATCGACCCACACGGTGTGGGGGAGCTGGTGCTTGATTTCCTCGTCGGCGCGCGCACGTCCGTGATGTCCGTGGAGGTTCGCGAACAGGTGATGGCCTATTTGACGGAGGTGGAGCTTGCCGACAGTCCCGGGGTCGTGGCGCACCCGATCGACATCACCATCGCGCGGGCTCCCTGATGTGGTCAGCTGCTAGGCAGTCACCCTGTCACCACGACAACCGGGCCAAGTGCTCGCGGGTTCCGTGGTCCATGAGACCGAAGCTAACGCCCACGCAGCGTGGTGACCATCACTGCGTTCTTGCCAGTAACCGGAGTACCTAATTGACTGCGCCGAGCTTGGCAGATTGCGAGGGCTTCGGAACGGTTGGCGCCGATGACGTCAATACCGGTAGACCCACCTCGGGCAGGCAGCCCCTACTTCAATACCCCAAATACTCCGGCTGCCGGATGTATACCAGCGGATTGAGCTTGATCTCCATATTTGTATATGGTTTCTCGCCGCGCACCGCCAACACATGTCGCGCGGCCGAATGGAAGATGCAGCGCAACGATCCTCACGGCGGCGATCCGGTGACGGTTCACGCTCGCCCCGCGGTTGTCTTGCGCCAGCAGGCAGATGGATCTTGGCGTTTTCTCATCGACAACGCGTTTCCGTTCGAGCAACCGGTAAGCGGCGCGCCGAAGCAGTTCATCCTGACCGCACCACAAAGGGGACATAGTCATGGATACGGTCTGTAGAATAGTAAGGGCCAGCTATATCACGGCTGGATGAGGTCGACGCCGTTGTCCTGCATGATCACGGGCAGGTATCACCGATCGGGACGTGTCCGTGCCCAATCAGTCCGGTGGTGCATGCCGCTCTTCGTCTGGCAAAACATCACGGTGTACCCGTTCCTCCGGCGTTACGGTCCCAATGTGGTCGATGTGTTCTGTAGCGATCCCGACGTGTCGATCAAAGACTGAGAGGTGTTTTTCAACGA
>DASYMC010000287.1:0-3113 GCA_036009255.1 Pseudonocardiaceae bacterium
CACGATGATCGATCCCCCTAAGACCCAGTTCTGATCGCACTTCTCGGTTATGCGTCGGTCTCGTTGACGGCCGTGCTCGCGCGCCCGGCGGGCGGTAGTAAGTGTGGGCAAAAGTAACCAGCCCTTGCCTTGATAGTCGCATGCCGATCTCAGACGCCCCGGCAAAGATCTGTATTTTCCGGCTAGAGCGGCGCCTCATGTCGGTCCCCCCAGTCATGGCGCCTATTCGGGTGAGGCTCCTGGGTAGAGGGCCAGAAAGTAGGAACCGAGCTCCCTGCGGCTGCGATCGCCGAGGACGTAAGGCGAGGTGGGACAAGCGGCCTTCGACACGTAACGATGTGAGTAGCGCCAGTGCTCGGGTCCAGTTCGCACGTCCCGTTCAAGCTGCAGGGGCGAGCCAGGACCCGTCCGGGGCACCCCCAACGCCCACACCCTCGCCGCCGTGGCCGGTGAGGGTGTGGCGGGTTGCGCCGGTGCTCGGGTCCCAGATCCGCACCTTCCCGTCATTGCCGGCGGAGGCGGGCCAGGACCCCTCCGGGGCCAACGCCGACGGCCGCCGAGAGTCCTGGGACTGCAGGTCATCGACGCCACCTCGGTCCACGCCCAGCTCGACCGGGTGCTTGACGCCGTGACCGACAAGCTGGCGCAGATCTGGTTCCCCAGAACGGCGCAACCGCGAGATCCGCTGCCGCGCCGACGTCGTCGGCATCTTCCCCGACAGTGACGCCCCGATCCGCCTCGTCGGCGCTGTGCTCGCCGAGCGGCACCACGAGTGGATCGAGGACCGCCGCTACCTCGGGCTTGACGTCCTCGCCAAGGCCCGCCTCAACCCTGGTCCTCGACCCCGCACCGACGACTCCGACCGTACTCGCCACCAGCGACATCGCTGCGCTTAGCGCCTGACAACTACAGAAAGGTCACGCGTCAACCGCCGAAACACCACGTCCGGCGACTCCACCCGAATCACCCTTCGCTGTGCTTCTCCGATCGCTGCTGATCTGCATCGTCATGGCTGTATGGATCGTCAGAAGTGGCCACCTTCGTAGTCGCGGCCATCCCCGAGGCACTAGCGTCCTGAGTCAACTCGCCCAGCGACCCCGCATCGCGGTCGGCTCTTGTTGGCTCTGGTTCGGAGGAAACAGGCTCGCCGGGAGTGCGGGTTCCGGGGACGTCGTCAATACCAACGCCTCCGTGACCACTCTCTGTGATGTTGTCGCGTTCGTTGGTGGGGTGCTGGTCTCCGGTGGGGACTCCTGGATCTCCGGGCTCTCCCAGCCGGTCGGTATCATAGGCTACTCCCGGCTCGCCGGATACACCCGACCCCATATCTTGCGTCATATGCGTCTCTGACGTGTCCGCCATGCCCAGTCTCCTTTCATCGCGCGATCCGCCTGCTCTGTCGATCTACCCACGGCAGGAGAACGACAAACATATGCGCGCATATGCACTGTCACCAACATGATGGCGGTGTTCCTGGTGATCAAGAGTCTTGGTGGTCAAACCCCGGATCGAGGACAGCGCGAGTGTGATCACCCGGCGATCACCCACCATGTGCGCACCACCACAAAGCGGTGCACGACCGTTGGATATGCGTTGGAAGCCGGTCATCAACGCGTTCGCCATCACCTTCAGTGACCGCTGGCCGCCGCTGGAACCTGCTGACCGAACACGCCAGAAACACCCTTCAGGGGATGGACCCAGACCCGGCGTGACCGGAGTGCTGAGCGGCGGCGATCACACGTCCAGTCAGGGTTCGTCGCTCAGTGCGTCCGCGAGGTCCTCAGCGAACATCAAATGCTGACGTAGTCCGGTGGCTTCCAGAGCTAGATTGGCAAGTGGGCAGTTGCACACAAACCGCAGGCGGCGGTCTCGTTCTATAGCGAGTTCGTTCATCTCGAAGAGCACGCGCAGCCCGGCGGATGCCAGAAACTTCAGATCATCCAGGTTCACTACAACGACCTGAGCCACAGCAAGCTGCGCGGACAGACAGGCGGCCAGTGTTGGTGCAGTTAACGCGTCCAGCTCACCGGTCACAGTGACGACGCGTGCATCGGGACCGTAGTCGGTCACTTGTAGGCCGACGAGCGGCACCGGAAAGTCGCTTGTCACAGGCGTACGATATAGGAGGTCGGCCAAAACGCCCACGCCGTGGAGCAGGTCAGGTGGGCCGTTCCCCCGGACGGCCGGTATCGTTTGCCGAACGTTGACCGGCGATTCACCGAAATTTCTTTAATCCCCGGTCGGCAGTGGCCGGACTCCACGTCGTTGACCTGTTGGGCTTATGCGATCACGAAGAGTCCGACACGGCACCACGATGCCGATAACGGAAGATCGCGCAACTGGAGGTAATGGTAATATCGTTACCGTGCTGCTACTGGCCGTTGTGATGCTGAAAGCGCGTGACCATCCCACCACCGTGCACCTGAAGCGCCAACCGGGCACCGCCACGCCGCAAGATCAAATTCTGAGGTACCCGGCCGCAACCGGCGTTGGCGTTCCGACCACGAGCAGTACCGCACTCAAACGCACCCGGCGAACGCCAGATGCCCACGTCGCGTGGTCCAATCAGTGAATTGCACGCAGACTGTTAATCACAGGGTTGTTGGTTCAAGCCTAACTCGGCAAGCAGGCACAACGCGAGAGCCGCTACCATAACGAAGCACTGTATCATAGGGTGAAATCTTCATGATATATCGGTCGACCTGACATATTATTTATCGATACTTTTCAGTTCTTGATTCGGAGAATTAGCTTTTCGGCGTCGATCATGCCGGATCCCGCCGCGCGTCGGACCTGGGAGCCTGGTGACTGCGGTAAAGCTCCCATGCCCGGCGGCGCGCCTCGTTCGCCCGACGTTGAGCGTCCTCGTAGACCAGTAGTTCCTGTTCCGGTGTGGCGTATCCCTCGGCGACCGCCACCTCCGCAGCCACCCAGCGGTCCTCGCTGCCGGCTTCGCTTCCGCGATCAGAATGCGGATTGTCATGATGACGACGCTGATAGTAGGGGTTGTCTGTGGACAGGCCACCGCTGAAGCGACCGTAGGCGCCAAGGAAGAGCAGCAGCATTCCGGCGATGAGACTGAAGATCACATTTGAGAGTCGGAACCCCAGCAG
>DASYMC010000288.1:0-3534 GCA_036009255.1 Pseudonocardiaceae bacterium
CCGTTGTTCAGCGAATGTCTGTGCGGAGTTGCGGGTTGTGGCGGCTGCTGTCGGCATTGGGGCCGGACGGCAGCCATGTGCACGGAAGCGCTGCCAGGAAACGGGGCTCTGTCGCACTTTTCGTGAAGACCATGGTTGATCTTGTTCTGCTCAGCCGGGTAGTCGGGTCGCTGCTTGGACAACGTTGGGATGTCCGCAGCATTTTTTGTATTTGCGGCCGGTGCCGCACCAGCAGGGCGCGTTGCGTGCTGGTGGCCAGTTGATGAGTTCGGGCGCGGCGATACGGGCGCGCTCGGCGGCGTAGCTGGCGCGTGCGCTGGCGGTGGCCGGGTCATGGCCGGTGCTGTGGCACCAGCGTTGAAACGCGTCGATCTGGATTGGGGTGATCCAGAGGGCGGCGGGGCCGGCAGTGGTCATGTTGTGGAGGTGGCGTTCGAGGCGGTGGGTGTAGTCGCGGTAGTCGGTGCTGTTCCAGTCTTGGGACAGGTCGGACCAGGTGCGCAGGGCCTGGTCGAACTGATCGGCTGGAAACCAGCTGACCGCCAGCGTGAGCCGAGGCGGTGCACCGGTCGGTGATCGATCGGCGGATGGCACAGTGGCGGTCGGGGCCAGCGCTGAGCTGTCGCCCGTGTCGAGGGTGTCCAGCGCGGCAGGTAGTCCGGGCAGTGAGTGGCCTGGGGGCTGGCTGCGACGCTCGGTGAGGAACGTTTCGGCGCGGGCATCGAGCTCGTCGAGCTGGTGACCTAAATCGTTGAGCTGCTCACGGCGCAGCGCCTGGAGCTGGGCGACCAGGTTTTCGGGGTCGCCAGTGTCCAGGGCTAGCTGCAGACCTTCGGTGAACCAGTCCAGCGCTTGCTGGGGATCACCAGCGGCGGCGTACTCCAGCCCGGCGCTGTTATAGAGCCACACATCATCCGGGGTGTCGGCTTTGACCTGGGCGTACACCTCAGCGGCGGGTTCGGTGCGTCCGGCGCGCAGCATGATTTCCGCTAGCCGGCACCGCGGGTCGGGGCTACCGGCATAGCCAGCGTCGATCGCCGCTTGCATGGCGGCCAGCGCATCCTCGACCCGACCCAGCTGCTGATAGACCTCGGCGAGCTCATCGAGCAACCCAGGCAGATCAAACGAATCCCTCGCCTCGGGATCGGCCCGGCAGGCGGCCACCGCCCGTTGGAGTACCTCAGCATCTGCGACGGCATCACGCGGGGAGGCTGACAGCACCCGCGCGAGCTCATCTTCTAGCTCAGCGACATCTCCCATCGCGGACCCCTTTGTTGCTTACCGTGGGCACCCGGCTCCACGGTGCGGAGTGCCCACGGTAACGATCGTGGGCAAACGCCCCACTTGCGCTGGGACAGTTGCTCGACTTAGCGGGCCAGACCCGTTTGCGCAGCAGATCGAACTTCGCGCGACCGAACATCTGTCGTTTGATCATCTTGATCCGGTTGACGTTGCCTTCGACCTGCCCGGAGCTGTAGTCCAGGCTCAGCCCGTTGGTGACCGCGTCTAGGTCACGGCGCAGACCCGCCACGAGAGAATGCAGAGCGGGTAGGTCGTCGGCGGTGACCGCGTCCAGCCAGATGGGTAGCTGATCTTTGCCGGTGCGCTGGCTCATCATGGCGGCGAAGGCAGCCACATGCCCGGCGGTGGCCTCCAGCTGCGGGCAGCGGGCCAGGATCTGTTTCAACCGCACCTGGTCATCGCTGGACAGGTGTTCGGGGTTGGTCATGATCCAGCTGGTGACCCGACGCGGAGTGGCCTTGACCGGCGCGGGCGGCGCCGGGCGCGCCTTGCGGTCGGGGTCACGGAATCGCTGCAAGTAACGCTGCACACTACGCAGGCTGCCGGTCCATCCCAGCTCGACTAGCTCGGTGTGCAGCACGCTGGCTTCGGTGACCCCGGCGTTCCAGCGCTGGTGCATATGGGACTTGAACCGATCCAGCTTGTGCGACCGGGTGCGGTGGGTGACCAGCAACTCCTCGGGTGTGGCAGCGTGGGCGAAGCGTTGCACGGTCCGAAACGCCAGGCCCAACTCGCGACAGATGGCATTTAGCGAGTAGCCCTTACCCCTCAGTTCGGTCACCGCCGTGTGGCGTTCGCGGGTGCGCGTCTCCAGCCGCGACGCTGGCCCGTACTCGACCGGCGCCGTACTGTCGGGTTGGGTGGGGGTCGGCTGGCCGTCGGCGGTGTCGCCTGGCTGGGCCTCGGGCGGCTCGGGTGCGGGTTCGCCCAGGCAGGCGCGGTGGGCCAGCACGATGCGCTCGACCGCCTCACCCAGGTTGGCCCACAAATGCCATCGGTCAGCTACCTGGATCGCTTCCGGAGCGCCAGTGCGCGCGCCCTCGGCGTAGGCCCCCGAGCGGTCCCGGCAAATGACCTTCACCCCGGGATGGTTGCCCAGCCAGTCGGCCAGCACCTTCGACGTGCGCTCCTCGATCAGATCAACCGGGCGGTGGGCGAGGATGTCGACCAAGACGGTGCCATAGGCCTGACAACGGCGGATCGCGAAATCGTCGACGCCGAGCACCTCAACATCACCGACAGACGGGTCGGGCAGCGCGCGAACCAACCGCAGCAGACTGTCCCGACTGGCCGGCATGCCCAACACCACGGCCAAACGCGCACCGGCCCGCCCGGCCAGCGCCAACCCGATCGCCTCCAACATTCGCCGCAACAAACCCGTACGCCGAGCGTGCTTGCTGGTCAAACCCGGAACCTGCTCGACGAACGTCCGCCGAGCGCAGCTGGCGTTGCCACAGAAAAACCGGCGCACGCACAGCTGGATTACCACCGTCCGCGCACCGATCGGGGCATCGGCCAACCTGCGTCGATAGCGGCTGTGTACTCGGTCTGAACCGCGCGCGCATCCAGGACATGCCATCCCCTGGGCCCGCACCCGAGCCTCGATACGCACTCCATCGTCCTCGCCGTGCACCCCCTCGATCACCAAACCGGACAGATGCGGCAACAAACCCGAAAGATCACACGAACCCGATCATCACTCTCAGGCGATCATGAACCAGGCAGACACGCCGAGCACATGCCCGATCACGGAAAGTGCGACAGAGCCCAGTTCGTGGCGTTCCTGTGGAGCGACGGTAGAACGGGTTCTGGCGCACTTTGCGTGAATCGAGGGGCTGCGCCGAGGTGCGGTGGCCGCACTGCGTACACGCACCCTGCGCGGCTGTGCCGAGGTGCGGTGGCCGCACTGCGTGTTGAGCGTCGAGATATTGGCCGTGGCTGGTGGACTTAATGTCGTCAGCGGGCGGTGGAGATGGTGTGCTCGCCGCGCTGGTGGGCGATGTGGGTGTCGTCGCGGTGTGGAGGTCGTAGAGGACGGTGGTCACTGTGGAGGATCCCGGCCCGCTTGAGCGCTGCCTCGGTGTGCCGGTACTGGTCGCTGTCGCGGAAGGCGGCGTACTTCGAGCATCGACCGTAGGCCAACGCGTCGCGCAGGACGATCGCTTCGTTCTCGTCCGCTCAGCCGGGCCGTAGTATCACGCCCCTATCAAGATCCACCCGCAGCTGTGCCGG
>DASYMC010000289.1:0-5333 GCA_036009255.1 Pseudonocardiaceae bacterium
GGTGGCGTCGGCCGACCGCTTGGTAGGGTGTCGCGGCGGAACTTCTTGCTGGTGAGTTCCCCGAACCAGCGTTCGACCATGGTCAGCCAGGAGGCGCTGGTGGGGGTGAAGTGCAGGTGGAAGCGGCAGTTCCGCGCGACGCGGTATCTAGTCGGTGAACGGGGTGACGTCTTGCGGGCAGTGGGTGTCCGGCGGCGGTAGTCTGGTTGGGTCGAGCAGGTAGTCGACTTCGTGTTGGTTAGCGCAGGTGCTGCGGTTGAGCAGCGCGGTGTGCCCGTAGCCATCCACGGTGAGCAGGCGGGCGTTGGCGAGCCGGTGGGCCATGGCGACCGATCCCTGGTAGGGCGTGCCCGGATCAAACGTGTTGCCGATGACGAGGATCAGCGCCGAGGTTTGATGATTCCACGGGCCGGTGTAGACATCGACGGTCTGGGCCGGCCAGTTGGTGCACGGCTCGCTGAGCCAGGCCCAGTACGCGCTGACCGGCCCGGACCGGTGCACCGCGAATTCAGCGATCTTCGATAGAGATCGGCGGGGCGCGGGTCGGGGCTTTCCAAACACAGCACAGCGTACAAATGCTTGTCGCTTGTGTTAGGTCTTGTCTTTACCCGGTGTCGCCGGCGGCGCTGTTGGCCCAGAAACCGATGCAGCGACCGCACTCGGCTCGCTGGCCATCCACAGGTCCTGCAGCAGCTTGGCCCCCGCCGCCCAGCCAGGGAATCCCCGGAGGCCAGCGGGTTGGGTTGTATAGAGAATGCCGACAATGCCGCCTACCGTCCCCGTGTAGGTGTAGGGGATAGGTCCGTTCGGCCCGGATATCGTTACCGGTTTGGCGCGTAGTCGGGTAAGCAAGGTGTCGAACTTCGCGTGGGTCGCGGCCGGATCGCCCGCCGAGAACGCGCAGCGCGACACGGTCGCGGTGCCGCACAGGTCCAGGAAACGGGCCAGGGTCGCGCTCGTTCCGATGTCGGACTCCATCCGGATAAAGGTGCTAAGCGGGATTTCTCCCGACGGCTTCTCGAACCACTTCACTGGATCGACGTTGCCGTCGAGCACCAGGGCACGGATCTTGCCCGGGTACAGGTTGGCGTAGGTGGCGCCCAGCACGGTGCCATACGACAGACCCAGATAGTTAAGCTTCGAGTCCCCGACGGCGCGACGCATCAGGTCCAGATCGCGGGCCGAATCGGCGGTGGAGATGTGCGCCAGCAGCGTGCCGACACGTTTCCCGCACGTCGCCGCGAACCCGTCCCACACTCGAATCCAGGTTGCCTTCCGCGGGACCGACCGGGAACCCACCGGGAAGATCCGTAAAGAACGCACCCTCCTGTTGTTCAGTGTCGAAGCATCGCACGGCGGTGCTGTTGCCGGCCCCGCGTGGATCCCAGCTGACAATGTCGAATCGCTTGACCATTTCGGCGGGAACATGACCGAGGAACACCGGCAGTAGGTGAGTCCCCGCGTCACCCGGTCCGCCCATGCCGACAAACAGCGACCCGAGGCGCGCACCGGGATCCCGGGCTCGGAGGCGGATCAGCGCCAGCTTGATGGTCTCGCCGCGTGGCTGGTCGTAATCCAGCGGAGCATCCACCGTGGCACACTCAAAACCCGCTGCGTCAGAGCAAGGCGCCCAAGCCAGTGCCGGTAAGACCACCGATCGGCTCGACTCGCATGCAACAGTGGCCATCGCCCCGCACAGTCCCACCATGGCAAGCACCGCGGACAGCGTCATCCGCCAAATACGCCTGACCCACTGCAGCACCACGCCTACTCCGATTCCCCCCGCACCACCGCTCTTGAGCCGGTAAACCTCGCCCACAGCGAGCAGGTACCGCCCCGCGGCGAGCTGGCGGTGGCTAGCGTTCGGCCGTCAACTAAAAACGCCACGGACTTAACGATGCCGGTATGGCCTGTGAGCATTCGGTGTACTGAGTTGTGGTGATGGCGTTGATCAAATTTGAGTGCGTCTTCATCATCGCCGTGTGACGTACATCGTCAACTCCACCGACGGCTACGATCGGATCGCCTCGGTGCGGGGCGTGGACGACCGCCAAGCGGTGGTCACCTTCCGGGGCGTGCACCTGTGGTGGCAGAGCCTGTTCAACAACGTGATCCACCGAACGCGGTCGACCCGGAGGTGTTCAACCAGGGCTACATCAACAACCCGCACCCGGAGTGAGGGCCGGCCCGTACCAGATCCAGAACTTCGACAAGCAGAACGGCACCATCACCTTCGTCCGCAACCCGAAGTGGTGGGGCAAGGCGGGCAGGCTGGACTCGCGGACGTTCCTGACCATGGAGTCCGCCGCGTCCATCAACGCGTTCAAGAACGGCCAGCTCGACGCGACAGGAGTGGCCACCAAAGACCGTCGTGGAGACGAAGGGACTCGAACCCTCAACCCCCGCCTTGCAAAGGTCCGGCCCATAACCGGCCGTGAGCGGCGAATCTTCTCGTTCACGGTCAGTGAGATTCTGACCGTAGTTTGTCCGTGGTTCCCCGTGAGTCCCCGTGGAACGGGCACGCGGGGGGCACGAATCAAGATCACCCGACGTCTGGCTTCGCGGTAGCGGGGGAAGTGATGGTCTGTCAGCGAGTTCGGGTGGGGGTCCTGGTGGGAGCAGTCATGGTGGGGATGGCAGCGCCAGGGCAGCCCACGCCGCCCAGCCAGGCCAGGCACATCGGTTGCTCACCGGCGCGGAGTCGTTGAACGACACGGAGGCGCGCGATACGAGATGAGGGCACTGATCTGGTGATCATGTGAACTGATGAGGGAGGGTAGATGGTATCTACCCCGCCGAGGGTGATGCCGGTGTTATTGATGGGCGCCGAAGACACGTGAGAGAACGTCTTTATTCTCAAGTTGTGGTGCATGTCGCGACGTATGGCTGTGACTGAGAGGAGCATTTTTGTTACTCTGCGCAACCATGACCACACTCGCGTACGCCCTCGACACCCCACTGTTCCCTGCCCCGGTCTTGCCGCGGACTGCGCGGTGCCGTGGCGTGCTCACTTACCTCAACGGCTTGGCCGAGGACGAGGAATGGCACTGCGATCTGCTGGAGGGTCACGAGAGCGTCTGTTGCGCTCCCGATGGCATGTCGTGGTGAACTGCGGTCTGGTACCCGGTATCGCGCGGAGCATGTTCTACCAGGTCCATCCCGGGATCTGGTCACCACCTATTCCCTAGCTCGTCGAAGTTCGCCGCAAACCCGCGGTGCTGGCCACCCGTATCTTGGTGGGGCTGTGCGGGTGGCGTTGTTCCGCACGTTGCTGACCGCTGGGGAGTGTTTTGGGGCGGTGTTGGTCGATCTCGTTGATGTATTCCGTAGCTGTAGAGCTGAAGGCGGCGCCCGGCTTAGCCGCTCTAGTGTCGGTGATAGCTGTGTCGATTCTTGCCTGACCATCCTCGGTGACGATCCCATGACCGATCTGGTCCTCGAAAACTTTGCTGTCTTTGGATCCGATACTTAGTGACATCCCCGGCATAGTTTTGCTGAGAGTTTACGGTGAGCCGACTTCTTGCCACCGGCGGATTTCCAGGCATCGGTGCTTGATAGTCCGTGATTATCTGCGGCGATTGGTTCGGCGTGTCCTGTGAATCAACCGGAATGATCGGAGTGGGTGGCGGGGTCCCCGGGGTTGGGTCGCTGAGTTCGGGTTGGGCTTGAAGTTTGGGGGCAGGAACACCCGAGGTGTATGCGAGGACCGCGGCGTGACTGCTCGGGACGCTGCCACGGCCCACGAACAAAGTCACCAGGACACTCGCCGTGAGTAGCGCCGCCGTTATGGCGCCGACCAGCAGGAGGTGGGCTCGCGGCCACCTCTGGTCATCGTCTTCGGCGGGTGGCTGACCAGCTGAGGCATCCACCGGGGTCGACCCCGCGGTGCTGGGGGTCTGCTCCGGTGCTGCTGGCGCCACGGAGCTGGGCGGCAGGCTGGGGAGTGGTTGCACAGGCGGGTCGAGTCCGGATAGCGGCAGCGTGCATGCGGACAGACCACCGAGGGGTCGGGCCAAACCCTCATCCAGCATGGCCAGCACCGCTTGGGCCTGACGCATGGTGGGGCGGTCTTGAGGATCACGTTGCAACAGGTGCAGCAGCAAAGGAGTGAGTGCACCGCAGCGCCGCGGAGGGATGATCTCACCCAAGGCCACCCGATGCACCAAGGCAACGGCGTTGTCCTCAATCCCAAACGGCGGGGTGCCTTCCAGCGCGGTGTAGAGCGTGGAACCCAACGAGAACACATCCGAGGCAAAGCCGGCACTGTTGCCCTGGGCCACCTCCGGGGACAGATACGCGGGCGTCCCCACCAGAATCCCGGGGGCGGTCACGGTGAGATCACCCACGGCATGGGAGACACCGAAGTCTGTGATCTTGGCCGTGCCGTCATCGGCGAGAAGCACATTGCCCGGTTTGATATCCCGATGTACGACGCCTGCCTCATGCGCGGCGGCCAGCGCGGAGCTGATCTGGTTGCCGATGCTGGCCACCGCCTCGGGTGCCAACATCCCGTGAGTGGACAGGACCGTGGCCAGACTCCTGGACGGCAAATACTCCATGATCAGACATGGCTGACCGTAGTGCTGCACCACGTCATGGACCGCGATCACATGCGGGTGCTGCAACCGGGCGGTGATACGCCCCTCCCGCATGACCAGGCTGGTGACTTCGTCACCATCGGTGTCGCTCAGCCCCCAGGGCAACACCAGCTGCTTGATCGCAACGATGCGATGCAAGACCTCGTCGTAGGCCTGCCACACCACACCCATCGCGCCACCGCCCAACCGAGACATCAGGCGATAACGGCCCGCGATCAACCCTCCTACGCCGCTTACCGCTACGCCCAGCGGTACTGATCCACCTACCTTGCCTGCCGCGTCTAATGCAGCGACCATCGCAAGTCGACCCCCTCCACCGCGCTGATGGGTTGCCCGCGCGGCACCTTATACGCGAGCACGGCGCGGTGCTCCAGTCCACCCCCGCTTGCACGCGGATCTTCCCCACGCTGATGACACTGGCACGCGGATCATCGGCGCCGCCGATGACAACGGAACAGAATCACTCTGAACTGGACTTTGTGATGAAGCGAGTGATGGGAATCGAACCCGCGTCTAGAGCTTGGGAACTACATGACTTGGCCAGGACAGAGCCGTTGAGCAGCAGTTTCGGTTGACCGTGGTTAGCCGTGAAAGACCGTAGGTGTCTCTCCTTTAGGGCACGCAGAGGGCACGGACTTCTTGCCCGCTCGACCCTGCTCCAGCCCCGCTCCCTCGTCCTGGCCGCGGTGCTCGTTGTGGTGACGGGGGCAAGGGTGGCGCTGGCGCCATCGCTTG
>DASYMC010000290.1:0-2677 GCA_036009255.1 Pseudonocardiaceae bacterium
CTCACTGATCGACGACTTCATCGGCATCAAGGATGTGTGTCTGTCTGTGCCGTCGGTCGTCAACCGCAACGGCGTGCAACGCACCCTGCCGGTTCCGCTGTCGGCTTGCGAAGCCGAGGCCTTGCAGCGCTCAGCGAAGGCGCCACTCGCCCGACCCTAACCTCATGGAGGTTCAGCCGGTAACAAACCTGACGACCGACCCAGACGGCGTAGATCATGGTCTTTGACCAAGGCTGACGTGGGGACCGTGAAGTTCCTATCCAATTGGTCGTATCAGCAAAATGCTGATTCATCCAGGGGAGTCCGTCCCGGGGTCGTACGTGAGGCTGTCCGAGCGTGGAACGAAGGCGCACACCTCCGATCAAGGCTCGTAGCCGCCAGCGATTGGTTCGCTTTTCCGACGGCCTGGAGCTGCTGGTGCCTGGCATGGTCTCGGCTTCGCTCTGGCGACCCCAACAAGCCACTTCGGCGTCCCGGCGAGGTGGTTAACTTTGGTGGCGTCGGACGAAAGCCATAATGATCACGGTTGGCAGGCTCACCCCTCCCTGAGGATTTGGTGAAGGAAGTAAGTAGTGTCCTCAGGTGACTCAGCCTGAACGCCCAGATTATCCATGACTAACAAATAATTGTCGGTCTCGTGCTTCTTGTCCAGGTACAGGGCGGTGGTGAGTTGTTCGATGTACACGACGTCCGGTAAGTCTGATCCAGAGAATCGCAAGATGGTGAACGGAGAAGCTGTCGACGCGTAACCGCCAGCACTGAATGGCACTACTTGCAATGTGATGTTCGGTCGCTCGGCCAACTCGATCAGACGTTGCAGTTGCGCTCGCATGACCCTCGGGCCACCCAGTGATCGTCGAAGTGCCGTCTCATCCAGTACCGCCCATAGCTCAGATGCCTCCGGTTTAAAGAAGAAATCCTGACGTGCCATTCCGAACGCAACAAGGCGTTCGATTTCATCAGCAGACGCGGATAAATGTCGAAGCTGGATTGCTGCGCGAGCGTAGTCCTCGGTCCGCAGCAGATCGGGCACAAACTGGATCTCGTAGATGCGGATCACAGAGCTGGCCTGCTCCAAACCCACATACGTCTCGAACCAGCTCGGCAAGACATCGCCATAGTGATGCCACCAGCCGGGAGCGTTAGCACGCCGAGCCAGCGCGAGGAACGCTTCGCGTTCCTGCTCATCGGTGACACCATAGAAGGTGAGCAGATCGGCTACATCGCGTACCTTGAAACTGACCCGTCCCAACTCCAGACGGCTGATCTTGGCATGCGACGCTCGGATTGCGTACCCGGCGGTTTCGCGGCTTATGCCGCTCGCCTCACGCAGCCGACGCAATTGGGTGCCCAATACGATGCGCAGCACCGTTGGCCCCTGGTGTGGCTGGTTCGGCAGATGACCCTGGCGAGGGACACGGTATGGATGAGTCGGTTCCAAGACCCATCCTCTCATCCCGCTAAGTGTCCGCGACGACATAGTCCCAAGTACAGGGGGTAGTCGTCAGTACTTAGGGCGAGGATTAACACGTTAGAGCGAGCACTGCACGATGGCCAGAGGACTGACCAAGATCGACATATCCGGGCTAGCCCCCGGTGATTCGTGTGCCGAGCAGACTGGGAGTGACCTGTGGTTAAATGATCTTAACCTCGTCGTCGCTTGCCGGGTGTGAGTCCGGTCCGGGTAGCTGTCAGGAGGCCCGGTAGCAGGCTGGCGGCTCGGTCTGGAAACGGGTCGGGTCGAAGCCCAGCGTCAAAAGCCCTTCAAAGGGGGAGCGACTGAGCGGTCCGTAGCATCAAGCGAAGCCTGCGGCGTCGTTAGAGGTCCCGCCCGTTTGGGTGGGGTGCAGAGAGTACCGAGGCCCCGAAATTAGGGTGAAGGCCATGGAAGGCGCTGAGGACCTGGATGTGCAGGCACCGAAGGCCTTTTCGGCGTATAGGGTGCGAAACGTGCAGATAGTGGCGGCGGGAACTGGGGGAGGCCCTCCCCTGCCCGATGATCTGCGGAATCGTGTCGCCGGAGCGTCGCGTCCTATAACCAGTGACCCTGGGAAGTGGGCTGCGAGCCGGGTGGGCGTCGCAGGCAGCAGCAGTACCGGTTAAGCCGGACGGACAACACAACCGCCTCTGAGGGAAGGCCGCTGCATCGTCGATGCGAGTCTCTGCCTTGGAGGTGCCCGGTGAGTGCCGTTTCGGCTAGGAGGCTGCTGATTTTCTCGTGTGGTCGAGCGCTTCGAACTGTTGATCATGATGTCGGAAAGATCATGTCGTGGCGATTGGGCGGGCGGATCGGCAGGCACGGTTCAATGACGCGGCGCTGCTGCTGGGTGAGGAACTGAAGCCGGGCGGTGTGTATCGGCTGCTGGCCGAGCACGGTGATCGGCTGCTTAGCTTAGTGACGACTATTTCGCGGATCTGTTCACGCGTTCGCGTCTGGGGCCGCCCAACGGTGGCGGCGCGGGGTGGTCGCGACGGTGATGCTGCTGCAAGGCGTTGGAGGGTCTCTCGGGATCGCTAGGCGTATGACCGGCTGGCGCGTGATCTGCGGTGGAAGGCAGCGGCTGAGCTGGCGGTCGGGTCGGGCTCGTTTCACCCGACGGTGTTGGTCGGGTTGCGCAACCGTTGCGCACGAGCGCGCGGCCGCGGCGGCTGTTTGACGATGTCAACGCGACCGCGC
>DASYMC010000291.1:0-12083 GCA_036009255.1 Pseudonocardiaceae bacterium
AGCGCGTCGGTGCCCATGATTTGCGTCATCGCCGAACCTCCACGACACGGTGAAGTGGCGAATTCACGGGGGAGATGTTCCACGCAGAGACCACTTCGAAGGACATGACGCTAAGCCATACGAGTCGGGGTTACGTCAGCCTAAAGGGTGAACCGTGACGAGGTGCCAGGTGAGGTGGCGAAGGCACGTTACCGAACGATCATCGACACTCGAGTCGCCGTCGGTGACCCGCCGCGCACACTGCGACACCACTACTTCGTAAGCCACTGACTGATAGAATACTCAACATGAGCCAAGAGCATAAAAATACACCGCAGTCCGACGGCACAGCGGACGACGGCAAGTCGACGCTCGGGGCGATGCGCGGCGGTTTCGGTGGCTGGACCGCGTGGAGTGAGGAAGAACACACCAAGACGGACATCAGGGAGTGCACCGACCAGCACTGCATGAACGTAGAGGTGAATTGCGGTTTTCAGGGGCTCGATCCCGGTTCGCCGCTGTCTCAGTCAGCGGGTGTGAGTGAGGAACTTCGCGCAGCCTGGCGGGCCAAAATGACAGACGAGGGTAAGCCGATGACAGGGACCCAGAGCCTGAGGGAAATCGTATTCGGTCCGGCATCTTGAGTATGTGATGGTCTGATTGGTATGCGCTCGGCGAGGTACTTGCCGTCCGGTCTGACGGATGCCGCCCTGACGGCCCGGCCCGCGCCCCAGGACTGCGGTCCCGAGTGGCGCCTGGCGTGTCACTGATAGCGTACTGCGATCCTTGCGGTGCCCCTTCGAGTTCCTGTGGGACACCGCTCGGTTACAGATTGTTGTCTGATAACCAGAGCTTACGCTATACGGGTGATGATTGGCATCCTTGTGGGGGAACGTTCATCCCCCGTTTACCATTTGGTTAGTTCGCGTCTATCGACGCTGCATAGGTTTCGCCAGCGGCCGTTGGGCTGTAGTTGTCCCCACACTTGCTTCCCACCCTCGGAGGTTTCGTGAAGCTCGACCTGCCTCGACCGCTCTTCGCCGACGAGACAGCGATCAACTGGCGCGGCGACGTTGGTTCTGATCGCTCGTAACCAAAAATTGGATCTGCTATGGCGAAGAACGTCCGAATGAAGGATGTTGATATCTACTACGGCAAGTTCCACGCTGTACAGGGCGTGAGCTTGTCCGTATCACCGCAGTCGGTCACCGCGTTCATCGGCCCCTCTGGTTGCGGTAAATCGACCGTACTGCGCACAATCAACAGGATGCATGAGGTGATCCCAGGGGCGCGGGTTGCAGGTCGGATAGAGCTTGACGGGGAGGATATCTACGGACCCGGCGTTGATCCGGTGGACGTGCGGCGCGCGGTCGGCATGGTGTTCCAGCGGCCCAACCCGTTTCCGACCATGTCAATCCGGGACAACGTTGTCGCCGGGCTGAAGCTACAGGGAACCCGAAACAAGGCTCGGCTGGGCGAGGTGGCCGAGCGATCGTTGCGCGGCGCGAGCCTATGGAGCGAGGTCAAAGATCGGCTCGACAGGCCCGGCGGCAGCCTGTCGGGCGGGCAACAGCAGCGGTTGTGCATAGCGCGCGCCATCGCGGTGCAGCCCGATGTCCTGCTCATGGATGAGCCCTGCTCGGCGCTGGACCCGATCTCCACACTGGCGATCGAGGAACTGATCGGTGAGCTGAAGAAGGACTACACGATCGTTATTGTGACCCATAACATGCAGCAGGCTGCCCGGGTGTCCGACCGTACCGGGTTCTTCAATCTACCCGGCGCGGACAAGCCTGGACGCCTCGTGGAGCTCGACGACACGGAGAAAATCTTCTCCAACCCGCGAGAAAAGGCTACGGAGGACTACATCTCGGGGCGGTTCGGCTGATGTCCTCGGTCGAGAGGTGGGGGCAAGCGAACCTACCGGAGGCGGGGCGTTACCTCTCGGTCGATCCTCAGACTCTCGGCCGGCTACGGATTTTGCGAGTCGGCGACGTGGAGTTGCAACTCGACGGGCACCGGCTCGTTGTGCGGGGAAGACCGGTTCATCTGCCGCACAAGGAATTCGTCATTTTAGAGCAGCTGATGGACAATGCCGGTCGGGTTGTCAGCCGGCGCGAGTTGCTCGACAACGCGTGGGGTCCGGATCGGGCGGACGTCCGGAACTACCTTGAGGTGCACATCCGCCGGCTCCGCACGAAGATCGAGAGTGACCTGGACAGGCCGACTCGTATTCGAACTGTCCGTGGCGTTGGCTACATTTTCGACTTACCGCAGAGCGACTAGAGTCGAACCGTTCTTGCCCTACCTGGTCTTCACTGCGAACATCCGAGATAGGACCGTTGCCAGTACGCCGAGCAGTGCGATGATGAGGATCAAGGTGACTGCCGACCCCCAGATCCGGTCGGCTCCGGCGTCGGTCGGGTTGTTTCGCTCCACCGTCATCAGCAGTGGCAACGTCGCCATGTTGCCGCCGAAGACGTTGTAATTGATGAACGGTGCGTAGGCGACCAAGACCAGCACCGGCGCAGTTTCTCCCATCACTCGGGCCAGTGCCAGCATGATGCCACTGAGAATACCCGAGAGCGCCGTCGGGATAACTACCCGCATGATTGTCTTCCATTTTGGGACGCCGAGGGCGTATGACGCCTCGCGAAGCTCGTCAGGGACGATCTTGAGCATTTCTTCGGTAGAGCGAACGACCACTGGAACCATCAGCAGGACCAACGCGAACGACACGGCCAGTGCGCTACGGGGAAAGCCCAGGATCGCGATCCAGAGTGCGTAGACGAACAGTGCTGCCACGATTGACGGAACGCCGGTCAGGATATCCACCATGAACGTGGTGGTCCGCGCCAGTCGGGTGCGGCCGCCGTATTCGACGAGATACACGGCGACCATCATCCCGATAGGGACCGACAGCACCGCACAGATCAGGCTGGTGATCAGCGTGCCGTAGATGGCGTGGTAGGCGCCGCCACCCTGCTGCCGCCCGAGCAGACCGGACAGGGATTCGCTCCACCATCCAGGGCTCAAGATGACGGTGAAGCCACGGGCGAACACCGTGTACAGGACCCAGACCAGCGGTACCAGCGCAAGCAGAAATGCGGCGGTGACCAGCACCGTGGCCAGCGAATTCCGGATCTTGCGCGAAGCGCTGATGCCGGCGAACGCCGGTGCCGTGGCGGCGGAGGAGTCAGCCGTGGCGGGTGCACTCACGAGTAGTACTCCTTCTTGGCGACCAGCAATCTTGCCAGCGAGTTCACCGCGAAGGTGAGCACGAACAGCACCAGCCCGGCAGCGATGTAGGCGCCGGCCTGTACCGGGTTATTGAACTCCTGGGCGGCCAGCGCAATACTCGACGCGAAGGTGGCCCCACCGTCGAAGAGGCTGCCGCCGAATACCTGCGGGGTTGCGGCCAGGATGATCGTCAGTGCGATTGTCTCGCCCAGCGCGCGACCCAGGCCGAGCATGGAAGCGCTGATGTAGCCTGCCCGGCCGAAGGGGAACACGACCGTCGTGATGACCTCCCATCGGGTCGCGCCGAGCGCCAGCGCGCCCTCTATCTGCGTCCGCGGGGTTTGGGCTAGGACGTCTCGGGTGATCGCCGTGATGATCGGCAGGATCATCACCGCCAGCACAATGCTCGCGGTGAACAGGTTGGCGCCGCGGGAGATCGGGATGTCGCCGTCACTGAACAGGAAGATGAAGCCGAGGTTGGTGTTCAGCCAGCTGGCGAAGGGCTCGATCGCCGGTGCCAGCACGAAGATGCCCCACAGACCGAAGATGATCGATGGGACGGCTGCCAGCAGATCGACTGCATAAGCGAACGGACGCGCCAGCCGCTGCGGCGCGTACTGGGTGAGGAACAGCGCAATAGCCAGCCCGATCGGCATGGCGAGGACCAGCGCGACAACCGAGACCTCGACGGTGACAAGCAGCAGGTCGAGAACACCGAACCGCAGGTTATCGACGTCACCGGTCAGAAACTGCCGGAATGTCAGAAAGTTCTCCTGGTCGTGCAACAGCGGCGGGATCGCCTGGAGAAGCAGGAACAGGCCGATCCCGCCGACGAGTACGACGATGAAGGCGCCGGACCCGGTTGCCAGCCACCGGAAAATCCGGTCGCCGGGCCGGACAACCGGTTTCTCTCGATGCGGATCAATCGGTGCGGAGTCGTTGGATCGAATCTTTGCCTCCGGACCGAATCCTGAACGGCTTGAGATGATGGAATCCTTTACCGAAGCTCCGAAGGGCGCCCGTCAGACCGGCGGAGCCATGGCGTCAACGGCAGTCAGTATCCTTTTTTGGAAGGCTTCTGGAAGTGGTGCATAACCAGCTCCAGCGAGATTGGCCTGCCCATCGGTGGCGGCCACCGTCAGGAACGCCTTGAGGGCTTGAGCGACGTCAGGCGCGTAGCCCTGCGAGCAGACCAACTCGTAGGTGGCGAGGATCAGCGGGTAGGCGCCCGGTTGGGTGGTTCCGTAGATCGAGTTGAGGTCCAGCACCAGGTTGTTCCCGTCGCCCTGGATTTTCGCGGCGTCGATCGCCTTGCCAACGCTCTGGCCGCTCAGCTCGACCGGACCTGCACCGTTGTCGATCTTGGCGATACCCAGCTTGTTGTCCTGCGCGAAGGACAGCTCGACGTAGGTGATGGCACCGTCGGTGCTCTTCGCCGCCTGTGCGACTCCTGCCGACTTCTCCGCACCGCTGCCGATCCCGCCCTTGAAAGCCTTCCCCGCACCCTGAGTCCAGGCACCCTTCGAGGCGGCTTGGAGGTAGAGCTGGAAATTGTCCGTCGTGCCGGACTCGTCCGAACGGAAGATCACTCGTATCGGTGTTGCCGGCAGGCTGACGCCTGGGTTGAGCGCCGTGATTGCCGGATCGTTCCAGCTGGTGATCTTACCGTTGAAAATCTTGGCCACCGTCTCCCCGTTGAGTACGAGGTTATTCGCGCCCTTCAGGTTGTAGCCCAGCGCTACCGGGCCGAAGACCATTGGGAGGTTCCAGGCCGGATGGTCCTGACAGCGCTGGGTGGCCGTGGCGACCTGGTCCGCGGCCACCAGCGGGGAGTCGCTGCCACCGAAGTCGACCAGTCCGGCAGTGAATTGCTTGACGCCCGAGCCCGAGCCGGTTGGGTTGTAAGCCACGTTCTGGCCCGAGCAGCGTTGCTGGTAGGCCTGGATGAAGACGTCCATCGCGTTCTTCTGTGCGGACGAGCCTTCGCCGTTGAGGTTGTTCTTGCCTCCGCATTTGACGGGCGGTCCGCTTGCAGACGGTCCGGTGCCCCCGCCGACACTCGGGTTACTGCCACAGGCCACCAACGTCAGCACGGTGGTCGCCGCCAGCGCGAGCGCGGCACCGTGCAGCTTGCGATTCACCAAGGTCCTCCGGTCTCGATCGCGAGAAAGCGGCTCGGAAAAGCCGCTCCTCGGACGGTAAGGACACCTGGTGGACGTGGTCCCCCTTTAAGGTAAACAAAAAATGAACAGCCTCGGGGCACGCGAAGGCCACGACAGCCGGCGAAGTAGCCGGACGAAGTTAGCCGACGGGAGGCCGCTCTTGGGGGTGGGCCTGGGAAGGCTGGGTCGTGGCGGGTTGCTGGGTGGTCGGAGATAGCTGTTCGGGTTCCTTCTCGCCGGACAGCGCGCGGGTCTCAGCCTTGAAGATCCGCATCGACTGGCCCACCGAACGTGCCATCTGCGGCAGTTTGTTAGCTCCGAACAGCAGCATGAAGACCGCTGCCACGATCAGCAGATGCCAAGGACTGAACTCGCCCATCGTCGTCTCCCTGGTCAGCGTCGCACTGCGACCCTTCGCGTCATCGCTCAACATACTCGTCCCTGGCCGTCAGGGTTCGTCCACGCCGGGTTACCTGCTGATTTCGACCCCTCCCGGATGCAGGCCGGTCGGTGGATACTTTGGCGGATCAAGCAGCCCGTCGAGCGAATGGGGAGGCGATCATGGCGCAAGCGTCCGTGCGCGGCACGGCATCCGGATCTCAGCCGGGATTCCGACGCGATGTCGGTTTGATGGCGCTGATGTTCGTCTCGCTGGGTTCGATCATCGGATCGGGCTGGCTGCTGGGCGCTTTGACGGCGGCCACGTCGGCTGGTGGGGCATCGATCGTGTCCTGGGTGCTCGCCGGTGTGATCATCGTGCTGCTCGCCCTGGTGCACTCCGAGCTCGGTGCGGCCTATCCGCTCGCGGGTGGCACCGGGCGCTGGCCACGCTTGGCCTTCGGCTCACTGGGTGGTTTCACCGCGGGTTGGGTGGCCTGGCTGCAGGCCGTCACGCTCGCCCCGATCGAAGTCGAGGCCGCGCTCAGCTACCTCGACCATAAATGGCATGGATTGATCAACGAGGTAGGTGCGCTGACGTCCACCGGCTTGGCTGTGTCCACCGGGTTGATGCTGGTCTTCACGGTGATCAATATCTTGGGGGTCCGGTGGCTCGCGGAGAGCAACCGGATCACGGTGCTGTGGAAGGTCGCAGTACCGGTCCTCACGGTCGTCGTCCTGATCGTGGTGTCCTTCCAGATCTCCAATTTCACCGCTGGTGGCGGCTTTGCTCCCTACGGCGCCCACGGGGTGTTGGCGGCTCTGCCCCTGGGCGTTGTGTTCGCGCTGCAGGGCTTTGAGCAAGCCGCTCAGATAGCGGGCGAGGCACGCGATCCACAACGCAATGTGCCCCGTGCGGTGATCGGCTCCGTGATCATCGGCGTCCTGCTGTATCTGGGGCTGGAGATCGCTTTCATCGGGGCGCTGAACCCCGGCAACCTCGTGCAGGGGTGGGCCAACCCGGTCGGCAAAGGGGATTTCGGGCCTTACGCCACGCTGGCCACCGGCCTGGGCCTGGGCTGGTTGGCAGCGATCCTGTATATCGATGCGTTCATCTCACCGGCTGGCACCGGCTTGATCTATGTGGGCACGTCCGCGCGATTGTCCTACGCCCTCGGTCACTCCGGCTACGTTCCCAAAGGCGTGAGCCGGATCAGCAGCCGGGGCGTCCCGTATACCTCGATCATCCTGGCATTCGCCGTTGGTCTGATCTGTTTTCTGCCCTTCCCGAGCTGGCAGAGCCTGGTCGGCCTGGTCACCTCCGCAACAGTGATCATGTACGGGTTCGCGCCGATCACCTTGCTGGCCCTGCGCAGGGCGGATCCTGAGCGCAGCCGCCCGTACCGGCTTCCTGCCGCACCGATCCTGGCGCCGCTGGCATTCGTTGCGGCGAACGAGATCATCTACTGGACGTCCTGGGTCACGGTCGAGAAGCTGATGCTGGCCATCGTCGCCGGTTACGTGCTGTTCGGAATAACCTACGCGATGGGCCGTCCGATGGAGCGGCCGCCGCTGGACCCGGAGTCGCTGTCCTGGATCATTCCGTGGTTCGCCGGCCTGTCGGTGATCTCTTACCTCGGCCAGTACGGCGGGACCAAGTTCATCCCCGAATGGATCGACCTGGGCGTAGTGGCCGCGTTCAGCCTGGTGATCTGCTACGTGGCCGTTGCCCGCAGCCTGTCCAGCGACCGGGTCGCCGCGGCCATCGCGGCGGACCAGCACGAGGCAGCGGTCCAACCCGAGCTCAAGACTGCCTGATGACCTGGCATTATCTGTTCTGGCAGGGGGGAGACGCTCATGCGCAGCGTGGGGGTGGAGGAAGAACTCCTGCTGGTCGACCCGGATAGCGGCCAAGCACTGTCGCTGTCGACGGCGGTGCTGCGGGCCGCTCCGGAGGACAGCGACGAGGCACTCACCTCGGAACTGACGCGCCAGCAGATCGAAACGAATACCCGACCGTGCGGGTCGCTGGAGGAACTCTCGTCCGAGGTGCGCCGGTGGCGCCGCGAGGCAGGCGAGGCCGCCGAGCTCCGGGGGGCCAGGGTCGCCGCACTGGCCACTTCGCCGTTGCCAGTGGATCCGTCGATCAGTTCTTCGCCCCGTTATCAACGGATGGTCGATCAGTTCGGCCTCACCGCCGAGGAGCAACTTACGTGTGGCTGCCACGTGCACGTTCAGATCGACTCGGAGTCGGAGGGCGTGGCGGTGCTGGACCGCATCCGCGGATGGCTGCCCTGTCTGCTCGCGCTCAGCGCCAACTCGCCTTTCTGGCAGGGGCAGGACAGCGGCTACGCCAGCTTCCGCTCGCAGGTCTGGGGTCGCTGGCCCTCAGCCGGGCCGACCGAGCTTTTCGGCTCTGCTGAGAGCTATCACGCCACGACCGAGGCCATGCTCGAGTCGGAGACGGTGCTCGACCTGGGAATGGTGTACTTCGACGCGCGGCTGTCCGAGCAACATCCCACCGTGGAGGTACGCGTCGCCGACGTCTGCCTGCTCGCCGATGACGTGGTGCTGCTGGCGGCGCTGGCCCGGGCGCTGGTCGAAACAGCGGCACGGTCATGGCGGGCCGGCGTGCCCCCAACGCCGGTGCGGACCGAGGTACTCCGGCTCGCCCGCTGGCGGGCCGGACGATCAGGGCTCGACGGTTCTCTCATCGCTCCCGCCCGCCGACCGGCGCCGGCGCCGCAGGTGATCCGCACCCTCATCGACCACGTCCGGCCGGTGCTCGCTGACCACGGTGAGATCGACGTGGTCGAAGAGCTGATCAGCGCGGTGCTCGAGCGGGGCAATGGCACGACAGCTCAGCGCCAGATCTATCGCGGGAGTGGCCAACTGACCGACGTCGTCGCCCACGCCGTGAAGGCCACCGCCTTGTGACGGCGTGCTGCCTGGTTCCGTAGCTCGCACCTAACCCGCTGCCGGTAGGGGCGTGGCAAGCTGGTGTGCGCGATACGCCAGCTGCGCGAAGACGGGATGGAAACTGAGTTGGTACGGCGATGCACAGCCCTCGTGACCAACGATGATGGCATCGACTCACCAGGCTTGGCGGCGTTGGCGGCCGCAGCGCTGCGGGCCGATCTCCACGTTGTCGTGGCTGCACCGGCCCGGCAGTCAAGCGGAGCCAGCGCCGGACTCATGGCGACCACCCGGGCGAGCCGCACGCTGATCGAGCGACGGCAGTTGCCTGATCTGCCTGACATCGAGGCGTACGCGCTGGAGGCCCAGCCCGGTTACATCGTGCGTGCGGCGCTACGCGGTTGGCTGGACCCAGTACCCGAGCTGGTGCTCTCCGGGATCAATCATGGTGCGAATGTGGGACGCGCCATCCTGCATTCCGGCACGGTGGGTGCGGCGCTGACCGCCGGGGTGAACGGAGTACGCGGGTTGGCGATATCCCTCGACGTCGGCCTGCGCCCGGCGCGACCGCCGCACTGGGACACCGCCGGATACCTGCTGCCGGACGTCCTGGCAATGCTCACCGGTGCACCCGCCGGCACTGTGCTCACGCTCAACGTTCCAGATCGGCCGATCGAGGCGCTGAAGGAGTTGCGCCATGCCACGCTCGCGCGGTTCGGCGCTGTTCAAAGCCGGATCGAGCGAGTGGAGGACGGGCAACTGCACCACGCCGTGGTCGATGCGGATTCCCAGCCGGAGGCCGGCAGCGATAGCGCCCTGCTCGCCGCGGGGCACCCCACGGTGACAGCGCTGGAGTCGGTGTGCGAGGCATCCGAGCCGGTCCTGCCTGCGTGGCTGGCATCCGCCGGGCAGCCCATCACCTGAGGAACCGACGTAGTAGGGAGCAGCCGAGTGAGTGACTACCCCCAGTCGATCCTCCCAAGCAACCATATCGAGCCCGTTCCGCGCCGCATCCGCGGATTACTGGGCGGTGAGACGGTCTTCGACACCACCCGCATGCCGCAAGGTCGCTGACCGACTCGTCGGTGGATGGCCTATCCGGCACGGTGCGCTTCGAGTGGGCGGCGTCGCGCTAGCCGAGTCCTCCTCGCCGGTCATGGTCTTGTACCCCGCCTCGCCTGGTGTTACGACTTGCCCACCGGGGCGTTGCTTCCCATCGCGGGCCTGACGCCTTCTACAACGAGAAGGTCGACATCGTCCTCCACAGCCGGCGGCTGACCCGCCCGAGCACACCCTTCTCCTGACGATCGGAAAAATCTTCTTCCGAGGTGTCGATCCAGCCGTCCCCCGCTCGACGTGTAGACAAGGCCGGCTCGCAGCCGGTGCAACCGATCACTGGAGGGAGACCCGACGATGCGATTCATGGTGCTGGTCAAGGCGAATGAGGACTCCGAGGCGGGCGTGCTGCCGAGCAAGGACCTCTTGGAAACGATGGGCAGATACAACGAAGAACTGGTCAAAGCCGGTGTGATGCTCGCCGGGGAGGGGCTGCAGGCAAGCTCCAAAGGCGCCCGCGTCAGGTTCGACGCAGACAAGCGCACGGTGACCGACGGTCCGTTCACTGAGACGAAAGAGCTGATCGCCGGCTTCTGGCTGATCCAGGTGACGTCGAAAGAGGAGGCCATCGAGTGGGTCTCGCGGGCACCCTTTGACGGCGGCGCCGAGCTTGAGATCCGCCAAGTCTTCGAAGCGTCGGACTTCGGGCAGGGCTGATTCCACCGCATTCAGCGGGCGCAGCGGGGTTATTCGGCCTCGGTAACCCCGCTCAGCCCGCTGAATGCGTCTTGCTGGCGTGCCGGGGTGGTGTTCTGATGGGGCGCTGTGACGGCATGTTCAGCTACCCATCATGCGATCGACGCGGTCTGGCGCATCGAGTCGGCGAGGGTCATCGCCGGTCTTGCGCGGATCGTCGGCGATGTCGGTCTCGCCGAGGAGCTGGCGCACGACGCTCTGGTCGCCGCGCTCGAGCAATGGCCGGAGTCAGGTGTTCCGCGCAACCCTGGCGCCTGGTTGATGGCCACGGCGAAGCACCGGGCGATTGATCACTTCCGCCGCCGGGAGCGACTGGAACGCAAGATCAATGAGTTGGGTCACGAGTTGGAGACCGGGGGAGCCGAGGCTGTGCCTGACTTAGACGCGGCTGTCGATGACGACATCGGCGATGACCTGTTGCGTCTGGTGTTCACGGCCTGCCATCCAGTGCTGTCCACTGAGGCGCGGGTAGCGCTGACGCTGCGTTTACTCGGCGGGCTGAAGACCGAGGAGATCGCGCGCGCCTTCCTGGTCTCGGAGTCGACCGTGGCGCAGCGGATCGTGCGGGCCAAGCGGACCCTCGCGCAAGCCCGGGTGCCCTTCGAGGTGCCCCAGGGCGCCGAGCGCGCGGCGCGGTTGTCCTCCGTCCTCGAGGTGCTCTACCTCATCTTCAACGAGGGTTATTCGGCGACCAGCGGCGAGGACTGGATACGGCCTGCGCTGTGCGAGGAGGCGCTGCGGCTGGGCCGTATCCTGGCTGAGCTCGCGCCACACGAGCCGGAGGTGCACGGCCTGGTCGGGCTTATGGAGATCCAGGCCTCCCGGCTAGCCGCCAGGACCGGCCCTGGTGGAGAGCCGGTTCTGCTTCTCGACCAGAACCGGGCGCGCTGGGATCAGCTGCTCATCCATCGTGGTCTCGCGGCGGTCGAGCGTGGTGACGCACTGGGCGGCACGCTCGGCCCTTACGCGGTGCAGGCCGCGATCGCTTCCTGTCACGCCCGCGCGACGACCGCCGAGCAGACGGACTGGGTGCGCATCGCGGCGCTTTACGAGGCTCTCGCGCAGCTGGTGCCCTCGCCGGTCGTGGAGCTGAATCGTGCGGTCGCGGTGGCGATGGCGTTCGGCCCGGCCGCAGGTCTCGGGCTGGTCGATGCCTTGACCTCCGAGCCGTCGCTGACCGGCTACCACCTACTGCCGAGCGTGCGCGGCGATTTCCTTGCCAAGCTCGGCCGGCCCGAGGAGGCACGTGCGGAGTTCGAGCGCGCGGCATCGCTCACCCGCAACGGCCGCGAACGAACGCTGCTCCTGGAGCGCGCCGCCGAATGCGGACTCGAAGCGACGCGGTGACGAGCGGCTTACTCGCGTGCTGCGTCGACTTCCACGGTGTCAACACAATCTGCGGCATGCCGTGCGGCTGAGGTGTCCGTCAACACCCTGGGATCAATGTCGAGTGCTGCGGCCGCCCGGTGGAGCATGGGCAAACGCAAGAATGAGCGCTCGCCCTTCTCGACCTTGTCCAGCCATGAAGTGGAACGGCCCACCATATCGGCGAACCGCTGACGCCCCAGATTAGTCCGAATGCGCCAGTATCGGACG
>DASYMC010000292.1:0-10047 GCA_036009255.1 Pseudonocardiaceae bacterium
CAAGCGGTGCCGCTGACCGCGAAGGAGTTCCATTACGCCTTCGCCAACACGATGAGCCGCGAGGATTCCGACGTGATCTATCAGCGCTATCACGTGCCCGCAGCGAGCACGGTACTGCGCGAGGGAGCGTTCGCCAACTTCCACCGCGACGCGCCCACCAAGGTGGACTTTCACCGCGAGCGAGCGCCACTGCTGTTCATCGCGTTCACCGAAGACCACATCGTTCCCCCCAAGGCCAGCCGCCACAACGAGGAGAAATACGACGACTCGGTCTCGATCACCGAGTTCATCGAGTTCTCCGGGCGTCCGCACTTCCCCGGTGCCCCAGGCTGGGAAGAGGTGGCCGACTACGCCCTGCGCTGGGCCGTCGAGCACGCCTTTCACACGCCCGCTGATCATAGATCGAGCCGAGACTGATATCTAATAATTAGAGTGTGTGAGGAGCATAATAATTATGGGATCGATAGTTGCAGCGTCCATGCCCACCGCTGTGCAGGGCCCACGACAGGCGCAGGAGATTTTGTGGTGACGGCACGATGTGATGTGTCCGCTTGACCTCCAGTATGGGTGCGGTGGCGATCGCAAGAAGCTCTCTTATTGTCATGCTGCGATCGCCCAGGGGGAAATTGGCGGTCCTGAAAACGGGACGACAAGTCGAAGCATAGAAAACAGAAATTGTCCTTACCGGTTCCATACACGTCACCGACTGATAGATCGACCAGACGCTTTGATCGCCCGCCTGACCTACGGCACCACGGCCTAGGAGCACACACGATGAACGACGGATCCCAGCCCAATACGACGATGAATGGCGACGCAGTGGCTCCGACGGAAGGCGGCACCCCGGTTGGGCCACAGATGATCGAGGAGTATGCGGAAGGTTTCTTTGCCGGTGCCGCCGGGGCTGAGATTTACTGGCAGGCATGGCTTCCTCTGGGCACGCCTCGTGCCGTGGTGGTCCTCGCTCACGGCATCGGCGAACACTCCGGGCGCTATGCGCACGTCGCTGCGCGGTTGACCGGGGCTGACTTCGCCGTTTACGCACTCGATCACCGTGGTCACGGCCAGTCCTCGGGACCGCGAGCGCTGATCGATCGCATGGATCACGCGGTCACCGATGTCGATAGCTTGGTCACGTTCGCCAGCTCTCGCCATGCCAGCCGGCCCGTTTATCTTCTCGGGCATAGCATGGGTGGCGCCATCGCGATCGCTTACGCGCTGCGCCACCAGGAGGGACTCCGCGGGCTGCTGCTGTCCTCAGCCGCCGCCTCGGCGGAAAGCGCACCGGTGTCGACCCGGTTTGAGGCTAAGGTGCTCGCTGCGGTCACCCCCACTGCGGGGATCATGGACATCGATCCCGGGCTGATCAGCCGCGACCCAGCGGTGGTCCAAGCCTACCGTGACGATTCCCTGGTCTACCACGGGAAGTTTCCCGCGCGCACCGTCGCGGAGGTCACCACGGCGATTGAACGCTTCGCCACCGAGCTACCGACGCTACGCCTGCCACTGCTGGTCATGGCCGGCACTGGCGATCAAATCGTCCCTGCTGAGGGCAGCCGGATGGTTCACGACCGGGCTGGCTCACCGGATCGCAGCCTGCGGCTCTACGAGGGCCTCTACCACGAACTGCTCAACGAACCCGAGCGGCGAATCGTGCTCGGAGACATCACCACCTGGCTCGATGCCCGCACCGTCCCGCAATACGCGGAGGCTGCGGCGCTGCACGCATAACGTCCACCAGCGCGCAGATGAGGCCTGTGATCGGCATGTCATTGACTTCACAGCTGCACCACGGGGCACTGAGCGCACGGTGCGCCGACAGATTTCCGGGTGTCGAGGGACTGATCGACCAGGTCCACGCCGCGGCCCGTCGCCGCCTTCCGGTACGTCCCATCGGCGAGGTCAATTCCGACCACTGGACACAGATCGACGGCGCCTTCAGGCAGCGGCTGGCGTTCTTCGCCTCCCGTGAGTCCCCGTATGCAGCGCTGCTCGGCGCCGCGCGCGTCGGTCTCCCTGGCGACTCCATGATCGACACCATGGTTGGCTTGTGGCCGACCCAGCGTGATATGCCGCCCAGATACCGTGAGCAAGCATCGCAGCTGCGGCCCATCCCCACCGGCTGGCACAACCTCGCGCCGAGCGCATGCCTCCGACCGTGGGAAATTCCCGCTGGTGAACCGGGCAGTGCCGACCACGTGGTCGAAGTGTTCACCAGGTGGCTTGTACGCTATCTCGTGCAGCACGTTCCCCCCGGGTCTGTTGCGGCCACCCGCGCTGCGGAGCAGAACTTGGCTCGCGCGTGCTGGGTGCTCGCCGGCTACGAAAGCGCCTACCACGGCAGCGGCCGGCTCCCGGCTGAGCTGGCGATCGAGCACCAGCATTTGCGCGGCGGCCGCGACAAGTCCAAAGAACATGAAGGCGCCCTCGCGGGGCGCCTGCTGGATGCTGCTCCACGCGCTGTCGTTGGGGAGCTTGTCGCGCTTGTCGACCGGCTGTCGAGCAGCGGTGTCTTGGAGATTCTGCGGACACTGGCCGATAATCCGGATCCTGGTCAACCGCTGGGTTACGCACCGCCGACGGTCGCGTCGCAATGGAGCGGCGGAGATCTCGTCGTCGGAGACACGTTGATCGGCATCAAGACGATCGTCAATGCGCAAGACCGCGCTCAGATTGCACGCTGGCTGTTTCAGATCCTGACGGCATGGCTGGACACCCCGCATCGGTACCGTATCCGCAACGTCGGCCTGCTTTTGGCACGCCACGGTGTGCTACTCAGTTGGCCACTAAAGGTGTTCGCGAAAATCCTGGTCGACCACCGAGACCGCGTATCCTCGGTCCGGCGCGAATTCCTGGAGTATGCCTACGCCCTGAGGGACGCTGAGGGTGCCGTCCCGTTGACTGTGGGGGGAGACCATGGGAGCTGAGCGCGAGCGCGTGAACGGCTTTGGCCAACCTGAGGCGGGGATGCGGCAGGCCAGCGAGTGGTATCTGTGGGGTCCTTACCTCAGCGAGCGCCAGTGGGGCACGGTCCGAGAAGACTACAGCGGCGATGGGCAGGCGTGGAGTTACCTGCCGCATGATCATGCCCGGTCCCGGGCCTACCGGTGGGGCGAGGACGGGTTGGCCGGCTTTAGCGACGTGGAGCAGCGGCTGTGTCTGGGCCTGGCGCTGTGGAATGAGCGCGACCCGATCCTCAAGGAACGGGCGTTTGGACTGACCGGGGCCGAGGCAAATCACGGTGAAGACGTCAAGGACTACTGGTGGTACCTCGATGCCGTTCCCAGCCATGCCTGGAACCGGTGGCGCTACCACTATCCGCAGGGCGCTTTTCCCTACGAGGATCTCCGGGTCGAGAACGGCAGACGGGGCAAGCACGACCCCGAATACGAGTTGCTTGACACCGGCGCGTTCGACGGTGACCGGTACTGGATCGTCGAGGTGCATTACGCGAAGGCGGACCCCACCGACCTGCTGATGTCCGTGCAGATCATCAATGCCGGACCCGAGCGGCAGACGCTGCACGTGCTGCCGACGGTCTGGTTCCGTAACACCTGGTCCTGGGATCTTGGCGCGGCCAGACCGGAGTTGGTTGCGACCGGGGATGCCAGCGTCGGCGTCGGTCACCCGGTGCTGGGTGAGCTGGAGCTGGTGGCGGCCCCGGGTCCGGACGACACCGGCCCGACGCTGCTGTTTTGCGAGAACGAGACCAACGACCAGCGCCTTTACGGTGCCCCCCGGACGACGCCTTATCCCAAGGACGGCATCAACGACCACGTCGTCTCGGGTGCGGCGACCGTGAATCCGGCCCGCCGGGGCACCAAGTGCGCCGTCTGGTACCGCGTCGCGGTTGCCCCCGGGTCGAGGGTGGAGCTGCGGCTTCGGCTGCATCCCGCGGGGTCGGGGTCGGATCCGGTGGCGGCGCTGGGAGCCGATTTCGAGCGGGTCACCACGGCCCGGCGTGCTGAGGCCGACGAGTTCTACGCCGAGCTGACCCCTCAGGCCGCCTCTCCTGGGGAGGCGATGGTCCTGCGCCAGGCCTTGTCCGGGATGCTGTGGAGCAAGCAGCTGTACTACTACAACGTGGCCCGCTGGCTCGACGGCGATCCCGGGCAGCCGGTGCCTGCGGCCTCCCGGCTCACCGGGCGCAACGCCCGATGGCGCCACTTTGCCGCGTTCGACGTCATGTCCATGCCCGACAAGTGGGAGTACCCCTGGTTCGCCGCCTGGGATCTTGCCTTCCATTGCGTGGCTTTGGCGCACGTCGACCCAGCGTTCGCGAAATCTCAGCTGCTGTTGTTGTGCCGGGAGTGGTTCGAGCATCCCAACGGGGCCCTGCCCGCCTACGAGTGGGACTTTAGTGACGTCAACCCCCCGGTGCAGGCCTGGGCGGCCCTGGAGGTCTTCGCCATCGATGGCGGTCGCGATCTGGATTTCCTCAGCCGGATCTTCGACAAGTTGCTGGTCAACTTCACCTGGTGGGTCAACCGCGAGGACTCCATCGGGTCGAACTTGTTCGAGGGTGGCTTCCTCGGACTGGACAACATCGGCCCGCTGGACCGTTCGCACCTACCGGTGGGGGGCACCCTGGAGCAGTCCGACGCCACGGGGTGGATGGCCAGCTACGCGCTGGCGATGACCACGATCGCCGCGGTTCTGCACCACAGCGGTCATCGGCCCACCCTGGAGCTGGTGCAGAAGTTCCTCGAGCACTTCGCCGACATCCGCGACGCCCTCGACCGGCAGGGGATGTGGGACGACACCGATGGCCTGTTCTATGACCGGATCGTCACTCCCGACGGCGGCATGGTGCCGGTGAAGGTGCACTCGATGGTCGGCATCATCCCGGTGCTGGCCGTCGCCGTGGTCGACGAGCAGGCACTGAAGCTCGCCACCGCCGCGGGCAAGCACTTCGCCCGCTTCGTCGAGCGCGGGGGTTTACGCGATCCCGAGAAACTGACCGAGGGCGGCCTGTTGCGAGGAGATCCCGGGCATCAGCGGCTGCTGCTAGGGGTCGTGAGCATCGATCGGCTGATAAGGATGTTCAGCAAGTTGTTCGACCCGGAGGAGTTCCTGTCGCCTTACGGTCTGCGTGCGATGTCTGCGGTGCACCGCGACCGTCCCTACGCACTTGAGGTGGAGGGCGTGCACGCCACGGTCGACTACGAGCCGGCCGAGTCGACCACCGACATGTTCGGCGGCAACTCGAATTGGCGCGGGCCCGTGTGGCTTCCCCTGAACTATCTGGTGACCAGCGCCTTGGAGCGCTACCACCGCTTCTTCGGCGCCGACTTCACGGTCGAGTACCCCACTGGATCCGGCCGCCGGCTCGCCCTTGACGCCATCGCAGACGATCTGTGGGGCCGGCTCGTGTCGATCTTCTTGGTGGGCCCGGACGACCGGCGACCCTGCTTCGGGTGGGTCCAGCGGCTCCAGCACGACTCGAACTGGAAGGACAACCTCATGTTTTACGAGTACTTCCACGGCGACAACGCCGCCGGCCTGGGCGCCTCCCACCAGACCGGGTGGACCGGGATCGTGGCCGACATGATCCGGCGCCGATACGGCGCGGTGCCCTCCATCGCCGATGTCCTCCAGACGTTGGCCGATTCTGGCAGGGGGTCATGAACCCCGTGGCGCTGCCCGGTACCGAGTTCCCACTCGGTGCCATCCCCACCGTTGGTGGCACGAACTTCGCTGTGGCCTCGGCTGCCGATGGTGTGCTGCTGTGCCTGTTCGACTCCCAGGGCACGGAAACCCAGATCCCGCTGCAGGAACGCGACGGCGGGGTATGGCACGGGTTCGTGGCCGGGGTCGGGCCCGGCCAGGCCTACGGCTACCGCACCACCGGCCCCTACGACCCCCGCCGCGGTCTGCGGTGCAATCCAGCGAAGCTGCTGCTGGACCCCTACGCCCGCGCGATCGAGGGCGTCGTGCGGTTTGGCCCGGAAGTCCTCGGCCACGCAATCGACGATCCCGACGCCCCGAGCATGGTGGACTCGGCCAGCCACGTCCCGCGCAGCCTGGTGGTGGACTCCTCCTTCGGCTGGAGCGATCGTCCCCGGCCCCACCATAGCTACACCGACACCATCATTTACGAACTCCACGTCAAGGGCTTCACCGCGGCCCATCCCGCGGTGCCCGAACAGCTGCAGGGCACCTACGCCGGGCTGGCCCACGACGCCGCCATCGCGCATCTGGTCGACCTGGGCGTGACCGCGATCGAGCTGCTCCCGGTCCACCACTACGTGCCGGAGTCGTTCCTGCTCGAGCGAGGCCTCACCAATTACTGGGGCTATAACACCATCGGGTATTTCGCCCCGCACGCCGGCTACTCCGCCGCGGTCCGCGCCGGCCGACCCGGCGGGCAGGTCGCCGAGTTCCAAACCATGGTCGATAGTCTGCACACCGCCGGCCTGGAGGTCCTGCTCGACGTGGTGTTCAACCACACCGCCGAAGGCAACCATCTCGGCCCCACCCTGTGCCACCGCGGGCTGGACAACCCCGCCTACTACCGCCTCGATCCCACCGATCTACGCCACTACGTGGACACCACCGGCGTGGGCAACTCCCTCAACGCTGGCGACCCGATCACCCTGCAGCTGATCATGGACTCGCTGCGCTACTGGCTGACCGAGATGGGCGTCGATGGCTTCCGCTTCGACCTGGCACCGACCCTGGCGCGCCAACAGGGCAGCTTCGACCAGGTATCAGCGTTTTTCGACCTGGTGTCTCAGGATCCGGTGGTCTCCCGCGCCAAGCTCATCGCCGAACCGTGGGATGTCGGCCAGACCGACAGCTACGACCTTGGCCGGTTCCCGCCGCTATGGCGCGAGTGGAACGGTCGCTACCGCGACGTGATCCGCGACTTCTGGCGCAGCCATGACGGTCTGCTCGGCGAGTTCGCGTCCCGCTTCAGCGGCTCGTCTGACCTCTACAGCGCAGCCGGTCGACGCCCCACCGCCTCAGTCAACTTCATCACCGTCCACGACGGATTCACCCTCGCCGACCTGGTCTCCTACGCCACCAAACACAACCAGGCCAATGGGGAAGCCAACCGCGACGGCACCAACGACAACCGATCCTGGAACTGCGGAGCCGAGGGCCCCACCGCCGATCCCCTTGTTCTAGGCCTGCGGGGCCGCCAACGCCGTGCGCTGCTCACCACGCTGCTGCTGTCGTTCGGGGTACCGATGCTCCTCGGCGGTGACGAGCTCGGACGCACCCAGCAGGGCAATAACAACGCCTACTGCCAGGACAACCCCATCACCTGGTCCGACTGGGCCGCCCTCGATGAGCAGCTCGTCGGTTTCACCAAGGACCTGATCGCGCTGCGGCGGGCTCATCCGGTGTTCCGCCGCCGCCGGTTCCTCGCCGGGATAGAGGCCACCGAACTGCGTTGGTACACCCCCGCAGGTACCCAGATGACACCCGCCGACTGGGCCGATCCGGGTGGGCGCAGCGTGGCCATCTACCTTGATGGCGCCGACGACCCCGACCGCGCCGCGGACGGCAGCCTCCTCACCGACGACGACTTCCTCCTGCTGATCAACGCCTGGTGGGATCGACTGGATTTCTTGCTGCCCACCACCCGCACCAACCAAACCTGGGAGATCGAGATCGACACCTACGACCCGTGCGGTACCGCCACCCTGAGCAACCTCGCCGCCGGTCAACACATCACCGTCCAACCACGGTCGATCATTGTGCTGCACGGGCACCGAGCCTGAGCTCGCCACGGCGGTGGGGTGTAACTGCCCACGATTCCCTGGACGGCACCGCCCAGCAGGACCGCAACCATGGTCACCACGGCGGGTACACCACGAAGAATCCGGGCACCAGCCGGTAGAGGGTTGCGCAGATGCGGGGCGGGTACGCGGGTTCCAAGCCGATCGCCAGGGACAACGCCACAAGCCGCCGGTCCCGGCTGGGTCGCGCACTATTGCGATTGTCCGCGGCCGGCACCGTTCCTCCTCCTTTGTCGGCCCAACGATTTCTCGCGGTCGCGACGTTCCGCACGAACCGGCCGGCTCCCTTGATGCTGGGGAGCCGGCCGGTATACCTCGGTGTCAGGCAGGGGAGTTGGCCAGTCGCCCGGCGCGGACGCCTATCCGGCGTGTCTGCGCAGAAAGGACCAACGTGGAGACTCCGTAAACGATGCTGAATAACCCGAATACGGTGGCCAGTGTCAGCGCGCCGATGTCGGGGCGAAGACCGAGAACCACGCCCAGCGCGATCGATACCAGGCCACCGAGTGCCCACATGGCGCGCTCGCCGGCTGCCTCGGCCCACCCGAAGGCGAGGATGACCTCGACGACGCCGGTGACGAACGCCCACGCCGCCACCCAGATCGTCAGCACCAGCGCAGTGATGCCCGGCCAGAACAGGGCCACTAATCCAGCAGCGAAGGAAAGCAGCGCGAGCAGCAGATAGCCTGCCACCGGGCCGGCATGGTCGCTGCTAAACGCCCGGGCCGCATCACTTCCGGCGGCCACAAACGCATAGATGGCGAACACGATGACGAACGCGCCCACAGTGATGTGCGGCCAGGCGACGGAGACCACCCCGATACCGACCGCCAGAAACCCCCGCAAGAGCAGGGAAGATGACACAGACGAAAACATGAGACAGTCCCCTCCAAAGATGGATCAATAAGCGATGCTGAGGCGGTCGTCGACGTTGATGACGCCAGGAGCCGACCAGGCGGCCGCGATGGCCGCGTCGTACTCCGACCATGAGCGCACATTCCCCCTAAGCGTGACAGTGCCATTGGAGCTGTCCACCGCGATGTCATCGGCATCAAGCTTGGCGTCACGTTCCAGGGCCTTTTTGATGGAATGGTGAACGTCTCCAGGGTCAGGTGTGGGACTCAACAGGTCGATGTTGTCTTGAATACCGATAACGCCCAGGACGTTGGCCGCGACGAACTCGGCTTCATCACGCTGGTACTGCCACTGCGCGGTACCGGTCAAGGTGACCATTCCGTCTTTGACTGTGGCATCGACAGTGGTGGGGACCACGGCGTCGAGCATTAACGCTTGCAGCACGTCGCCGCGCAGCTCGGAGTCCTCGCGACGTTGCTCGGTCAGGACACGTACGTCCAAATTATTGTTGACGTTGATGACCCCATATACCCGTTCGGCGGCACGCTTGGCTTCGCGCTTTTGCCGAAAACTACCGACCGTGCCTCGCAACGTCACGGCGCCATCATCCGCGGACACCGCGATCCCCTCACTATCGATCTTAGGGTCCCAGAACAGCTCGTCGGTGACATTGAGCTCCAGTACCTCGTTAGTCATATCGGGCTCCTTCCTCGCGAGGCACCGCACGCTACGGTGATCGCTGACGCCAGCGTACGAAATACCTGGCTCGATCGAATCCTTGAATCCCTTAGTCATGACGGCGTGCGCGTGCAGCAGCGCGCTCGCCGCGACCCCGTCGAGGCCCCTCTAGCGCGACCGCGGGCAGGCCGTTCCAGTCGCCCCGCGATGTCTCGCCCTCTCGCCACCCGACGAGCAGCACGATCGGCTCGCAGCCCAGGCGCCTACCCACAAACCGAGTAGCTGCAACGAGCAGTCATGTGACCGAAGCGCAGGCAGTCATTCCGCACATAGCCTTCGTTCAGACGCCGCCGATACGGCATCGACACGACAGAGCCTCCCAAGCAGGAAGCTAAGCTACATGTCACCAGTACTGAACGGTAGCGCCGTTATCCCTCCTGCTGTTCGCGGGCCGAAGGGTTCTTATGTGCTCGGTTGCGTCAGGGACGAACGGGCCCGGCGACGGGACGATTGCAATGGCCAAGAAGGCCGGCCATGAGATCACGGCTATGGCCGCGGGCATTTCCGATATTAATATTGTCCTCGACGGTGGCCACAGTGCGATCTGACGTCCATGAAGACCCGGCCTTTCTTGGTTAGGTTTGCATACAACGGCTATGTAAGCAGCTATCTATCGCGGATCGGTACAGGGACGTTTTCATCCCAGGTTTCAGCACCTGGGGATGACCACGGGAACATCGATGCGATGCTGCGCTGGTATCGGAAC
>DASYMC010000293.1:0-2952 GCA_036009255.1 Pseudonocardiaceae bacterium
CCGTCGTGGAGTAGGTGAGGAACACGCGGTCGCCGTCGCGCAGGAAGCAGGTGATGGAACCCATGCTGCCGCCGACCGGCGCCTCCACGCCCCGCACCGAGTACCAGGGCTGGGTGTAACCCATGAACTCGACGTAGGGAGCCACCTCGTCCCACCGGCCCGAGGTCAGGACGGCGAACGAGACGCCGCGGGCGTTGAGGTAGACGGCGTCCTTCACGTGCCAGGCGGTGGTGGTGCAGCCCTCGCACTGCCCCTGGTGCGGCGCGCCGTCGTACCACATGTGCTTGTAGACCACGAGCTCGTCGCGGCCCTGGAACAGGTCCAGGAACGGGACCGGGCCGTCGGGTCCGACGACCTCGACCGTGCCGTCGATCTCCACCATCGGCAGCCGGCGGCGGGCCGCGGCGAGGGCGTCGCCCTCGCGGGTGTGGGCCTTCTCGCGGACCAGAAGCTCGTCACGGGCGGCCTGCCAGGTGGCCAGGTCGACCACGGGCGGGCGGCCAGGCAGCGCGGTGGTCGGATCGTGCGGCGTGGTCGTCATGGTGTCCTCCGTGGTGTCTCGTGCCCGGCAGTATCGTGCGACGTCCTACGACGGTCACCAGAACAGACGCGCGACACGACCGGAACTCATCGCGGCGGGAGCGCCCTCGGCCGAGCCTGCACGGACCACGTCGGGCTGACAAGTTCACAGACGCGCTCTCATTCGGGCTATGCGGCTCAGACACCAGCAGGCCACCAACCACGGTATTCCTGGCTGCCGCCGATGGATCCTGGTGCGAGGTCGATGAGGACTGCCAGGTATGGGAAGCCGGGCCCCACCAACTATGGCGAATCATCGAATCCGCACATGCCAGCTGACAACGTATGGGTCAGCCCGGGTGGGAACGGTTGGGCTGACGGTCCGACCCGGCAGACAGTGGGTGTGGCTGGACCGGCCAGACAGCGACATCCGCTGGACCCTGATCTAGCCCCCAAGAGCGCTTGTTTTTACAGCGATGTGGGACCGGCCGGGGCGTGCTGGGTGGCATAACCGGTACAGGTGGGCGTAGCTGCCGTTGTTGGCGAGCAGCTGGCGGTGGGTGCCGGTCTCCGTGATTCGGCCGTGGTCGAGGTAGATGATCTGATCGACGTCGGTGACTGTGGCCAGGTGGTGCGAGATGACGATGGTGGTGCGCCCGGTCATCAGGCGGCGCAGCGGAGCCAGGAGGCGTGCGCTGGCCTGCGCATCGAGGCCGGTGGTGGGCTCGTCGAGGATCAACACGGGCGCGTCGCGGATCATGGCACGGGCGATGGCGATGCGTTGGCGCTGCCCACCGGAGAGCAACCGGCCGCGCTGCCCGACCCGGGTGTCATACCCATCGGGTAGGGCGGTGATGAACTCGTGGGCGTCGGCGGCCTCCGCGGCAGCTACCAGCTCGTGCTGGGTGGCGTCCGGGCGTCCGGCGAGGATGTTCTCGGCGATGGTGCCATCCAGCAGCAGGGTCTCCTGCAGCACGACGGCCATGTTGGCGCGGAGCTGGCCTGGGTCAAGATCTCGGACGTCGATCCCGTCCAGGCGAATCGCGCCAGTCGCGGGATCGTGCAGCCGAAGCAGCAGCTTTGTCAGCGTGGTCTTGCCGGCGCCGCTGGCCCCCACCAGCGCGAGGCTGCGCCCGGGTGACACGGTGAAGCTGACCTCGCCCAGCGCATTGGCAACGGTTTCGGGGTAGCGGAAGCTCACCCGGTCAACCGCGAGCTCTCCACGGGGACGACGCAACCGGACCGGGTGGGTGGGAGCGCGAACCTCCGGCTGGGCCTCGAGGAGGTCGATGATGCGTTCGGCGCTGGCAGCGGCGGAATACACCGTGTTGGAGAGCTGGCCGAGGCCGCGGACCGGACTGTAGAGCTGGGAGAGATAGACCAGGAAGACCAGCAGCCCGCCCAGCGTGATGCGGTTACTGGTCAGCTCCCATACCCCCATCCCGATGACGACCAGCACCCCGGCCACCTCTAGCAAGTCGGTCAGCGGCGAGAAGACCGCGCGCAAGCGGGTGGCAGCGAGCTCGGCGATGACGCTGCCCAGGCTCTGGTTGGTGAATCGGGTGATTTCAGCCTGTTGCCGGCCATAAACCTGGATCAGGGTGGCGTTGCCCAGGCTCTCCTCGGCGACCGTGCTGATCGAGCCGCTGCGCTGGCGGACTTCCCGCGACGCGGCTTTGATCCGCTGCGAGAAGAACCGGGCGACGAACCAGCACACCGGCACCGCGACCAAGGAGGCGAGTGCCAGCTGCCAGCTCAGGTAGACCAAGACCCCTGCGAATAATATGATCTTGACGGCCTGCGCGATTGTTTCCGTCACCCCGGCGAGCATCAGATTCTGGATTGCGCTCACATCCCCGGTGAGCCGGCTGAGTATGTCTCCCAGGGGACGCCGGTCGAAGAAATTGATCGACAGGGTCTGCAGATGAGCGAACACGCGGGTCCGCAGCCGGTGCAGGAAGTTCTCACCAATCCACGCGGTGAGGTAGCCATCGACGAACTCCACGACTCCGACGAGCACGGCGATCGCGAGGTACGTGCCGGCAATCGGTCCGAACGCCGAGAAGTTGCGGACCGCCAGCACGTCATCGATCAGCAGTTTGAACAACCAGATCGTGGCAGTATCGAGCAATGGCGCCACCATGACCAGGGTCAGGCCGAGTGCCAACCAAAACCGAAACGGGCGGGCGTCGGGCCAGAACCGGGTGAAAATTTCCCGCGCGCGCAATGCGGGAGCGGCCTGGCTCATGCCATCACTATCGGCCGGCGTCACCGGCTTGATCAGCCACTTCACCAACTCTCGCGGCGATCGCATCCCAGTCTCCCCCTCATCCACTGGTGAGGGCTCCCCTTCGCGGACGTACGAAGGGAAGCCCTCACCATCAATGGCTCACCGCTACCTGCGGCACTTCCTACGCTGATCGTCGTTGTCGG
>DASYMC010000294.1:0-1822 GCA_036009255.1 Pseudonocardiaceae bacterium
GCAGCGAACGGTTCGCGCTGGCGCTTGGCTGCGCCGCGTCCTGCCGGTCCGGGGAGGATAGCGCGGAAGTGTGGCGACCAGGCACCCGCCACCGCAATGCGGAATGAATGGCGTCCGCCGGCCGGCTGTGATAAGATAGTAGTCCTTGCTCTTTGACAGCCGCATCCGTCCCGCAGCACCGCCCAGCCGGTGCCCGGGAGTTTGTCCGAAACCGCCGACCGCGGCGCGCGCCGCGCCGATTTATTGTACCCGGGGCAAAACCCCGGGGCGGGGCAGCTGATCAGGCTGGCTGGCCTCGGCAGCGAATGAGGTCGGCGAGGCGCGGGACAGCGGTGCTTCCTGGGACGCCGATCCTGTCGCCGAGGTAGTCCCAGAAGGCGATGCGGAGCTTCTGGCAGGTCTTGCCGAGACCGAGGAAGGCGTCGCGGCAGTCGCGTCCGGTGTCGGTCTTGGTGCCGCCGCTGATCTGGCGCTTGGTGACCTGGCAGCGAATGTCGTTCTCGGAGCCGTTGGTGTGCAGCGGGATCTCCGGATGGTCGAGCACCATCAGCAACTCGGCTTTGTTGGCGTGCAGCCGCTGCAGCAGGCGGTCGAGCATGACGAAGCCGGTGCGGCGCTGGAAGATGCGGTCGAAGCGGGCGCGCAACTCGGAGCGCCGGCGTGGCGTCGGGTCGGTGCGGAAGGCCTTGGGGTCGGCGTAGAACCACCAGATCAGGCCGCGCAGGTGCTGCTGGGCGGCCCGCTGCGGGTCGGTGAAGGTCTCCAGCTTGTGCACCAGGCGCTCGGCGTGGATCCAGCACAGCGCGTGCTCGCCGACATTGAACTGCCCGGCGTCGTCGCTGACGATGACCGCCTCGTGCAGGAAGCCGTGCTCGGCCACGGCGCCCCACAGCGCGCCTTCGGTGGCGACGCGGACCGGGTCCGGGGTCACCTGCAACCCGGTGAGGCCGAGATGCTCGAGATGGCGCAGCCAGGTCGCAGGGGAGGCGAACTGTCGCTGCGGGTGCGCTTGCAACAGCTGGATCACCGGCCCCGCCAGGGCATGCTCGCGCATGTACTCCAGCGCCGCCGCGTTGACGACGTAGTCGGTATGGCCGGCACGCAGCAGCTCGAGGAAGTTCAGCCGGCTCTTGCTGCCCGTCGTGCCAAACCAGGTGAAGCGGTCGTCGCCGACGTGCGTGCAGACCCCGTTGGCGCCGCGGTGGCGCGCGCCGGTGTCGTCCACCGTGACCCAGGGGGCGGTCTGCAGCCCCGCCCGCAGCACCTCCCGGGTCTCGGCGAGGAAGTCGTCCTGCCCGGCGATCAGCAGGCGCATTACCTGGCGCTTGCTGACGCTGAGCCCAACTGCCCGCAGCTGGGCCACCAGCCGCTCCACCGTCACCTGGCTTTGGTGGTATTGCATCAGCACATAGCGCCGCAGCTCGGGCCCGAAGTGGCCGCGGATGCCGTCAGGCAGCGGCGCCACCAGGGTCTCCCCAGTCGGCGTCAGCCAGCGCTCACGCCGATAGCGTACCGCCCGGGCGGTCAGCACCAGATCCTGCACCTGGTAGGGTTCATAGCCCTTGAACTGCGAGCCCGGCGGCGGCGTCACCCGCAGCACCTCGGTGTCCCCCGTCACCCGCGGTGTCACCTTGCCGCGGCCTTGCCGCTTGCCCTGTTTGCCGCTGCGCGCCGGCTCGGTCGCCTGCTCCATGCCGCTCGGCTTGATCGATGGTCGGCCCTTCAGCCCCTTCAGGCGAGCATTCTCATCGCGCAGCGCCGCCACCAGACCCGTCAGTTCCGACACCTTGCCAAGAAGCTCCAGCACCCGAGCTTCCAGTGC
>DASYMC010000295.1:0-5312 GCA_036009255.1 Pseudonocardiaceae bacterium
CCACCACGGTGCCGAACTCGGTGCGGAACAGCGAACCGGTCGGGCAGACGTCCAGGCACGCCGCGTGGGTGCAGTGCTTGCACACATCAGAGGACATCAGCCAGCGCACTTCGCGGTCGGCCTCGACCGCGCCCTGCGGGACCGAGGCAACCGCAGGCATTCCCAGGTCCACAGTGCTGGGCTGCTTGAAGGGGGTGGTCTGCTCCACGAAAGCGACATGCCGCCACGTCGATGCACCAAGACCACCGGTGTTGTCGTACGACATGCCCGTAAGCCGCCCGGCGCTGCCCACCTGCTCGCCGCCGCCCGCGGGAGGCACCAGATTCCACTCCTTGCACGCGACCTCGCAGGCCTTGCATCCGATGCACACCGAGGTGTCGGTGAAAAACCCCATCCGCGGCGGGTGTTCCCGGTAGCCGGCCTCCCCCGCCACCTCGTCCAGCGGCGCGGCCAGCCGCTCGTCAAGGGTGAAGCCGGCCCGCTCCGGTGCGGTCGTCATGGCTTGCCCTTCCCGTCAGTGACAGCCCCATCGGTGACGGCGCTGTTGCCGGTCGCCTCGGTGATACCGGCGCGGCGCTGATATCGCGCCACGAACTCCAACCGGGCTGGCCCCCGGGGACGGCGTCCCGGCTGGATGTCGCAGGTGGAGGCCTTGGTCGGCTGGATGTGCACGTTGGGATCCAGGGTGATCGGCAACAGCTCGTTGGCTGAGTCACCGGTGCTCAGCCCGTTGCCACCCCAGTGATACGGCAACCCGATCTGGTGCACGGTGCGCCCACCGACCCGGATGGGGCGCATCCGCTCGGTCACCAGCACCCGGGCCTCGATCACGCCTCGGGGGTTGACGATCGTTGCCCACCCGAGGTGTTCCAGACCCCGCTCGGCGGCCAGCGCGGGACTGATCTCACAGAAGAACTCCGGCTGGAGCTCCGAGAGGTAGGGCAGCCAGCGGCTCATCCCACCGGCGGTGTGGTGCTCGGTGAGCCGGTAGGTGGTGAACACATAAGGGAACACCTCGGCACCCGGTTGGCCGTCGCTGGGGGCCGAGCGGTTGAGCCGGTGTGGGAAGACCCGTCGCGCCGGGTTGGCCTGCTGGCCGTAGAGCAGGTTGGCCACCGGCGACTCCTGTGGCTCGTAATGTGCCGGCAGTGGACCATCGGCCAGCCCGGCCGGCACGTACAGCCATGACCGGCCGTCGGCCTGCATGATGAACGGCTCGGTGCCCGCGATGGCGTCCTCCCGCTCGGCGTCCTCGGGTGGCTGGTAATCCGGCGGTGTGGTGACCTTGAAATCGGGCACGTCATGGCCGGTCCAACGCTTGGCTCCGGGGTCCCACCAGAGGTAAGCCTTGCGCTCGCTCCACGGCTTGCCCGCGGGGTCGGCCGAGGCCCGGTTGTAGAGGATGCGCCGGTTGGCCGGCCACGCCCAGCCCCACTCCGGGGCCACCCAGGACTGCTCGCGGCCGGGCTTGCGACGGGCCGGCTGGTTGACCCCGCCGGCATAGCAGCCGCAATAGATCCAGCATCCGCAGCTGGTGGATCCGTCCGCCTTGAGCTCGGTGTAGGACGACAGCGGCGCACCGGCGGCGTCGACGCCGTTGATCTCGGCGAGGATCGCTTCGGCGGCCGGCTCGGCGTGCTCACCGACGGTCGGGTAGTCCCAGGTCAGCTCCAGAACTGGTCGATCCCGTTCTTCGGTGTCCTGCGGGGCACCCGCACCCGAGGAAGATCCGGCCAGCTTCTCGCGGATGATTCGCCCGAGGTGGTAGTAGAACCACAGCTCGCTGCGTTGGTCGTCCTTGGGCTCGACGGCCTTGTGGTGCCATTGCAGCAACCGCTGGGTGTTGGTGAAGCTGCCGTCCTTCTCGGTGTGTGCCGCAGCCGGCAGGAAGAAGATCTCGGTGCCGATGTCCTCGGTGCGCAACTCGCCGGACTCGATCTCCGGGCCGTCTTTCCAGAACGTGGCGCTCTCGATCATGACGAAGTCCCGGACGATCAGCCAGTCCAGGTTGGCCAGGCCCATCCGGTTCATCTTGGAGTTCGCCGTGCCTACGGCCGGGTTCTCACCGACCACGAAGTAGCCCTTGCAGGTACCGGCCAGCTGCTTGGTGACCGTGTCGTAATTGGAGTGGCCGCTGGTGAGACGGGGCAGGTAGGCGAAGCAGAACTCGTTGTCCGCCGTGGCCGCGTCGCCCCACCAGGCCTTGAGCAGGCTGACGGTGTAGGCGTCCATATTGCCCCAGTAGCCCTTGGTGCCCGCGTCAGCGGAGACGTACTGCGGTAAGTCCAGATGTTCATGGGCGTGCGGCATCGGCAGATAACCGGGCAGGATGTCGAACAGCGTCGGGATGTCGGTGGAACCTTGGATCGATGCGTGCCCGCGCAGCGCCATGATCCCCCCACCGGGCCGCCCGATGTTGCCCAGCAGCTGCTGGAGGATCGCGGCGGTCCGGATGTACTGCACTCCGACGGTGTGGTGGGTCCAGCCCACGGCGTAGACGAACGCGCTGGTGCGTTCCCGCCCGGAGTTCGCGGTGAGCGCTTCGGCGACCCGCAGGAACTCCGGCTCGGTGATGCCGCAGATGTCGGCCACGAGCTGCGGGGTGTACCGGGAGAAGTGCCGCTTGAGCACCTGGAAGACGCAGCGCGGGTGCGTGAGGGTGTCGTCGCGCTCGGGGCTGCCGTGGAAGGGGACCCCGCCACTGCCGGCCTGCTCGCTCCGGGAGACCTCCGCTGCCCGCTTCGCGGATCCAGATCCCCCGCCGCCGCCGTCGTCGCTGTGCATGGTCGACCACTGGTCGCGTTGGCCGGCGGCCGCGGCCACATCGGTGCCCTCGTACTGCCAGCTCGACGGGTCGTAGTGCCTGGACTCGGCGTCGAACCCGGAGAACAGCCCGTCCAGGTCCTCGGTGTCGCGGAACTCCTCCCGGAGGATCATCGGAGCGTTGGTGTAGGCGAGGACATAGTCGCGGAACCACGAGTCGTGCTCGAGCACGTAGTGGATCAGGCCGCCGAGGAAGGCGATATCGCTGCCGGCGCGCAGCGGCACGTGGATGTCGGCGAGCGCGCTGGTCCGGGTGAACCGCGGGTCGACGTGGATGATCGTCGCCCCGCGGGCCTTGGCCTCCATCACCCACTGGAACCCGACCGGATGGCATTCAGCCATGTTCGAGCCTTGGATGATGATGCAGTCGGAGTTGGCCAGGTCCTGCTGGAAGGTGGTGGCGCCGCCGCGGCCGAAGCTGGTCCCCAGACTGGGGACAGTCGAGGAGTGTCAAATGCGGGCTTGATTTTCGATCTCCACCGCACCCAGGGCGGTGTAGAGCTTTTTCATCAGGTAGTTCTCTTCGTTGTCCAGCGTCGCCCCGCCCACGCTCGCGAAGCCCAGAGTGCGGCGCAGCACAACACCGTTCTCGTCGGTGTCCTGCCAGGTTCGCCGCCGGGTCTCGATCACCCGATCGGCGATCATGTCCATGGCGGTGTCGAGGTCCAGGTCTTCCCACTCGGTGCCGTGCGGGCGGCGGTAGCGCACCTTGGTTTCCCTGGTGGGCGCGGTGACCAGCTGCCGGCTCGCGGAACCCTTGGGACACAACCGGCCCCGGGACACCGGGCTGTCCGGATCACCCTCGATCTGGATGACCTGCTCGTCGCGGACGTAGACCCGCTGACCGCAACCCACCGCGCAGTACGGGCAGATCGACTTAACCACCCGGTCGGCCGTCTCAGTCCGGGCCTGCAGAGCCCTGCTCCCGTCCGACTTGACGGCCGCCCCGCGTCCCAGCGGGTCATCCCCGGTCAGCTGCCGGTAGAGCGGCCACCCGTCAAGCCAGCTCCGCACGCCCACACGCACACCCCCCGCGGTGATCACGCCGCGCCGGGCACACTCCCGGCTTGCCGGACGACCACGGAGTAGCCCTCCGCGTTGTGGTCGAAACGTGCGCCAACCCCACCCCTGCCCACCGCCCCCTGCCCCGCTGCCCCGACATGGAGACATATCGGGGTCAATGAGGGCTGGAATTCCCCGATATGTCTCCATGTCGGGGGGTAAGTGCGTGCTTAGCGCCGTCCGTTTGTTGCGGCCAGATCCTGGCATTCCGGCGTCTGATCGATGGCGGCGCGCAGCTCCGGGTCGGTGGCAAGGACGCCGATCAACCTGACTACGTTGCCGGCTGCGCCGAAGGCCTGCCCGATCGCCGGTGAGTCGTTGGGGTTGGCCGCCCCCAGCTGCGCCGCCGCGTCGGCGAGGTTGGTTCGCATGTGGACGAGCTGAGTGCGTATCCGGTCGAGGATCTGCTGGCCATTGGCCACCGGTGGAGCTTCGATCGAGGAAAACCGATCGATCGTCTGTTGTGTGGCGTTTCCCTCGTTGATCAAATACGTGACGACGGCCTGCTGCGTCGCGGCCGGATTATCGAGGTCGAGTTGGGGCTGCGTGCCAAGCTGGCTAAATGCCGGGCGCAGCGCCAGGCACATCGAGCGGGCCCACATGGACGCCGTGACCTGGCGTTCACCGGGCGACGGGGCGCCAGGTGCATTGCTGGGATTGTCGGCGCAGCCCCCCACCGCGAGCCCCGCGGTGACGACCACTGCCGCGAGCCCGCGACGCGCTACCCGGTCACACCAACAGTAATCGCGCGAGCGCGGGGCTGCTCCGCCCGACTTCGGCGTTTCCGTCATCTGATTCGGGGTTTGAACCAGGGTCCGGTAGGGGAGAACCCTCATGAGATCAACCGGGTGAAGGCGCAGGCTGGGACTTGCCGGTCGATCCGCCTGGGTGCCGCGCCGGGACGCCCAGGCGGATCGAGCGGCGCCAGTCTCTGGCCCGATTGTGGCAACTGAATCGATCGCACACGATGTCCTATTGTCCGGGCGAGCACGCTGGCGGCGGTGGCACTGGATCGTTGACCGTGCGCCTGTGGGGTCGACAGCGACTCAGCCGCTTGATGGTGAGCCAGCTCCCCCGCCGAGCGCCGTGGGTCTGCAGCGCCTGTGCCGCGTACTCCGAACAGGTTGGGGAGAAGTGACAACACGGGCCCCGACGGGGACTGATCTCACGTTGATACGTTCGGATGCCGGCGACCACAGCGCGGTAAGTTTCAAATTTGTCGTAGCCCTCTCCCGCGGAGGGTCCGGGCCTCGGCGAGCAAGGCTGCGGTCAGCTGGGGCAGGGCCAGCACCGTCAAGATCAGGCAATCGCCGCTGAGACTCTCCCCGAGACAGCACCCGGCATCGATCAGGCAGGCGTCTCGAAGACACGACCCGCCTACCGGCCGAGGTCGGTAGCGGTAGTCATAGCGAGGGTCATAACGTCTT
>DASYMC010000296.1:0-1774 GCA_036009255.1 Pseudonocardiaceae bacterium
AGCCGAGAGCCTAGAGCGTGATCGCCGGGACGGTCGGCCGCGGCGTCCACCGTCCTACCGGGTGGCGCACCCGCCCTGGGCGGGTACGCCCTGGTCGGGGACCGGCGGCTGTCCCTCCATGGCTCCCAACAGGTTGACCGGTCCCGGGGAGACCTCGACGCAGCCCGCCCGGGGGGTCCCTGACATCGCCGTGGCATGGGGATTGGCGTAGGACATCCCCAGCGTGACCAGCAGCGCACCGAGGAGAATCGGAGCGGCCCGGCGCGGCGACCACCGGTCCGGCGACGGCGCCGGGATGTCGCGCGGTGACTGGGCAGAGTATTTGATCAGCATGGGGCCCAAGTTACGCAAGGGGACGCAAGCGCTTGGACGTGCGAAGGTAAGCGCTCGGCAAGATCTGCCCGCGATCCCGCCTCGAGGCGCCGCCGGCACGCTCGCCCGATCCGGGGAAGGCGCACCCCGAGCGCGCCGACCATGGCTCTGTGCGTGCACGCATTCACGATCAAATTGGACGCTTGCTAACTGGCGGATTGCCGTCAGCTTAACCTGCGCATGGAAGCTTGAGATAGACGTTGTAGACCTCCGGGCCGCTCCGCCCGCATTCTGCGAAAGGCTGGTATGAGTAAGCTCCCGATCGTCGCTGTGACCTTCTGGATCATGAAGATCATCGCTACCACTCTCGGTGAGACTGGCGCCGACATGGTGTCGCAAACTCTCAATCTCGGGTATCTCAGCAGCACTTTCCTGTTCCTTGCCCTGTTCGCGGTCAGCCTGGTAGCCCAGCTGCGCGCAAAGCGATACCACCCGGCGATATTCTGGGCAGTGATCCTCACCACGAGCACGGCCGGCACGACGATGTCCGACTTCATGAACCGGACGGCGGGCCTTGGCTACCTGGGCGGCGCACTGGTTCTGACCGCGTGCCTCGTCATCGTGTTCATTGTCTGGAAAGCCAGTGGTCAGACGATGAACGTCGAGCGAATCAGCACGTTCCGGGGCGAGGTGCTCTACTGGATCGCAACCTTGGTCTCGAACACCTTGGGCACCTCGAGCGGCGACCTGTTGGCCCACAACACCGGGATAGGGTTCGTCACCAGCACGGTTCTGCTCACCGCGGCACTCGCGCTGATTGTTGCCGCGCACTACCTGACCCCGATATCGGGCACTCTCCTGTTCTGGGTTGCGTACGTGCTCACGCGCCCGTTCGGCGCCAATGCCGGCAATACGCTGACAAAGACCCACGACGAAGGCGGAGTCGGCCTGGGTACATTCGGGGCGTCCGGACTGTTGTTCGGAGTGCTCATAGCGCTGGTTGTCTACCAGACGGTGTCACACCGCAGGCAGACCCGCGAAATCCCCGAGTCGGTGGACACGTTGTCCGAATAACCCGCCTGACCTTCCGCGCGTGTCGCCGACCCGAGCGACTCGGCGGCGCGCGCGGTCAGCGCGCGGGCTAGTGCCCTGCACTAGTTGCCGCCGCTGTCGCTGTTGTCGCCGCCGCTATCGCTGTTGTCGCTGTCGTGGTGCCCGTGGTGCCCGTGGTGGCCACTGCCACTGCCACTGCCACCGTCGCTGCCGTCGCCGCCGGCGTCCTTGTAGGTCCCCATGTCGGCGGGCTGGGCGGGGATGTTGCACCTCTGGTTGGCAAAGATCGGACCCGCCATCACCGCCAGGTTGTCCGGCGGGTCGACCTGGGCCGGGACCCTGCCGGTGAACTCGTTCTCACAGTCATCGGTCGCCTGCTTGGTGCCGTCCTGGCCACCGATCCACATGT
>DASYMC010000297.1:0-2405 GCA_036009255.1 Pseudonocardiaceae bacterium
GCACCGCCAGCCGCGAGGCGTGGCTGGGCATGGAGGAGATCGTCCGGGAAGCGGTGAGCGCGTTGCTGGCCCCGCTGCACGTCGAACACACCCTGCAGTACAACCGCGGCGTCCCGCCGGTGGTCAACGAAGAGGTCTCGACGCGCATCATCACCCACGCCATCGAGGCGCTCGGCCCGGATGCGCTGGCCGACACCAAACAGTCCGGCGGCGGCGAGGACTTCTCCTGGTATCTGGAGGAGGTGCCGGGTGCGATGGCCCGGCTCGGCGTGTGGTCGGGGCACGGTCCGCAGCTGGACCTGCATCAGCCGAACTTCGACCTCGACGAGCGCTCGCTCGCCGTGGGCGTCAGGGTGCTGGTGAACATCGTCGACCAAGCCGCCAAGTTCTAACTGCCTCCGCGAAACTGCGGGGGGATCGCAGTTTTCACCCTCAGACTCAAGTGGTCGCTGCAACACCTAACGGTTCGGAGGTGTTGTTCGATGGGGTTTCGGGAGCCTGGTTGGCCGCGGGTGTCGGAGTCGGTTCGTGGAGAGTTCTGGGCCGCAGTGCGGTCGGGGTTGTCGCCGACGGCGGCGGCGACGGTGGCTGGAGTGCATGGCAGTACCGGCCGCAAGTGGGCCAAAGATGCTGGTTATCAAACTAATACCCGGCATCGAGGCCTTCGCTATTCGACCGCGGTTCGGCAGGTGTTCTGGGCGGCGGTGCATGCGGGTCAAAGCCCGTCGCGTGCGGCGGTAATCGCCGGCGTGTCGGAGAACGCCTCGCGGCAGTGGCTCCAAGAGGCTGGATTCGTGCCACGAACCTCGATGCCTGCCGATACCTGCGCTATCGATCCCGATGCCGGCCCGCCGCGGGGGCCGATGTCGTTTATCGAGCGCTGCCGGTTAGAACAGCTGCTGGAAACCGGGCACACATCGGCGCAGGCGGCGGTGTTGTTGGGGCGCCACCCGGACACGATTGACCGCGAGATCGACCGTGGGCAGACCGGTTCGGTATACCGGGCCCGGGTCGGTCAAGACACCGCCGAGGCCAATCGTCGACGGCCCAAACCGCGCCATCTCGAGGACCGGCCTGCGTTGTTGGCCCAGGTGGTGGCACGCTTGGAGCTGCGGCATAGTCCCGAGCAGATCGCGTGCCGGCTGCGCCAGGATTTTCCCGATGATCCGGAGATGTGGGTGTCACACGAGACGATCTATCAGGCCCTGTACGTCCAGCCGCGCGGGGAGTTGGCCCGGCTGGTCAAGACTGCGCTGCGCACCGGGCGTACTCAGCGAAAACCGCAGGGCCGCAAGGCAACCGATCGAGGCCAACTCAAAGACATGATCAACATCAGTGACCGCCCCAAAGAGGCTGATGACCGCGCGATCCCCGGTCATTGGGAAGGTGATCTGATCCTGGGCAGTACCGCCTCAGGCTCAGCGATCGGCACCCTGGTCGAGCGCACCACCGGATTCGTGGTGCTGCTGCACCTGCCCGAGGATCGCACCGCGGCTACCCTGGCCGACGCCATGACCGCCAAGGTTCCCCAGATCCCCGAGATCCTGCGCCGCTCGCTGACCTGGGACCAAGGTAAAGAGATGGCGCTACACACCAAGATCACCGAAGCCACCGGGCTGCCGATCTACTTCTGCGACCCTCACAGCCCCTGGCAGCGCGGCACCAACGAGAACACCAACGGACTGCTGCGCCAATACTTTCCCAAAGGCACCGATCTATCGTTCTACGGACCCGGCTGGCTCGACCAGGTCGCCGCCGAACTCAACGCCCGACCCAGAAAACGACTCAACTGGCGCACCCCAGCCGAAGAACTCGACCGACTACTCTCAGACCCGTCCACATTCGTTGCAGCCACCGCTTGAATCCAAGGATGGAAATCGCGATCTGTGCGCAGAATCGACGCTAAGTTCCGAGGCGTGGGTCGGGGAGTCGTGGGGGTTCTGCTTGCGCTGATGTTGATCGGATCCATCGGCATCGCGCCACCGGTCTTCGCCGACGACGATCCGACCAACGACGCGCACGATCCGTACTTCAACGAAGACGAGTATCAGGCGTTCTACACCCCGCCGGACCCGTTGCCGCCCGGTGCGCCGGGTGACCTGATCCGCACGGAGCCGTCTCGGCTGGTGCTCGAGCCGTCCGGCCAGCTGGGCATGATCATGGCCGACGCGACCCGAATCATGTACCGCAGCACCGATGTTCACGGCAATCCGATGGCGGTCACCGGTACCTACTTCGAACCGTACAACCATTGGCCGGGCGGTGGTCCGCGGCCGCTGATCGTGTACGGCCCCGGCACGCAGGGGCAGGGCGACCAGTGCGCGCCGTCGCGACAGTTCAACCAGGGCATCCACTGGCGGCCGTATCTGGACCTCGCGTTCAACTACGAGGAGTTGTTCGTCTCC
>DASYMC010000298.1:0-3106 GCA_036009255.1 Pseudonocardiaceae bacterium
TCTCCATGTCGGGGAGCGGGTCGGGGAGCGGGTCGGGGAGCGGGAGGGGGGTCGATGAGGGTGTAGAGGGGAGCGGCGATGAAGTAGGTGGCGGCGGCGATGAGCAGCAGGTCCGGGGCGCGGCCGTTCAGCGGCACCACGGTGGCGGCCAGGGCGATGGCCAGCACGTAAGAGGTGTTGAACACGGTGTCGTAGAGGGAGAAAACCCGGCCCCGTGCGTCGTCTGAGACGTCGGCTTGCACGGTGGCGTCCAGGCTCAGTTTCACGACCTGACCTGCGGTGGCGACTACGAATACCGCAGCCAGGATTGTTGACATGATCATGGGTAGCCCGAGCGAGAGGATCGCTACTCCGGCGACTACCAGTGCCCCCCGCACAGTGCGCCGCCGCCCGAAGCGGGCCACCAGCAGCGGGCTGAGCAAGCCCGCGAGCAACAACCCGGCAGCACCGGCTACGAGCAGCTCACAGACTCCGGTGAGCCCGGCCCGGAAGAGCCCGTGGGAGGTGAAGGAGTTGCGGTAAAGCAGCAGCGTCACCAAGGTCGCGACGCCAAAGGACAGCCGGTGGGCGACGAGCGCCGTCAGTCCCGCAGCGACGCTGGGTACCCGGGCCGCCGCCCTCAGACTGTCCCGAAGCCCGCTGGCCAGCGCAGGAGTCGCCTTGGGCAGTCCGGTCACGAACAGGCAAGCCGGGCCCAGTCGGCCGCGATGAAAGCCGGTCGCGATCATCGCCGCGACCAGCGAGCCCAGTACAGCACTCCCGGTCACCCATGCTGATCCAGTGTTGCCCGGCCCGATCAGACCACGCAGCCCGATCGCGCAGACCCCGCCTACCACCGTGAACGCCGAGCCGACCGTGGCAGCCAGGGCGTTGGCCTGCACCAGATGCCCTGGCGGAGCGACGTGCGGCAACCCAGCGGACAGCCCGGCCAGCACGAACCGGCTCAACCCGGTCACCAGCAGCGCCCCGAGATACAGCGGCGCCCCGGCCACACCGAGGCCGACGGCGAGTGCCACCAGCAGGATCGGCACGGTGCGCAAGAGGTTCGACAGGACGAGGATCCGGCGACGATCCCAGCGGTCCAGCAATGCCCCAGCGAACGGTCCCACCAGCGAGTACGGCAGGAACAGCACAGCGAGTCCGGCGGCGACGGCCATCGGGGCGGCCTCGCGCTCCGGATTGAACAGGACGGCACCGCCCAACCCGGCCTGGAAGAATCCGTCTCCCCACTGCGTGGCGAAACGGGACGCCAGCAACCGGCCGAACCCGGGCGTACCCAGAAGTCGCCGCAAGCCGAGCCGGTCGGTCACACTAGCTGGAACAAGGATCTGCGACGACGTCACGAGCATGCAGGCTAACGGTCTCGGGTGCCCCGTTGTGATCCGTGTGGCATACGAGACGATGAACGGGTACGCGGAACCGGGCGAGGTGAGTGCAGTGGACGTGGTGGAATCAGGATCGGCGCTGGTCGCCGCCCCTGGGCTGCGGGATCCGAACTTTCACCGCACCGTCGTACTGATCATCGAGCACCAGCCTGCGGGCACGATCGGTGTCGTCCTCAACCGGCCCAGCGATGTGGCGGTGCACGACGTGTTGCCGACATGGAGCCCGCATGCCACGGTGCCGCGAGCGCTCTACGTCGGCGGCCCGGTGCAGCAGCGCGCGGCACTGTGCGTCGCCGCACTGCCCGCCGGAGTGGACGCCGAGCTGACCGAGGGCATGATCAAAGTCCGCGGCTCGCTGGCCCTGGTCGATCTGGATGCCGACCCGGATTTGATGGCACCGCGACTGCGGGGCCTGCGGGTATTCGCCGGGTACGCCGGTTGGAGCCAGGGTCAGTTGGAGGCTGAGGTCAACCGCGGAGATTGGGTGGTGGTCCCCGCATTGGCCGAGGACGTGCTGGCGCCGCCCGACACCGATCTGTGGAGCCGGATCCTGCGTCGCCAGGGCATGCCGCTGGCGCTCCTGGCGACCTACCCCACCGACCCCACACTGAACTGACCCGGTGGGTAGTGTCACCAAGGGCCCATCCCAGGGATGGACGACGACCGAGTCGAAGACCTGCGCGAGGAGGTTTGGCGCTTCCTCGGCGTCGAAGCTTGTTGGTGGGCGGGTCCAGTAGGCGTCGAACTCGGGAGAGTCGTCCCGGGCGATGGCGGACACAGTCAGATGCCCACCGGCGCGTAGCACGCGGTGAGCTTCGCGCAAGGCGGGCAGCGGATCAGGTAGGTGGTAGAGGACATTCAGCGCGGTGACCGCGTCGAAGACATCCTCGACGAAGGGCAATCTGGTGGCGTCGGCCCGCACCACCGGGGCTGGGTGGTCTCGCAGCAAGAACGCCGACGCATCGACCCCGATCAGACGCGGTCCCGATGCCGGCAGGGCCGCACGAAGCACCCCATCAGCGCAGCCCACGTCGAGCACGATGCCGACATCCAAGCCCGCAAGCATGCTGTCCCCGAACCTGGACACACAGACCGACACCGCCGCGGTTGTCACCGCACTGGAGCAGGCGAGGATGCGCAATATGCCGCTGAAGCTGCTGTTGAGTGGTGTCAGGCAACGGCGCAGCCACTGCTGTGTGCGTTGACCACACTGTGCGCGCATGTACGTTTCGAGCGCATTCTGTGGATGGTTCCGAGTGGCACCATCTACGACTTGAATTGTCGCGCCATAGCGGGAACGGGGGTATTCCCGCTACGACACGAAGCTGCTGAACAACCGGGAAAATTGCTCGGCAGGAGTTACTCGAGGGAGGAGGATCTCAACTTTGACGCATACGGAGACTAACTCAACTCTCCACCAGCAACCCATATGTTTCACCCTAACGGTCCAATACAAACTGCCCCGAAGGTTGCGCCGCATACGATGATTGCCACAAGCACAGGATTCCACATTCGTGATGTGACTGTTGCTCGACGTACAGAATCACGGAACTGTAAAACCAGAATGTCACTGCTTGGATACAAATCTGTGATGTATTGATCCCGTCAGCTGCTACATACCGTAAGCATTTGTTCACTAACAGGTTTTCATCACTGCATTGTTACTTTTGAGAAAACTTGCGGTGTGGTGCTTGGTCATGATCATCGGGCGTGTGACCCTT
>DASYMC010000299.1:0-2347 GCA_036009255.1 Pseudonocardiaceae bacterium
AAGGCTCTCGGTCGCCCATGCCGAAACTCGGTTCGGTGACGCGATCGGCGGCCAGTCAACTGTAGAAGCGGGACAACATCGTCGGGCGTACGGGGTTGCGTTGGAGAAGAGGACCGCCACACGGTGCGCGGGGGTGGGCCGCCGCACCCGCAAGGCCACTTTCAGCGAAGCACCCCGGGCCGCTTCGACGATCCGGCCCCGCCCTTGTAGCCGCGCTGGATTTCTGCGACGGCTACCTCGTGCTCGTCGGTGGTCCAGCCACCCTCAGGGAAGCTAGAGAGATAATCGACCGCCCAATTGCAGCGAGCGGGTAGGCCAGCACTCCTGCTGGCCGGACGTGGGGAGTCGCGCTGCCGGTGACGACACCCGGGCGATCCGGGGCGAGGCTAGACGTCATAGAGAAGTCGTCATATGAGAAGCCATGAGTCGGTCGGCGTGCCTGCCAGCACCCCGGACCGCCGCAGGTGGAGTGGAGCGCTCAGACGGCCTCCGGGCCCACCGCTCGACCCGTCGACCGAGGCAGGACAGATGACCACCGCGCTGCACCAATGCAACCCACCGGCCGAGCAGCACATCCACCCGCCGCTGCACTGGGAGTGCCCCGAGTGCATCCGCCGTTGGGGCTGGCACAGCCTGGACAGTGACGGGTTCCACGTCGAGGGCTGGGTGAAGTACCCGGAGAACGAGCAGGACCGGGAGAACTACGAGTACGCCCAGCACAGCCGCCGCGCGCTCATCATCATCGGCTGGGCCGCGCTCATCGGGTTCGGGCTGCTCGCCCTGGCGGTGTGGAGCGTCGTGATCTCGCTCGGCTGAGGTAGAGCCGGCGGCCAGTGAGCGGGTCCAGGCCGGCGTGAACTTACTCGCACCCGGGAGTAATGCCCATTGATCAACTAGCGATCACGTCGCGGTGCATAACTGCTGGTCAAACCCTGTGGGACCGCGGGGGATCGAACCCCGAACCCGCGATTAAAGATCACTGCTTGCTGCTGGCCGTTATGCCTGGTCAGAGCGACCCACTCCGTCGCTGTGACCGCATGAGAAGCGGCACCGATCGCGTCGGTGAGCTCAGCTTCGATCAACGCTTGATCATCGTCTCGGCGGCCTCACGGACACGATCACCAACATCGGCGACCTTCAGTGATCGTGGCCGGCGTGAAAAACGACGAGTTCGACCGTACAGCTCTCGGCACCTCCTGACCGGTAGATGTCCGTCTCCGCCACCGGGCGTCGAGGTGCTCTTGCACCCGTTACTCACGACCCAGCCTGTGCGGCCGGTTCATACTGCATTCCGATGGCGAGACCGACGCGGCCCGGCGGCGATACTTGGCCGAAAGCCCCCAAATAACCCGAAGCATCCGAGGCGCCGGAAGACACCGTCGATCAGTCCAGCGAGCGCTCGCCGCCGAGCACGTCTCGAGCCGTGTACCGGCATTGTCCCGGCCACCGGGTGAGTGCGCTGGCCACCCTCGGCCGGCGCCGCCAGTCTCAGGCGAGCTGGGCCGCGAGCCGGTGGGACACGGTGGCGGTACCAACCCCGGCGGCGGCGGAGCAACCGGCCAGTGACCGGCCCGGGGTGTCCGGTTGAGGATCCCTCTACCGGACGCTCGGCACTCCTGTGCGGCGGATTGCCGAGAACGCGCTCTACCTGTTAGCTGAGGCTGCCCTTGCTTAATGGGGTCGAGTGTGGGGTGATGGGGCGGTCCAATCTTCGATGCGCGAGAGTGGCCCAAGTTGTCTGACGATGTCGTGACCAGTCCCGTCCCCGTCCCGTCCCCGGAGCGGGTTATGGGCTCCCGGCGGGCGCCCTGGCTGCTGCTCGGTCCTGGTCTGATGGTCATGCTTGCCGACACCGACGCCGGCAGTGTGATTACGGCGGCGCAGTCCGGTGCCCAGTACGGCTACCGGCTGGTGCTATCCCAGGTGGTGTTGATCCCGATCCTGTACGTCGTACAGGAGATGACGGTGCGCCTGGGGCTGGTGACTGGGCGGGGTCACGGTGCGTTGATCCGCGAGATCTTTGGGGCCAGATGGGCGTTGCTGTCCGCGTGCACCCTGTTCCTGGCCTGCCTGGGCGCGTTGATCACCGAGTTCGCCGGGTTAGCCGGCGTGGGCAGCCTCATCGGGGTACCCCGGGTGCTTTCGATCGGTATACCGGCGGTGGCCCTAGTCGGGTTGGTGCTGGCCGGACGGTACCGCCGCGTCGAGATCGTGGGTATCACTATCGGCGCATTGGAGCTGCTGTTCATCCCGGCTGCACTGCTGGCCAAACCCCACGTCGCTGACCTCGTGCACGGCGCGGCCCACCCGCTGCAGCTCAACGCCGCCTATCTGACCCTGCTCGCGG
>DASYMC010000300.1:0-3466 GCA_036009255.1 Pseudonocardiaceae bacterium
CTGTACACAGGCCGCGAGACGTGCAACTCCTCTGGGAGAGCCGCCGGATAACCACTTCGTGCGTCTTAGCAACCGGACGTCTGCCCCTCGCTCCGGTGGGCGGCGGGGCGCATCATTTGATGAAGCGCCCTAAGATTGGTCTGCTCGGTGGTGACAGAGGAGGATCATGCCGGTCGTCGAGCTCAATGGGATCCGACTCAGCTACCAGTTGACTGGCTCGGGTGAGCTGGTGGTACTGGTGATGGGGACAGGCAGTTCTGGCCGGGTGTGGCAGCTGCACCAGGTTCCAGCGCTGGTCGCGGCCGGCTACCGGGTGGCCACCGTGGATAACCGTGGCATCCCACCCTCCGACGAGTGCGCCACTGGAATGACCATCAATGACCTGGTGAGCGACACCGGAGCGCTAATCGAGCACCTGGGCGACGGGCCGGCGCGGGTGGTCGGCACTTCGTTGGGCTCCCGGATTGTGCAGGAGTTGACGTTGGCGCGTCCGGATCTGGTGTCGCAGGCAGTGATGATGGCTGCGCACGGGCGGACTGACCCCGTGCAGTCCATGCTGTCGGCGGGGGAGCGCGCCCTGTACGACGCGGGGATCGAGCTGCCGCCGATGTACTACGCGGCGATCACTGCGTTGCTGAATCTGTCGCCGCGGACGCTCCACGATCGTCGTGCTGTGCAGGAATGGCTCGATGTGTTCGAGTTCTCCGGATCTGGCATCAGCGCTGGCGTGCGCGCTCAGCTGGAGGTGGAAGATTTTCCTGACCGGCTCGCCGCCTACAGGAGGATCAAGGTGCCGAGTCTGGTGATCGGTTTCGCTGACGATCTGATGGTTCCCCGGTATCTGGCGCGCGAGGTGGCCGCTGCGATCCCGGGGGCCCGGTATGCGGAGATTGAGGGTTGCGGGCATTTCGGCTACCTCGAACGTCCTGCCGAGGTCAACAGGCTGGTTGTAGAGTTCTTCGCCTCCCGTAACTAGCGTCATTTGTGCGAAGCAAGCCCTGGTCGCTCAAGCACAGCTGCAGACCTGGGCGGCGAACTGAACGGCACCCGTCCCGGCGCGGCCGCATCCGTGCGCGAGGGCCTGGAGGAGACACTGACCGTGCTGCACCTGGGTGTACCGCGCACCCTGGCCCGCACCGTGCGCAGCACCAACTGCATCGTATTTTGTCGCCGCCACTTCCCGTAACGTCAAACGCTACAGATGGCACTGCGTTGGTGTGCGGCGGGCGTGGTGGAAGCCGGCAAGCAGTTCCGCCGGATCAAACGGCCAGCTCCATCTCCGGGCACTGCGAACCGCACTCGAACGGCATGTCGCTGCCGAAACGTCCGAGCCAACGAGCACAATCACACCGGCAACGCCGCCTATGATCACCGGGCCGCCGCCGGCGCTGACCCAGACCTTGCTTGCCCGCGCCCTCGATGCCGCGGCGCCAGCCCGTGGGTGCCCGCCGGGTGAGGTCTGCGGTGCGTGCGGGTGCTGCAACCCCGGATACTGATGCCTGTGAGAAGCGAGGACCGACGCGCTGACGTCACGCCAGCAGCATCGGAGCCGCCATGCGCACCGACAAGAACGCTGCCTCCTACGGCTTCACTCTCGCCGGACGGGCCCCGAAGGGGTGCCGCAGCCAAGATCGGGTTGCCGCGCCGCAGCGGAAACTAGACTGCGCTGTCCCGCCGCGGCGCGACGCCACCGGGCCGAGGGGGGTTGCCCGGTGGACTCCTCCGGGTTTAGGAACCCGAATTGGAATTGTGCGCTCCGTCAATGGAGCTTTGTCGAACCGCTCCTAGGTTAGCGCGGCGACTTCGATCCATCTTAGTGGTGGCTTAGTATCGGCCTAGTCTTGGATTTTCGTGTGTCAGTAAACTGGAAGTGACCTTGTGCGCGTGACCTTTAGTCGTCAGCTCGTCGTAGCTTGCCGATGTGAGTCCAGTCGTGGGCTGCCCCGGAATTTTGGTTAGTCCTCATGGTGATACCGGTCAGGCTACCGTCCGGGTCTGGTAGTTCGGTAAGCGTTCCGACGAAAGTCGGCGGCCGAGGGTGGAATGCAGTCGCTGACGGTTATAAGTATTCGATGTGCTCGGCCACTGCGAATCGCGCCCGGTTGGTGTGAAGCTTTGTCCAAGTCCGCCACCGTTGAGGTCCGTGCTCCATTGATATGCAGACGCTGATCTGCAGCCACCCACCGAGTCGAAGGCGGGCACACGATCTTCCCGACGTTTGGTGACGACTCAGCGCGACCGAGCCGGCCTGCCGTGAGGAGATCGCCGACTACCTGGCACAAGCGTCTGAATGACGTAGGACGTCTACATGTCGCGACGCGAATAGGGGCTGCGGCTGCGGCGCAAGACCCGCTGGTGCCCCGCAATCGGGTGGGGTGGGTAGAGGTGGGTCGGTCACGGACCGATCGAACCGCGCGCCTCTGATCTGTGTCGATGCGTCCCCGTCAGGGTTCGGACCTGCGGCCTACCAAGTAGCAGGATGCCCTCAACAAGGTCAGTGGCGATCCGCAGTTGGCAGTTGCGCCTAAGGATCTACTCCACTTTCGCTGAGCTCGCCCCAAATCGATCCAATCTTGGTGCGCTGGTGCGACACCATGGTCGGTTCTACCGGTCGGCGCTGCGCTCCTCGCGCGCATCCACCCCGGAAAAGTATACTCCTGCTGTAGTGGCAGATAGACGGCGACCGATTGTGGTCCCTTAAGGGTTGATATCCGACGTTCTTAGGGGTAATCCCTGATGTCGAACTGTGAAACGGTCTATATCATGTAGTGATGTGCGATCAGCATTACGATTCCCTCAAGTAGAGGAAGTACTTGTGTATCCTATCAGGTTTGGATGGGCGCGTCCCCTTCTGGTGATTCTTGTCCTCGGCGCCTCGGTATCGACCTCACGCCGTAGGCCCCATGAGATCGCCGCTGCGGTGTGACATGGACGATCCGTTGGGCCATATCATTGTGGGCAACCCTGATCCGACATCGGGCCTTTATGAGGACAGCGGTTATCGGAAATGCGGTTTCGAGTGGTTTGATGATACTTGTGTGACTCTAGTCCTGCGCTGGCAGTGCACGCGGGAGCATGGCCACCCGGGACAGCACCTCGCCGGCACCGGCCACACGGTAGCCGCCGCGCACTCCTCCGAGAGACGAAAAAACTCGCGCACCGATCTTACGGAAGCGACACCTAGAAACACATAGTGCGACGATCGCAGTCTACCCGCACCATCATACTGAACGGCGGCTCCAGGCCACCAAGTGACCACGCCACATCGAGCAGCTCAGCGCCGATCTGAAGGATTCCGTGCTAGCGCACCTCCCTCGGGTAAGTGCACCGCCAACTCCGCATGGTTGGTCTGCGCGGCGATTCGCACGCCTCACCGGCGTCACACGCGCACTGGTCCGCTACAGCCGTCAGGATGACGGGCGGATCACTGTCACGGTGCCGTCGCCTCTGGCGGTGACGTAAGCGG
>DASYMC010000301.1:0-8154 GCA_036009255.1 Pseudonocardiaceae bacterium
CGACGCGGACCAGCTCAAGGGCGGTTGTCCGGGAGAGGGCATGTCGCGCGCACTGCGAGCACGCCACGACGCTGCGGTTGCGTTGCCAAAGTCGGTGTCTCTGTAGCGAAGCTGATGATCATACGGCTGGTCGCGCAGCCAACTCGAGGACGCCACTGCAATCGAGCACCCGTCGGACGCGCCCACGCTATGCCGCCGGCTCGCCACGCACGACTTCATAGGGATGCTGCGCGTCCTCAGGGTGAACGGAAGGGGTCCAGTAGTCGACCAAAAGATTGTCACACGACTACAAAAGAATAACCGAACTTCTCCCTGGATGACGGGTTGAAACCGCATTTGCGGAACTCTGATGACATTCCTACGATCGTGTGCGCCGTACACCAACAGCACGAACTTTCGGCCTCGCATGTGTCCCCTTGCGGCGCAGAGCCAGACATTCGCGGCGGGCAGGGCAATCTGCCGAAACCTTTACTCTTGTGAGTGACGATAATCCTGCTCAATGACGATATGTAGTCATCCCCTGTAGGGCATGCGGCCATCCTCTGGTCAACCGTCGGCCTTCTCCTGTTCATCTTGGCCGCGCAACGTCCCCCCTCTCAACCGTTTCTGCGGAAGGTAAGCCGGTGAAGTTCCTCATCTGCGATGGGCCAGTGATGTCGGTGAGCGCTGCGTGATGGCTGCTCGGTTCCAGGTCTTGTCGGTGCCAGTGCCACGCTGTGTGCACTCGGTGGTGCCGAGCGGGGCGGATGCCGTGGCTGGATCACAGGCGAAGATTCCGCACCCCCTGGAGCGGGGATTCACGTGGCGGTTCATGTCCGCCAATAACCGCAGCATCGCGAAGTCGGTGCACACCTCCGCCGACGTGGCGGCGTGCCTGGCGACGATCCGCACCTTGCAGGAGAGCTTGCACCTAGCCGTCGGCGAGACGGTGCGCAACCGGCAACGGCAGTGGGTGTGGTCGGTCCGCTTGGACGGCGAGATCGTCGCCACTGCGTCTCGTAGTTACCCCCGCCAGGTCCGCGCCCGGATCACATGTAACGCGTTTTTGCAGCTGGTTGCCGAAACCTCAGGCTCGGCGCCAGTCCGGGTGATGTATCGGTGACCACCGTCGTGACCACGCCGACGTTGGGGCCAGGAGACCCACCAGAGTCGGCGCGACAGGTGACGTCCGCCGCCGGCGCTGCGGACCGGATCTTCGGGTTGTCGCTGCGCGGTGCCGGCATCGCGGTGCTCCTGATCATGGGTGCGGTCGGGCTCTTCCTCTTCGCCCGGGGCTCAGGTGCAGTCGCCGATGCCGGCCTGAGGTTCCTCACCACGCAGGCGTGGGAACCCGACTCACACAACTTCGGAATCGCGACGGTGATCACCGGCACCCTGCTGATCGCCGCGGTCGCTGTCGCCCTCGCGGTGCCGCTGGCCACCGGGGTGGCGCTCTACATCTCCGAGTACACACCCCCCACTCTGCGCCGGCTGTTGATCAACGTGGTGGACCTGATGGCTGCGGTGCCGGGCGTCGTGTACGGGCTGTGGGGCTTCTACCTGCTCAATCCGCTGGTCATCCCGCTGGCCCGGTGGATCACGTCCACCTTCGGTTGGCTTCCCTTGTTGGGCATCCACGACGCGCACCCCGGCGACCCGCTGGAGACCGCGACCAAGTACGAATCCTCAACGTTCGTCGCGGGGATCGTGGTGGCATTGGTGATCATGCCGACCATCTGCTCGGTGATGCGGGAGTCCTTCTCGCAGACGCCGATCGGGGAGCGCGAGGGCGCCTACGCCCTGGGCGCCACCCAGCTTGGGATGATCCGCAGCGTCGTGCTGCCCTTCGGTCGGGGCGGGATGATCGGCGGCACCATGCTCGGGCTGGGCCGGGCGATGGGCGAGACGATCGTCGTCGTTATGATCATTACTCCGGTCTTCCATATCCAGCCGGAGATCCTGCGCAGCGGCACGAACTCCGTGGCGGCGCTGGTCGCGCTGCGGTTCGAAGCGGCCAGCCCGTTCGAGCTGACAGCGCTGATGGCGGCCGGTCTGTCCCTGTTCGCCCTGACACTCGTGGTCAACTTCGCCGCGTCGGCGATCATCGTGCGCAGCCGCTCGGGCCAGCTGAGCGAGGCCTGAGCGATGACCTCGATCCCCCCGTACACCACCGGTGGCGCGGTGCTCGACCGAACGTACGCCCCGGAGGTCCCGCGCGACGCGGAGGTCCGCCGCTCGACGTCGGTCCGCGGCGAAGCCGATGTGGTCATCGGCGCGGCTGCGGCTGGGCTGAGCCTGGCGGCTCTGCTGGTCATGCGGGTGATCCCGTCGGTCAACGTGGCCGGCTTCGTGGTGCTCGCCTACCTGCTGTTCCTGGTGTTCTACGGGGTGGTGATGCTGGTGCTGGAGCAGGACGGCCGGATCGTCAGGGATCGGCTCGCCTCCGTCGCCGCGCGCAGCCTGGCTGTGGTGGCGCTGTTCGCACTGCTGTTCGTCGTCGGTTACACGTTCTGGCGAGGCCGCGAGGTGCTGATCCACGTGAACTTCCTCATCTCGGATATGCAACTGGCCGGTCCGCTGGACCCGTTGTCGGTGGGGGGCATCCTGCACGCTGCGGTCGGCACGCTCATCGAGCTGACGATCGCGCTGCTCATCACCGTGCCGCTCGGGCTGGCCTGCGCGGCGTACCTCAACGAGGCCAGCGGGCCGTTGCCCCGGTTCGTGCGCACTGTGGTCGAAGCGATGACCGCGCTCCCGGCCATCTTGGGGGCGCTGTTCGTCCTCGCGTCGTTCATTCTCACCCTGGGGCTGACCAAGTCCGGGCTGGCCGCCGGGTTGGCGATCAGCGTGATGATGCTGCCGATCATCATCCGGGCCTCCGACGTGGTGCTCCGGCTGGTGCCCGCCTCGCTGAAGGAGGCCTCGTACGCGCTGGGCGCGCCACGATGGCGCACGGTGTGGCACGTCGTGCTGCCCAGCGCACGCTCGGGGCTGACCACCGCGGTGCTGCTCGGCAGCGCGCGGGGACTCGGCGAGACGACACCGGTGCTGATCACCGCCGGCTTCGGCTCGGGCCTCAACCTCGACCCCACCTCGGGACCGATGGTGTCGTTGCCGCTGGCCACCTTCGTCTTCTCCCGCTCCCCGGAGCCGACGATGATCGCCCGCGGTTTCGGTGCCGGCGCTGTGCTGCTGGCTCTGGTATTGGTGCTGTTCGCCGTGGCCAGGGTGTTCGGCGGCCGAGCCGCCGGGGAGCTGTCCGCCCGGGCGCAGCGCAATCGCGCTCGGGACTCGCAGCGTGACGTGGCCCGCTTCACCGACCGGGAACACTCCCGCCGGGTGGGGAGCACCCATGCCAGGTAACCCACCCGGTCATCGCATCGCCGCGATGGTCACGGTGCTGATCGTCGCGGCGGGGATGCTGTCCGTTCTCGCGTCCAGCGCCGGCGCGGCGGCGAGCTTCGTCCCGATCAGCGGCTCCGGCTCGACGTGGAGTTTGAACGCCCTGGATCAGTGGCGGAAAAACGTCGCCAGCCTCTACGGCATCACGATCAACTTCTCGCCGAACGGTTCGACCAACGGCCGCAATGATTTCCGGGCCGGCCAGGTCGACTACGCCGTCTCGGAGATCCCCTTCGGCCTGCGCGACGGCGGGGTGCTCGATCCGAACCCGAGCCGAGCGTTCGGGTACATGCCGATCGTCGCCGGCGGCACCGCGTTCATGTACAACCTCAAGATCGGCAACAACCGGGTGACGAACCTGCGGCTGTCCGGGGAGACGATCGCCAAGATCTTCACCCAGCAGATCACCAACTGGGGCGACCCGGCGATCGCGGCCGACAATCCGGGACTTGTACTGCCCAAGCTCCAGATCGTGCCGGTGGTCTACTCCAACGGCTCGGGCACCACTGCCCAACTCACCACCTGGATGGCCAGCCAGTACCCGACCATCTGGGATGACTACTGCCACCGCAACGGCCGGAACCTCACCCCCTGCGGCTTCACCTCCTTTTACCCGCTGGGCCCCGGCATGGAGGCCAAGGCGCAGTCGCAGGGCGTGGCCGGGTTCGTCGCCCAGGACGCCAGCGAGGGCGCGATCACCTACGTCGAGTACTCCTACGCCCGCAACGCGCGGTTCCCGGTGGCCAAGGTCCTCAACAAGGCGAATTACTACGTCGAGCCCAAAGCGGGCAGTGTGGCAGTCGCACTGCTCAAGGCGCAGATCCACCAGGACCTGACCCAGGATTTGAGCCAGGTCTACGTCGACACCGACCCGCGGACCTACCCACTGTCCAGCTACAGCTACATGATCATCCCGAAGGACACCAGCCCAGGTTCTCACTTCACCGCAGCGAAGGGTCAGACGCTCTCCGAGTTCGCCGCCTACTTCCTCTGCGAGGGCCAGCAACAGGCCGACACCCTGGGCTACTCGCCGCTGCCGATCAACCTGGTGCAGGCCGGAGTCGATCAGATCAACCAGATCCCCGGCTCGACGAAGAAACTCGACCGCAACAACCTGGCGAGGTGCAACAACCCGACGGTCTCCCCGGACGGGGGAAACAAGGTCGCCAAGGACGCGCCGCAGCCCAGCCCATGTGACCTCAAGGGTGCGTCGGTGCAGTGCGCCACCGGCACTGGCGGCGCTACGGCACCGACGCCGACCCGCAATGGAGGCGGGGCCGCCACCGGTGGAGGCGGTGGGGGTGGTTCCAGCGGCGGCGCTGGCGGCGGAGCATCAAACGGCAACGATGGGACGAACAACGCTGCGAGCGCGGCTGGGGGCCTTGTAGGCGGAACAGGCCTGGACGGTGCGCCAGTTGTGGTCGATCCGGACACCGGGCAGGTGATCGGTGGCCCCGCGTTGGCGGGTGGTTCTGGCACCTCCGGTGCGGCCGCCGTGCCGGTATCCGTCGATGCCGCCGACAACCGGCGGCAGATGGTGCTCGCGCTGCTCACCATCGTCGTGATATTCGGGCTGGCGCTCGGGCCACCGCTGCTCGCCTACCGGGTGCGCAGCCGGCAAGGACCGCCGGCATGAGCGCCCACCGCACGCCTCGGGTGCTGGCGCTGGGCGCGGCCGCGATCAGCATCCTTCTCAGCAGTCCGCCCATCTCCGCCGCTGCCGCGGATCCAGCGCCGTCCGACTCAACGGTCACAGTGACCGGCACCGGCGAGTTCGCGAACCTCAAGGTGACGGTCGGCCAAACCAAGAACCTGATCAACCAGGCGGTCACCCTGTCATGGACCGGCGGCCACCCGACGTTGCCGTCCAGCGGCGACTTCGGAGTCAACTACCTGCAGATCATGCAGTGCTGGGGCGACGACCAGAAGAACGGCCCGGACCGCACCCAATGCCAGTACGGCGGATCGAGCAGCGGCTCGACAAACAATGGTGGCAGTTTCGTGCGGTCCCGTCAGATCAACTACGGGAACCTGGTCGACCCGAAGGAGAAGCTGAAGCAGGCGACGGGCAGCTTCGACAACGCCTACGTGCCATTCTGGGCTGTCGGGACGGACCAGCCGACCGGCCCGGCCACGGTTAACGAAAACGACTTCTTCGACTCCCAGATCACCAACGAGATTCCGTTGGGGAGCACCCACGGCGACGGTAGCGGCCAGGTGTTCTTCGAGGTCGAGACCGTGCGCCAGGCGGCCGGTCTCGGCTGTGGCGAGCCGCTCACCACGGGTGGCGTCATCCAGGGTCGGTCCTGCTGGCTGGTGATCGTGCCCCGCGGGACCACCGAAGTGGACGGCTCGACTCGCAGCGGCAGTGGCTTCAACCGGCTGGACTCCTCACCACTGAGCCAGACCAACTGGGACAACCGGCTCGTTGTCCCGCTGGACTTCCAGCCGGTGGGCCAATCCTGCCCAATCGGCGCGTCAGAGCGCCGGCTGATCGGTCACGAGCTCGCGGCCGACGCTGTCAACAGCTGGCAGCCGGCGCTGTGCACCGGCGGTGGCGCCCTCTACGGCTATACCCAGCTAACCGACGACGTGATCCGCAACCAGGTGCTGGACGGCAGCACTCCCGGTCTGGCGCTGCTGACCAACCCGATCCCGCCCGAGCAGGCACCGGCAGACCATTCGCTGATCTACGCGCCGGTCGGGCTGTCCGGGCTGACCATCGCCTTCAACGTCGAGCACCAGCCGCTCGGATCAGATCCCCCAGCCGCCCTGGCGCTCGACGGCCAGCGGTTCCTGTCCATGAAACTCACGCCGCGGCTGGTCGCCAAGCTGCTCACCCAGTCCTACCTGGGTGCGTTGGTGCACCCGCCGGACAAGATGAAGAACAACCCCCTCGCCCTGACGGTCGACCCCGAGTTCCTTGACATCAACCCCGAGTACAAAGGATTCGCCAACTTCAACCGGCCGGCGGACGCGCTGGTACAGCTCGACGGCTCGGACCTCACCTCGCTGCTATGGAGCTGGGTGAAGGCCGACCCGGACGCGAGTGCGTTCATCGCTGGTGTACCCGACGCGGGAATGGTGGTCAACCCCGCTAACCAGGGGCTCGCGCTTCCGGTATCCACCTTCCCTCGTAACGACCAGAGCTGCGTCGAGCAGATCATCGGCGGCAGCGACATCAAGGGGAAGATCTGCACACTGGACGGCCATCCGTTCACCAAGGACATGCACGACTCCGGCCGCTCAGCTAGCCGTGGCGACAGCCAGGCGCGGACCACCGGGCTCGCTTTCGACCAAACACCGACCTCGAAGAAGCTCGACCCGCAGGACGCCGGTCATCGGGCGTTGCTCGCGGTGGTGGACACGGCAACGGCCAGCCGATACGGCCTGCCGACCGCGGCTCTGCGCAACGCCGCCGGGAAGTACGTCACACCCACCGCCGAGAGCATGCTGGCTGGTGAAAATGCCATGAAGCCCAGCGCGGTGGCAGGTGTGCTGGCGTCCGACCCAGGCGCCGCTGACCAAGCGGCTTACCCGCTGACCGCGTTGAGCTACGCGGTCACCGCGCCGTCCACACTGGACGCTGCGGCCGGCAAGGACTATGCAGCGTTCCTGCGCTACGCGGCCAGTGCGGGCCAGCAGCCGGGTCTAGCACCCGGCAAGCTCCCACTGGGCATGGTGCCGCTTCCCGATGCGCTCAAGGCCCAGACCACCGCCGCCGCGGCGACGGTCGAGGCGCAGGCGGGCAAGAGCGCTCCCCCTGGACCGGCAGAACAGCCGACCAGCACTGCGATCGTCCCCGGCGGCGCGGCCGGGAACCCAGCCCGCTCGACCAGCGGCTCCAGCAACACAGCAGCAGACACGGGTGCGACGACGACGAATCCGGGCGCGCGGGCTAACCCACCACCCGCCGGCGTCGCGACTCAGCCCGCCCGTGGCTCGGTCACCAAGACACCGAGCGTGCCCCAGAAGCCGGTCGCCAGAGCGCTGCGCACGCCGTCGCTGCCCGGGCCGGCCTGGCTGGGCGCCTTGCTCCTGATCGTCCTCATCGGCGGCGCGCTGGCAGCGGCATCCCCACCGGCCATGCACCTGCTCAGGACCTCCTCGCCGGTCATTTACCTGCTGGGCGCCGCGGCACGACGTCGCGCGCGGAGGGAGGTGACGCCAACCGAGCGGTGACCAGGAGTCTCCAGCTCCCGGTCACCAGCCCGGTCGACTTTCTGCAGCAAGACGTCAGTGACGGCGTGGTTGGCATGCCGCTGGTTCGCATGTCACTGGCGTGCGCGCCCGGACAACGGTCCGTGCATCCCTGCGTGGCAAAGGATAGCAACGATGCGAAAAAGAAACCTGCTCCTCGTCGCCGGCGCCTGCCTGGCGACCCTCTCACTCACCGTCGGCTCGGCAGTAGCCGACCCCAACGGTGATCCGCAGTTCCGTCAATTGGTTGGAGTCGGCGCGCAGACCACCCAAGGACTGATGAACGCATTGTCCGACATCATCACGATTGGCGGCGTCAAGGTCATCGGGTCCTATGACAACGGTCCCCCCGGCCAGATCACCACCAAGGCACCCCCCGCCAACTGCACCATCACCCGGCCCAATCAAGGCGGTGCCGGCCTCAACGCGCTGATCGCGTCGAAGCAGGCCGGCGACGGGTGTGTGCAGTTCGCGCGCGTGGTGGCCAACGACTCCGCCAACCGCCCAGGGACCGGCCTGGTCTACATCCCGGCCGCGGTGGACGCCCTCACCTACGCGATCCGCGACGACAGC
>DASYMC010000302.1:0-5531 GCA_036009255.1 Pseudonocardiaceae bacterium
CGACCTCCCTCAAGGGCTACCACGCGGTGCCCCGGAGGCAAGGCTGGCAAGCTCGGCCAGCGGTTGGCAGGCGATGTTGCCCCCGGGGCACCGCGTGGTCGGGCTGCGCCAGGATCGACGGGATACCCCACCACGACCAGCGCGCAAGATCATCAGGTGACAGCTGGTCAGCATGACCGCTCGCCAGATCGCCGTACGGGCTGGATGCTGGGGCGCGTATAGGGCGCGACCAGCCGTGGACAGCCGGACACGATCGGATAGCACCGGACATCACGAAGATCTGCCCAGATCACCGCAACGAGCAGCACGCTGCTGCACTCGGATACTACCCAGCGAACACCGGATGCCCACGTTGCGCGGTCCGACCAGGGAATTGCATGCGTCTGTTAATCGCAGGGTCCTCTGCTGTGTCGCCCTGCCGCCGCCCCGATGCATCGCGGCAGAGGACGGTGGCCGACGCTGGAGTGTCACCAAAATGTCGTCGGCCGGTGCGATTCCCGTCACCCTCGACTGAAGTGTCTTAGCGGCGTGCCGGCACATCCATTAGGGCGATCCCGTGCCGGGACCCCTCTCTCCCTTCGGTCGCCCCCTACATCGAACCGTCGCTTCGCGAGCCCTACGCGGCCCCGGACCCACCGTCACCCCGTGAACAGGGTGACTTGCATCGAGGGGGGGAGGCGTTGGATGAGGGCACGATGCCTGTTCGCAAGGGGACCCTGGAGCGAGCGCACAACCGCGGCCGGGCGCCTTAAATGCCGACCACTGGGATATGTACTCACTGTGTTCATTTCCCCCGTCGTAAGTGACGATGTCGCGGCCGAATGGGTGAATCGTTTGAGTCTTGACCGTTTGAATGATAATTATGTGGCATCTGTTGGTTGAGAGTTCATAGTCTGTTCAGGTGGGTGAACACCTGCTGATGGTGTCAGCGTTGTGTCGGTGTCGCTGGTGTTGTTGCTGTCGAGGGACTGGCGCGACGCGTTGTGGCCGCACTCCACCGCAATCTTAGGGCGGAACGAGACGCAGTGGACAAAGTGATCGACAAAGACGGAAAACGAGGGGTACCTGGACCGATGGTGGCCATCTTGATAGAGCGCCACCGAAAGCGGACCGGCTGTCCAGGAAACCTTTTCGAGTACAAGGACGACACGCACTCCGAATGGATATGTCAGTGGTGTCAAGAAGGCATCGCTACGACCGGCGGAGGAGCTTAGTCGCTCCGTTGCGGTCGGTGTCGCTGGTGTTGTTGCTGTTGACGACTGGCGCGACGCGTTGGTGACTCAACGGTCCGGGTTTAATCCCCAGAGCGGGCGCTGTTGCATTATCGCGTGGTGGGCACGGTCGGGCGCTGTGGTGCATAGCTCAGATGGCGAGAACGAGTTCGGTGAAGGCGTGGAGGATCCGATGCCGCGGATCGATATTGGTGACCAGTTCGCAATGACCGCGGTGGAGATTTCGGACGAAGTCGTGTCCCGCGCTGATTACTCGCGCCGAGCACAGCCGTTTGAGCCCGCGCATGGGCCGCAGTCGGGATTTCAGGCGGCCGTGCGCTGTACGGTTCGCACCTTTACAGGGCGGTGTCGGGCGCGGTACGTCGTGCCACACGCGTGCCACAAGAGGGGACAGCAACGGTCAATGGAGGTCACTCCTGACCACAGCTGGCCGCAGGCCAAGGCCTGTAGCAGGGCATCATTGGAGGGTTCCCAAGCTCCAGATCAACACAGATGCCTCCGGTGGGCCTTCGCTCCGGGATGGCTCCCGGACTGGGGCTGGGTAGTGGTGGGGGTCACCAGAGCGCGGGTATCCCGTCGCGTCGGCGCCAGAGGCATAGCGGGCCAGGTGCAGGGGGTCTATGTCGTTTAGCCGCTGGGTGCTCCACATGGACCGCTGTCCCTGGCCCGCTTCGAGGCAAGCTCGCCGACGCGACGGGATACCCGCTTCCCGCCTTCATATCGTGCGGCAAGGAAAGACGGCCCTATGGTTATCCCACCTTTACCTAGCCGAAAATAGCCGCAACCTCCGGCGCCAGCACGTACTGTCGAGACGTGTCAGCGCTGGTAAAGCCAGTATCCCATCATGGCCGGCAATGTTCGCGCCGCTTTACGCACGTGGCGGCGTCGCTGGGGGTAAGGGAAGCAGGTAGAGCAATGGGCCCGCCGAATGACGTAGGCTTTTGTCCCGTGTTTGCGCTGCGTTGTTGCCTCTCGGGGGGGTTGGATACTGCCACACGAAACTGTCTCGATTCATGCCGGTGGGCTTTCCGTGGCAGGGCGGTTGTGGGATCGGGTGTCCGTGGGCGTGATCGGGGCGTGTGGTAGCAGGACCACCTGCTTGCGGGTGGACTTGTCACTGAATGAGCGCAGCAATCGCAGAGCGGCCGCCCATGGCCCTTGTGGTCCGTCGATCAGGATCGGCGGCTCGGTTCCCAGATCAGTGAGCGTTTCAATTTGATCCGCCGAGGCCAGCAGTAGTTGAGCGCCTGCGTTGGCGGCCGTTGCGGCGATGTCGTGGGCGGGAAGCCGCGGATTGACCGGAAGGGGCACCGCTTGGTGTTTAATTGTGCCGGCGAATGCCTCGGCGAAGCCGGGACCGTCGGGCAGCGTGATCAGCACCCGTTCTCCAGGGCGCACGCCGAGTTGAGCCAGCGCAGCGACAACGGCGGCTGTTTGTTCAGCCGATTCGGAATAGCTCATTGAATTAGTCCACCAGGGTCACAGCCGGTGTTTCCGCCCGTGCGCGACTGGTGTGTCTCCTTCTGGGTATGGGCGGGAGAGACTAACCTACCGTCAAGTGCCTGTCAACGGAAAATGTGGAACGATACTTTGCTGCTGCATATGCACGTGCATCGCCTCGGGATCGCGCGATTGTCTCACCGGCCCGCAGCTACCCAGGTAAATAGATCGCCATCTGGCGACTGGCGCAAAGGCTATTTATATTAGCGTGGTACCTTATGTTAAGCGGTGGTGACGAGAAAACCGAGCTCGATAGAGTCTGCCCGTTTGTGGTGCTGCTGCGTCGCCATGGAAGCCGGGAAGGCCGCGAGCAGTCCCCGATCGTCCCGTCGAAGGCTGCCACCGGTCGCGTTCAATGCCGGCGAGACACCGCAGAACTACCAGCATCCAAGGGGTATCGGTGATCGCAGTGGGCTGTTGATCGTTTGGTTAGGACCCGTCCGTTTGTGCTCGGTTCCGTTACGGGTGTCCTAGCACCTATGACGGCTAAACAACCGAAAACAACCGCAGACGCTCAGTGATCAGCATCGAGAAAACGCGAGGTCATCGTATCTATCCGCAACTAACCGAAACAGTCGCCCGAGAATCCTTGGTTAACGGTCCGCGTTGTGGTGTGCGGTCTCATTCAGCGCCCGGCGGGCGCGCACGCTAGGCAGCAGGTCGAGCGGGTGGCGGATCAGGTGCCGCACGATGGCGCGCGGGGCGGTGCGGGTGAAGAAGACTCCTACGTCGATGGACTCCCGTACCGCGCGTACGTGCTCACCGGGCAGCCGGAGCGGATCAGGCCCTGGCTCAGATCGTTGAGGTCCGCCCGTCGGAAGGCCTCGGCCAGCGTCGCGTGGCGCCCTCCGACAGTCCGGCGGTGATCGCCAGCTGCGAAGGGCGGCCCTACTTTGATCGGCTCAACATCACTGCCCCATTACACTGCGCAGCTGACGGAAGAGGAGGAGTTCGAGATGATCAAAGGCTTCAAGGACTTCCTGCTGCGTGGCAATGTCGTCGACCTCGCCGTCGCCGTGGTCATCGGGGTCGCCTTCGGGTTGGTCGTCTCAGCGTTCACCGACAAGGTCGTCAAGCCACTCATCAACGCGATCACTCCGGCCGGCAGCCCGGGCCTCGGCTTCACCGTCATCCCCGGCAAGGACACCACGTACGTGGACTTCGCGGCGGTGATCACGGCCGCGATCAACTTCGTGCTGGTGGCGCTGGTGGTCTACTTCGTTATCGTGATGCCGATGAACGCGGTCAAGGCACGACGGGAACGCGGCGAGGAGGCTGGCCCGGCCGGACCCACCGACGTCGAGCTGCTCACCGAGATCCGCGACCTGCTCCGCCAGCAGCAGCGCAACGACTAACGTCGCGGCCGCGCGACGAACAAAGGCGGCAGAGCGACGGCACGGGGCAGGAGCAGAGACGTACACGGTGCATCCCAGGTACCTCGCAACGGCAGCCAGCATGTGACACTCCCGATCACGGTGAGCAGTACTGAGCCCAAGCGACGCGACGTGGGCTAATGAGGACGAACACCGGGCACGATCTAGGACTCAGCCTCAAGCACGGACTGGAATCCGACTGGCCTGGGATGAATGTCAGCTTCGTTCACACGTCGGGTGCTCTCTTCACTCTTCAAGGCAAGCTCGGCTGACCCAATCGATCCTCACTTCGGCGCTCGCCTGCCTCCAAAGCGGCCACCATGGTCATCTCCACCCTCTTTACCTACCTGGAACAGCCACCAACATCCAGTACCAGCACGCACTAACCAGAGGCGTCTGAGCTGGTCAAGCGGGATGTCCAGCCATGACCAGCACTGTCCGGTAGTGGCTTCTGGTAATCGCTAGTTAGCAGGTTGGCGTCCTGTGCTGAGCCGGACACTCGGTTCGGCCGAACCAACTGCGGGCGCTCGCCGCCCCGCACTCCGGCAGGCCTCCAGGATGGCTGACACGAGCGTCGAGCCCGGCAGCAGGTAGGGGTGTGGCATCCCATCGACCTCCCCGAGGGCTACCACCCGGTGCCCCGGGGGCAAGCATGGCAAGCTCGGCCGACAGCAGAGCGAGGATGTTGCCCCCGGGGCACCGGGCGGTCGGGGCTGCGCCAGGCCGACGGGATGCCACCCAGTCCCTACATGCACGATCCGTGATCGTTGCGGAGAGGCTGGTGGCGAAGCACCTGACCCAGAATTAGGTGCTCGGCGACCGGACCTCCAGCCGATCATAGCCCGCGAACGAAGATCCCCTGGCCTACATCAATTGGTACATCAACGGCTACGGACGACCACGGACATCCTCGGACCTGAACCCGAAGATTGGCATCGACCTTAGACAAATTGCAGGTAGTAGCGGGGTGCTGCCTATGACTACGGAACAGATGCTCACCGCGTTGGCGTGGGTTCATGCAGTTCCGGGTTGACTGCACCGTCTTCGGTCGAGATTTCTCCTTACTACCTGGCCGGTCTGGGGCATGGCGGTGCGCCTCCAGCAGGTCGGGATCCACGGACTTCGAAATCCTCGGTCCGCCGGGAGGCCTACCTGGGCACCGCGATGTAAGCGTCGCCGCGCCTCCTACGGCACCTGTTACCGCGCGGCCACCGCGGACGCGGCCTGCTCGATGAGAGCGGCTACCGCGGCCGGCTGCGAGAGGTAGATGGCGTGGCTGCCCGTCGCGGCGACCATGGTTGAGCCGGCCCGCTCGGACATGGCGCGCTGCGCCGGTGGTGGGATCATCCTGTCCTCGGTCGCCACCAGGTACCAGCTCGGCTTGACCCGCCAGGCGGGTTCGGTGATCGACCCGCCGAGGGCGTCC
>DASYMC010000303.1:0-26140 GCA_036009255.1 Pseudonocardiaceae bacterium
TCGAACGCGGTGTAGTCGACGTCATCGTCCGCGACCCGGCGAGCGTTGATGCTGTAGCTGGCGATGTCGAAGGACATAGGCATACCTTTCGGTGACTTCCCCCCGGGTGCCGGTGTCCCGCAGGATTCGGGATGCGGATATCCACGGGTCCGGTACGGGTCCCCGCAGGAGGGCTCCGATCGCGCAGACCCGTGAGTATTCGGCTGTGTGGCTCACGCGGTTCGCTGACGCGTGGCACCATCCTGGCCGGTGGACCGCCCGCCATCCTGCTCGGATGGGAGTTGCGACTGTGCGTTGCTCGTCGTGCTGCCGTCGGTGCGGATGCGCGCCGCCAGGCGAGCCATCGTCCGCCGCCTCCCACGCCGCCGATCCCGCTTGGTCGGATGAGCGGGCCATATCTCCTCGATGGCGCTATTGAACTCTGCGCCCAATATGATGGCCATCGCGATGAAGAAGGAGAACAACAGGTATGCAATGGGGGCGGCGAGCGCTCCGTAGGTGTACCCGGTACCGGTCACCGACGAGATATAGAGTCGCAGCACGGTGCTGGTGACCAGGAACACCACCATCGCCAGCAGCGCGCCAGGCAGTCCGCGGTGCCATGGCAGCTTGTTGGGAAGCACCACTTTGTACAACGTGGCAAGTCCGACCATCAGCAGGACACCAAGCCCGGGATAGTAGAAAATGTCGACCAGCTGGGTTACCGTCGGTCGCACTGCAGCTGGAAGTAGCTCGGGTATCAGGTCCGGGCCCAGCGCGGTCAGCGGAAGCACGAAGACCGATCCGATGAGCGCAACTGCGTAAAGCAGTAGCGCGAAGATTCGCTGCCACACCGGGTGACGGACGTTGTGTTGGTGGTAGGCGGCAGTGATCGAGTCAACGAGGGATGCCAGCGCCGAGGAACCGGCCCACAGCGAGATGACGAAGCCCACCGAGACGATCGAGCTGTGTCCTTGGGTAAGGATGTCGGACACCGTGGGACGGATGATCTGATTGACAACATCGGCGCTGAAGACGCCGGTGGCCAATCGCACGATCTCCCGTTGCGCCGCCTCGACTGTGGACGGGCCGAACCAGCTGGTGACGAAGCCTAGGCTGCCCAGCAAACCCAGCAGCAGCGGCGGCAGCGACAGCGTCATCCAGAATGCTGCCTGAGCGGACATCGACACGAAGCTGTCATCCCACGCTTTCGCGGCCGTCCGGGTGATCAGGCGCAGAGGCCAGCGCCGGGTGTGCTGATCAGCGGCGCCTGCGGCGCTGCCGCTGGCTGGGGGATCGGCCGAGGCATCCATATCACCTTCCAGGCTATTGGGCGGGGTCGCGCTTCGGGCGACCCCCCTCGTGAGTGGCAAACGGTGTCCTGACACTGTTTGCCACTCACGAGGGCAGCGACCGAAGGGAGCGGACATGCGGCCGCTGCGCGCCTGGCAGCGCAGGGCGCTGACCAGGTATCTGGCCAGCGCGCCTCGAGACTTCCTTGCGGTCGCCACACCAGGCGCCGGAAAGACCACCTTCGCCCTACGGGTAGCAGCCGAGCTGATGGCCGACCGGATCGTGCAGGCGGTGACCGTGGTCACGCCCACCGAGCACCTGAAGCATCAATGGGCGGGAGCGGCCGCCGAGGTCGGCATAGCGTTGGACCCCGAATTCCGGAACTCTGTGGGCGCTACTTCACGTGACTACCAGGGCGTGGCGGTCACCTACGCGCAGGTCGCGGCGCATCCGACCCTGCACCGGGTGCGTACCGAAGGGCGCCGCACCCTGGTCGTGCTGGATGAGATCCACCATGCCGGTGATGCCAAGAGCTGGGGCGACGGGGTTCGGGAGGCGTTCACTCCGGCGGTTCGTCGGCTGGCGTTGACCGGCACACCGTTCCGCAGCGACGACACACCGATCCCGTTCATCAGCTACGAACCGGATGGCGTCGGTGCACTGCGATCCACCGCTGATCATTTCTACGGCTACTCCGAAGCGCTGGCCGACGGAGTGGTGCGCCCGGTGATGTTCCTCGCCTACTCCGGTGAGGCCCGCTGGCGGACCAGCGCTGGTGAGGAATACTCCGCGCGGTTGGGCGAACCGCTCACCGCGGAGCACACCGCCCGGGCCTGGCGCACCGCATTAGACCCGGCGGGGGAGTGGATCCCGGCGGTCATCACAGCAGCGGATACCCGGCTGGCTCAGCTACGGGCAGGCGCCTTGCCCGACGCAGCCGGTCTGGTGATCGCCACTGACCACACCGCAGCCCGGGCCTATGCCGGGATTCTGCGGAAGATCACCGGTCGGGAGCCGGCGTTGGTGCTGTCTGACGATTCGTCCGCCTCGGGCCGGATCGCCAGATTCGGTGACTCCGACGAGCCCTGGATGGTCGCGGTCCGAATGGTGTCGGAGGGCGTCGACGTGCCCCGGCTGGCCGTCGGGGTGTACGCCACGTCGGCGGCCACGCCGCTGTATTTCGCCCAGGCGGTCGGTCGGTTCGTCCGTTCCAGGCGGCCGGGCGAGACCGCGACCGTATTTCTGCCCAGCGTGCCCGTGCTGCTGGGGCTGGCGAGCGAACTCGAGAAGCAGCGCGATCATGTGCTCGGTGCACCGCACCGGGCTGCGGAGGGGTGGGACGACGAGGCGCTCGCCCAGGCAAACGCGCAGCTCGACGAGCCCGCGGAGCAGGAGCGTGCGTTCACCGCGCTAGGTGCCAGCGCAGAGCTGGACCAGGTGATCTACGACGGGGCATCGTTCGGTACAGCCGCCTTGGCCACCACCGAGGATGAGCAGGACTACCTCGGACTCCCCGGCTTGCTCCAACCTGACCAGATGCGGGCCTTGCTGCGACGCCGTCAGGAAGAGCAGCTCGCCCGGGCGACTGAGCGCTCGTCCGGCTCGGTGACGACTCGATCGCCGACGATGCGGGAGCATCTGGCTGGGCTACGCCGGGAGCTCAACACCTTGGTTGCGATGGCTCACCACCGCACTGACCGACCGCACGCGACGATCCACCAGGATGTTCGCACCGCGTGCGGAGGGCCGCCCACTGCGATGGCCACCGCCGACGACCTCGAAAAGCGCATCGCCTACCTACGAAGCCAATAGGCCCTCGATCACACTCGCTGTCGGATCTGACACTGCCGTTGCCAACGGCTATGCCCCGCTGCCCTGTATGTCCGCCGCGAGCTCCTTCAGCTTCGACGAGTGCTCACGGGCATGGTGGTTGCAGAACAGCAGTTCTCCTCCCGAGGGCAACACTGCCCGGACACGTGCGGCGGCGCCGCATCGATCGCAACGGTCGGAAGCGGTCAACTCAGGGCGGGTAAGCGTGCTGGTCATGACTTCTCCCTCCGTCCTGGTCAGGTCAATGCGACCAGACCCGGTCGAACCGGCGGCGGTACTCACGGGATCCACCCGTCAACCCTAGACATCGGATCCCAGGGTCCCACTGTTGCAGACGAACGCAGTCCTTGATGTGTTCCCGAGGTTACGAGTTACTTGTCTGGAGCTAGTACCGCACTCCGCGCGCCGCCGCGCAAGTGGCAGTCAGGATCGGATGGTGGACAGTTGGCCCAAGCGGTGGAAGAGGCTTCGTGCCCGCTGCTGTTCGCACTGACCATCGGCACTTCCGCGCGCTAGCCTGACCGCAACCAAGATCGGGTGCCGGTGGGGAGGTAGGAGACATGGTTGACGCAGGAGCCCTGGCCCTGGACCTGGCCGCCAGTGGCGTCGTGGGCGTGACCATCACCTGGGCAGACAACAACGGGATACCACGCTCCAGGACGGTGCCGGTCGCGTCACTACCCGAGGTCACGCAGCGCGGGGTCGGGGTGACCCCGCTGTTCGCGGTGTACGACACCCATGACGCGATCACTTTCGCCCACGAGGGTCTGTCGACTCCTTCCGGCGACGTCCGGCTGATACCGGATCTGCGTGGGCTGACTCGGCTCGCCGGCCAGCCTGCCTTCGCGTGGGCACCTGGTCGCCAGGTAGCCCTGGACGGCGCGCCCTGGCCATACGACCAGCGCGGGGTGCTCGAAGCTCAGGTCGAGGCGGCCGCCGCCGAGGGATTGGAGATCCAAGCCGGCTACGAGATGGAATTCGTGCTCACCCACGCCGGCGACCTCGGCGGTTCCGACGCCGCGCCTCGGCCCGCCTACCAGGCTCCCTGTTACAGCCCGCATGCCCTGCTGGAGGTGGACGAGTTCATCGGCGATCTGCTCAGCGACCTGGAGGCTAACGGGGTGCCGGTCAATCAGCTGCATGCCGAGTACGGGCCGGCTCAGGTGGAGCTCAGCATCGTTGCCTCCGACCCGATCACGGCCGCCGATCGGCAGCTGCTGGCCCGCCAGACCATCCACGCCGCGGCCAGGGCACACGGTCTGCGGGCCTGCTTCGCGCCGCTATTCACAGCGGCGGACGTGGGGAACGGCTGGCACCTGCACACTTCGGTGTGGCGTAGCGGACGCAACCTGCTGGCCGGTGACGCCCATCGAGGCCCGGGACCGGAGGGGGCGGGTTGGGTGGGCGGGTTGCTGCGTGATCTCCGGGCACTCGCCGCGATAACCGCGCCTAGTGTTCCGTCATTGGCGCGGCTGCGTCCCGGCTACTGGGCTAGTGCCTACCAGTTCTGGGGAGTGGAGAACCGCGAGGCGCCGCTGCGCTATGTCCCGGGCTCAGAGCTGCTCGGTGCCGATCATGCCAATGTCGAGCTCAAGGTCTCCGATGCCTCTGCCAATCCGTATCTTGCGCTGGCCGCAGTCATCGCGGCCGGTGTGGCGGGACTTCGCGACGGAGCCGATCCCGGGGAGCCGATTCAGGCCGACCCGGGCGGGTGGAGCGAGCAGGACCGCGCCGCCCGTGGCGTAACCCGCCTGCCGACCACGCCGGCCGAGCAGGAAGAGGCACTCATCACGTCCAAACGGTTCACCGCAGTGCTCGGCGAGCAGTTGCTCGGCGCATTCCTCGCGGTACGCCGATCAGACGCAGCCTGGGCTGCCGACCGCCCACTGGAGGACGTCGTCGCCGCCCACCGCTGGCGCTACTGAGGCCGCCGAATCCAGCTGCCTCAGTAGGGCTATTCAACCCGCCGTAACCCCGCTGAGCCCGCTGAATCGGGACTATCGGCGTTGGTGGACCAGGCCTGCACCAGCGCTTCAGGCAGGCCCCACCAGCCCAGCCGGGTGAGGCGCTCGCGATCGTCCAGGGCGCCGAGGAGCTGCCACTGTTCCACGACAGAGTTGAACCATCCGGCCAGCACGTCGATGTCGTCCCCGTCATCGCTGGCGCCCGCGGTGAACCGGGCGAGATCCTCGGCGGAGGCGGGAGTTCCTGGACCGCCCCTGGCCAGCGCCTCCACCGCCCACAGCCACTCTTCGTGATCAAGAGCGGTGGCGGAAAGCTCCTCGACCGGGATGTCCTCTGGCGGCTCCTCCACCGGGTTGACGACACCGGTGGCCAACCTGAGCCAGAGCTGCTGGTCGTCAGGGTCCAGATTGCGCGGATCTACCCCACCGCCGGCCCGGAGGAGATCGGCCGGCCACTCCCCGTGCTGCAATGCGATGCGCAGGCTCCGGCAGGCGGTTTCCAGCTCGGCGTCCGGCCTGGGCCGTTCACCCACCTCGTCCAGTATGTCCTGGAGCTCGTCGAGGGCGGCCTGCTCGGCGGCATCCCATTCGGCGAAAAGGTCCTCATCCGCCTCGTCGAGCAACTCGTTCATGGGTACGCGGCCGTCCGGTAACGGCGAGGTGAGCCAGCGTTCTTGCAGCGCCCGATACTCCTGCAGTGCCACGGGGTTCTCCGTGAGCAGCTGGTCGGGATCGATGTCGCCCGCGGCGAGGTGCTCCTCGAGGTGGGCGACGAGCATGTCATGCATTTCATGCGCAAGCTGCGTGCGAGAGGGCTCCTCTTCCCACACGTGCAGCCCGATGATCGCGGTGGGTTCGCTTCCGGTTGCCTCGAGCCAGCCATGCACCTCACCGACGGTGGCTGCGCCGGCGGCGATCCGTTTGAGGACAGCCTCGGCTGACTCCCAGAACTTGGCGGAGAACGGGTTGCGAGCCGCGAGCAGCTCGCGGCGCAACGTAGGCATCGCCGCCAGGGCGTCCATCGAAGGCACGCTCACCATGAGTCGAGCGACATCGCGCCGGGTGAGCTGGGCAGCTGGACGGTGCGCATGAGCAAGCAGCGTGGTGGCGTCAATCGGCACCCGCCGATGTTAGGGCGCAAGTCCGTTCGTTCCCGTCCAGGGGTCCCGCCCAAGCAGCGGTGATGCAACTGCGCCTGCGGGTAGCGTTGTGCGGGTGGCGAGCATGCTGGAACGGGCCCACACGATCGCGGAGGAGGTGCTGTTCCCGGCAGCCGTCGAGGTCGACGCGCGGGGAGTGATTCCCCGTAGTCATTTCGACCTGCTCGCCGAAGAGGGTTTTTACGGCCTGGCGGGTGGACCTGAGCACGGTGGGCTCCGGCACAGTGGCATCGGGGTGGACATTCCAGCGCTGGTTGGCATCCTGGAGGCGCTGGTGGGTGGGTGCCTCGCCACGACATTCACCTGGATGCAGCACCACGGCGTGGTGCGCGGCCTTACCGGCACGGCGAATGCGGAACTGCGGGACAAGTACCTTCATGCTGCCATCCGGGGGGAGGTGCGCGGCGGGGTGGCGTACGCCGGCGCGATCCCGCAGCCTCCGCGGTTGTGGGCGACGGCCACCGGTAGCGGCTGGCTGCTCAACGGCGAGGCCCCACTGGTCACTGGCTGGGACATCGTCGACGTGCTGCAGATCTCGGCCCGCAACACCGCGATCAGGCCGGGGGAGCCCGCGGGCACCATCATCAGCGGACTGGTCGATGCTACGGGTGGTTCGGGTATCGACGTAGAGCCGCTTCGCATGGTCGCGGCTCAGGGCAGTAACACTGTCCGGTTGCGCTTCACCGACTATGTATTGCCGGTCGAGAAGGTCATCGCCGAGGTCTCACACCGGGAGTTCCTCGCCAAGCAACTGGTGAACGCGCGGCTCAACGGCTGCCTCGCGATGGGAGTCGCCCGGCGGTGCATCAAGATGATCGGCGAAGCCGGCCGAGCGGAGATCGCGGAACTGCTGCACATCGAGCACGGCATGATCCGTCAGCGTCTCGACGGTGGACTCGCCGAACCGGCGACGATGCCGGCTGCGCGGGCTGCCGCGTCCGAGCACGCTTACCGCTGCGCTGGTGCGCTGGTGGTGGCGGTGGGCAGCTCAGGGATCCTCGCTCGGCAGCACGCCCAGCGCCTGGTCCGGGAGGCGACCTTCACCCTCGTTGCCGCGGGCCGCCCTGAAATCAAAGACCGCCTCCTGAAGGTGCTCGGTCAGGTCCATGAGTAAGCTCACACGGCGATGGGGTCCGGTTGCGCAGTGTGATCTTTGCGATGCGCTCATTACTGCGCGGCGAACAGCGGGTAGGCGGAGGATTCTGGGATGAAACGTGGGCCGAAGCTGTCCATCGGGCTGGTGCTCTCCGCGGTGGCGTCGCTAGCTCTGGCGTGCGCGTCCGCCCCAGACAAGGCTGCGCAGCGGGCGCCGGCCGGCGTCGTGCCAGCCGGTCTGGAGCAGTTCTACGGCCAGCGTCTGTCCTGGACCGGTTGCACCTCCTTCGCCGAGACTCCTCGGGACAAGACGGCCTACGCCGACCCCGGCCTGCAATGCGCGTTCCTCAACGTGCCGCTGGACTACGCGAATCCGAATGGCCGGGTCATCAAGATCGGCCTGCTCCGGCGACCCGCGTCGGATCAAGCGCACCGCGTCGGCTCTTTGGTGATCAATCCTGGTGGGCCCGGGGCGTCCGGTATGAGCACCGCGGCCAGCCTCTCGGAGGACGTCGCGAACAATGAGATCGGGAAACGCCTTGACTTCGTGGGATTCGACCCGCGCGGCGTCGGCTCCAGTGAACCGCAGGTGATCTGCCGGACCCGCGAGACACGCGATGCTGAACGCCTGATGAATCTCAACGTCGACTCCACCCCGGCTGGGGTCGCGAAGACGGAGAATCAGGAAAAGGCCGATAATGAAGCATGCGTCGCCCGTACCGGCAAAGACGTACTCGCAAATGTCGGCACTCGCGACGTCGTCCGCGACATGGATGTCATGCGGTCGGCTCTCGGCGATGAGAAGCTGACCTACTTGGGCTACTCCTACGGCACCAGGATCGGTGCCAGTTACGCCGAGGCCTTCCCCAAGAATGTCCGGGCAATGATCCTCGACGGTGCTGTGGACCCGGCGCAGGATCAAATTGCCCAGCTCATAGACCAGGGCAGGGGATTTCAGAAGGCTTTCGACGCCTTCGTGGCGTGGTGTGTGGGTCAGCCTGACTGTGGCTTGGGGAAGGACAGCGGTCAAGCTGTCACCAGGTTCCAGGCTCTCGTTCGCCCGTTGATCGACCAGCCGGTCGGCGTGTCCGATGGACGTAAGATGTCCTACTCTGACGCCACGATCGGCACCGTTCAAGCGCTCTACCTCAACAGCCTATGGCCGACGCTGAACCTTGGTTTGCAGCAGCTCGCCCAGGGTCGATCGAATGCAGATTGCCAAGCTCTGAATTCTCAGATTTCCTGCCTCATGCGTTTGGCGGATATCTACTACGGACGTTCACTAGATGGCAGCTACTCCACCGAGATGGACGTCTTCCAGGCAGTCCACTGTGCCGACGATCCGGCCATCAAAGACCCGAATGTGGTCCGCGACATCGACGTCCAGTATCGCAAGGTCGCTCCATTCCTCGACAACGGACAGCCACCTTCGCCGGCTCTTGACAACTGCGCATTCTGGCCGGTGCCTGCCACCGGCGGACCTCACCACCCGCAGACCCCCGGCCTCCCGACCGTGATGGTGATCTCCACGACTCAGGATCCGGCTACGCCGTATCAGGCGGGGGTCAACCTCGCACGGGACATCAAAGCGCGCCTGCTGACCTTCGAAGGCACCCGGCACACCGCATTCCTACAAGGGAACAAATGCGTCGATGACGCCGGCATCAGCTACCTCACCAACCTGGAGCTCCCTGCCGAGGGAATCCGTTGCAAATCTGATACCTGAGAGTGCCCGAACCGACCAAAGTATCCTCCGTGGAGGATCTCTGAGTCGTGACCAACCTTCTTGTCGCCGAGTTCGATACCAGGGCTGCTCAAGATCGAACAGGCAGCCGTGATATCGAACTCGGCGACAAGAGCGTGCTAGATCCACTCCTGCGCCGCGTGCTCATCAGCACGGCATCCACCGCCTAGTGCCAGACGGCCGGGCGGATCCCGCTTGCGGGCAGCCTCGCTAAGAGTGCATGCTTGCCTCGTACATTTACTTGTATGCTGCAACCAACGGGTATGGGTGCGCCTCCTGGTGACGGGGCCGATGTGGCCGTCGCGGCGAAGCACACCGTCCTGGTCACCCAGGAGGGATTCTGTTCATGACCGTCACCGTGGCGGTGGAGCCAGAGCACTACCACAACCCCCCGACGCCGGAAGCTTTCACTCACCGTCAGATCTTGACCATCCTCGGTGGGTTGATGCTGGGCATCCTACTGGCGGCGCTGGACCAGACGATCGTGTCGACAGCGATTCGCACCATTGCCGATGACCTGCACGGGTTGAACCTGCAGGCTTGGGCGACAACCGCCTACCTGATCACTGCGACGATCTCCACCCCATTATATGGCAAGCTGTCTGACCTTTATGGGCGCAAGCCGTACTTCCTCGCCGCCATTTCGATCTTCATCGTCGGATCGGTGTTGTGCACGATCTCTACCTCGATGTATGAGCTGGCCGTCTTTCGTGCCGTGCAGGGCCTGGGTGCCGGCGGTCTGATGTCGCTGGCGTTCGCCATCGTCGGTGACATCGTGCCGCCGCGGGAGCGGGCCCGTTACCAAGGTTATTTTCTTGCGGTCTTCGGTACCGCGAGCGTGATCGGACCGTTGGCCGGTGGTGCGTTCGCCGGGACCGACTCGATCCTGGGGATCGCCGGATGGCGGTGGGTGTTTCTGGTCAATGTGCCGATCGCCGCCGCCGCGCTGATCGTCGTTGCCCGAGTGCTCAATATCCCGCACACTCGGCGCGAGCACCGCATCGACTGGCCGGGTGCGGTCGTACTGACCGTCGGGGTAGTACCGCTACTCATGGTGGCTGAGCAGGGCCGGGGCTGGGGCTGGGGCTCGGCCGCGGCAGTTGTCTGTTACGGGATCGCCGCGGTCGGTGTCATCGGGTTCGTGATGACCGAGCGACGGATCGGCGACGAGGCGTTGTTACCGCTACGCCTGTTCCGCAACAGCGTGTTCAGCGTGACATCGACCGGAGGGCTGATCATCGGCACGGGGATGTTCGGCGGTCTCATCCTCATTCCGCAGTACCTGCAGATCGTCAAAGGCGCATCGCCCACGAAGGCCGGCCTGCTGCTGCTGCCACTGATGGGCGGGATCATGCTTGCCTCTGTGGTGTCCGGGCAGCTGACCTCTCGGACCGGTCGGTACAAGATCTTCCCCGTACTGGGGACGGCGTTGATGGCCCTTGCGCTACTGCTGCTAAACCTCCGTCTGGGAGTCGACACCTCCCTGCTGGAGGTCGACGTCTACATGGCGTTGTTCGGTATCGGGCTGGGCGGCTGCCTGCAGACGTTGATCATGGCCGCGCAGAATGCGGTGCCGCCCCGTGATATGGGCGTGGCGACGTCCTCGGCCACGTTCTTCCGGCAGATGGGAGGCACCTTGGGCGTCGCGGTGTTCCTGTCGATTCTGTTCTCCACTGCTGGAAGCAAGATCGCCGACGCGTTTCGCACCATCGCCCCCACGCCGGAGTTTCAGTCTGCACTCGCCGACCCGGCGCTTCGCGCCAATCCTGCCAACGATGTCGTCGTGGAGGCTGTCCGCTCCGGTGGCGCTATGGGGCCCGGCAACGCCGGTGGTGTGCTGCAGGACTCCTCGTTCCTGCAGCACATCGATCCCCGGCTGGCCCGGCCGTTCCTGGTGGGTTTCTCCGACGCCATGGATGAGGTATTTCTCGTCGCTGCCGGGGTGATGTCCGTCGGCTTTGTGATCATGCTTTTCCTGCGGGAGATTCCGTTGCGTAACCAATCCGGTATTGAAGCCCTTGCGGCCGAACTCGCCGCGGAGGCGGGCGAACCATCGAGAAGTAGAGTGGAGGAAAGGCACGTTTCGGACATCCACGAGGTGGTGCTGATGCCAGCCGTACCTACCCCACCGGTCATGGCAACTGACCAGGCCGGCGTAGATGAGCGACCTGGGCCGGTGATCTACGGGCAGGTCACCGAGAGCGGCCACACCCCAATTGCGGGGGCCACTCTCACTCTCACCGACCTGGCCGGCCGGCAACTGGATCGCAACCAGAGCGACGCCGGCGGGCAGTACCAGCTCGGTCCGGCCAGCGGCGGAAGCTATCTGGTCACCTGCGCGGTGACGGCACATCAGCCAGGTATAGCGCTGGTCGTGGTGGCCGAAGTGCCGGTGCGCCACGACTTCGTACTTGAAGGAGCCGGCTCCGGCCTTTCCGGCACAGTGCACATCACCGGAGCTGCGCAGCCCTTCGGGGGCGCGGTGGTCACTCTGATCGATCTCCGTGGTGACGTCGTCGTCACGACTACCACTGGATCCGACGGCCGATTCAGCTTTGCTGGCCTCCCTCAGGGTCTGTACACCCTGACGGCGGCAGCCACCGCGGTTCACCCGGTGGCGCGTGGCGTTGACGTCCCCGGCTATGGGGACGTCACACACGACATCGAGCTCGCCCCCCGGGCACAGCTGGTGGGCAGCGTGCGTACCGCCACCGCCGGGGCTCCGGTGCCCGAAGCGTTGACAACCCTCCTCGACTCGGACGGCCATGTGGTGGGCTCGGCTATCACCGATGTGGATGGAGATTTCGTTTTCGATGGCCTTCAGGCGGGGGCTTACACCGTCATCGCTACCGGATATCCGCCGGTGGCTACCGAGGTGCACCTCAACCCCGGAACGCCGACCGAAACCGTGATCACATTGCAGCCTGCCACCGTGGTCGATGCCGCGGAGGGCAACGGTGCCGTCGGCACCAACATCCAGCAGCAGGCCGGCCGGCATGGCCACCGGTGAGGTCGTCGGCGGTGTGATCACCGGTACGGTCGTCACCCGCGATGGATGGCCGGTTGAACACGCGGTAGTCACCGTCGTCGACGCCACCGGCACCCAGTCCGGTCGCGCTGCCGTGGGCCATGACGGTCACTTCGCCGTAGCCGGACTGGGCCCCGGCAGCTACACCGTGATCACCGCTGCGGTCGGCCACGATCCGCAAGCTCACACCGGCATGGTCAACGGCGCCGGCCCCGTCGATCTGGGCCGCCTGGTGCTGCCCCGGGTCGGCGTTACCGCGCCGGTCCAGCCCGGAATCTGGCAGATCGATCCAGCCCACTCCACGGTGGCGGCCACTGCGGTCCACCTGGGCTTCGCCAAGGTTCACGGTCGGTTCCGGACGTTCGCGGGCACTCTGACGGTCGCCGACCCGCTGGAGCTGAGCTCCGTCGACGTGGTCATCGAGGCGGCCAGCATCGACACCGACAATCTGGACCGGGACGCTCACCTACGATCCGCGGATTTTCTGGACGTGCAGGCCTTTCCCCGGATCCGCTACACCGGCCACCGGCTGACCTTGCTCAGCCCGGAGATCTGGCAACTCGATGGCCGGCTCACCCTCAAGTCGGTGACCCAGCCTGTCAGCCTGAACGTCAACTACCTGGGTACCGCGGCTGGTCCCATGGACGATCTCCGTGCCGGATTCGAGGCCAGCACCCAGGTCGACCGCGACCAGTTCGGCATGATCTGGAACCAGTCGCTGCTCGCTGGAGTGCTCACCGTTGGTCGCACTCTCCGCGTCACCATCGACATCGAAGCTGTCCACCAGCGGACCTGAGTCCTGGTGAGCGACTACGACGGTGATCGGGGAAAGGGGATGGCACCATTGGCCGAGAACTTGCCGCAGGTGGCACCGCCGCGCGCGACGACAGTTTTTCCCGGACAGACCCGAGCACCACCTGGTCCAGGTCCGGAGCTGCCCTCCGGGAGTGGACTGCGTCAGCAGCGGCGAGCCCACTTTCCAGTCCGACTCCAGCTCGACTCCCAATAGCGCCGAGTGAACATGGAATCGGTCAGCGCCTGCCAGCTTTCCGCGTGGTCTTGATATAGGTCACGTAGACGAATTCGGGCTTGTTCATTGGTTGCCTTCCAGCACATGCTTCAGTTCGGCGAGCGCGGGCAGCCTCTCGTCGCCGTATCGGCTGATCCAGCGTTCGGCGATGTCATTGATCGGCGCGGTTTCGGGAGTAGTTAGCGGGAGGCAAGTTCGGCCGCGGTCGAGCGGACCTCGTGCTCGCTGGCGCTAGCTGCGACCAGCCGGCGGTAGCGGTTGAGCAGCCGGGGTGCGTGGAAGGCCAGCACCGCGACGAGAGCACCGTTGGCGAAGTAGCCCGCCACGGTTCCCTTGATCATGCCAGGGTCATGCAGCACCTCAACGGACGTCGCTAGATCACAGCGCCCGACCAGCTGCAGAGTCAGCCCGTACTGGTCGGACCAGAAATACGGCACGACATCGGCTTGGCGGGTGATCTGCTTGCCGGCGAGTCGCTGCGCAACGACTGCGGCCTGCTCGCCAGCCGACGTCCAGTGCTCGATGCGAGGTCGATCGCCCACAGTTGAGTGTCGCCAGGCGGCGATGTCGCCGACCGCGTAGACATTGCCGGTCCCCTCCACCAGACCCGTGGTGTCGCAGAGCAGGCCGCCGTCGGTCGAGATCTCAAGCCCGGCGAGCCACCCGGCGTCAATCACAGTACCCACACCGATCACGGCGCAGTCCGCCGGCGCGATGCTCCCATCGGCTAACCGGGCGGCGATCCCCCTCTCGCTGACGACGAAGTCCATCAGCGGTACTCCGCAGCGCACCGTGACGCCATTGTCCGTCTGTAGCTGGGCGCACAGCCCGCCCATGTGCTCACCGAGAACCCGGGCGAATGGTGTCGGCAGCGCCTCCAGCATGGTCACTTCGAGGCCGGCGGTGCGTGCGGTCGCAGCGACCTCGGCGCCAATGAAGCCGGCCCCGACCACCAGCAGTGATCGGGCCCGGGAAATCGAGTCTCGTAATCCTCGGCAGTCCTCGAGCGTGCGCAGTACATGGAGCTCGGGGTGATCGGGCTGCCCAGGCAGTCGACGCGGCCGTACCCCGGTCGCCACCACCAGCGCGTCGTAATTCAGCCGGGTGCCATCATCGAGATCGACAGCAATGTGGTCGACGCCGACCGCTTTCCTGCCCAGGTGCAGGGAGACATCCAGCTCGGCCAACTCGCCGCGGTGAAGCGCTGCCCGTTCCTCCGGCCATTGCCCGGCGAGAATCTGCTTGGACAGCGGGGGCCGGTCGTAGGGTTCATGTGGTTCGTCTCCGACGAGAGTGATGCGGCCGGAAAATCCCTCCGCGCGCAAGAACTCCACGGTGCGCAAGCCGCCCAGCCCGGCACCTACAACCACCACGTGCACCATGCGCCCTCTCGTCGGGGACTCATGGTCTCAGGGCTGGATCCCGCCTGGTCTTGGGGATCTGGTTCCAACCTCAGCCTACGAGCAGCTGGCGCTGCCCCGTCCACAGCTCTCGGCGCTCTTCCTCGGTCAAGCCTCCCCAGACGCCGTAGGGCTCTCGTGCGGCCAGTGCATGGTGGCGGCATTGCTCGAGAACGGGGCAGCGCTGGCAGATTTGCTTGGCTCGGTCGGCGCGGCGAGATCGTGCTGACCCTCGTTCCCCGTCCGGATGGAAGAAAATACTGCTATTCAACCCCTGGCAGGAGCCCTTAAGCTGCCAGTCCCACTCGTGAGCGACCGGCTTCGGAAGTCGTCGGGTGTCCGTCATCTCCAACCGTCCTTAGCTGGTCGATCGATGTCGTGTTACGCGACAAATACCCCTGGCTTGGTGGCGGCAAACCCGATTCGATGCCATCTCAGGCGGCGTTTTGGGCTGTCCTATACCGTGTGCGACCCCTGACGCATGGTCTGCCGATGATCCGGCATAATGGAGTGCGATGCTTGCACCGACACCGGTGCCAGTCGAGGTCAGCTGTGAGCGCCGTCGCGGCGCAGGTGCTTCTCCGCGGGGCAGCGGGGTGGCCACGCATCAGCGGCCACCATCTCCAAGAGAGGATCACCACCCGCGTGCCTTCGAACCATCCCGCCCTCGGGCAGCCATGCAGTTTTCGTGAACTCGGAATACGACCGGAACTGCTCACCGTGCTGGCCCGTCAGGGCCTCACCTCAGCATTTCCGATTCAAGTCGCGACGCTGCCGGACGCACTCGCTGGCCGTGATGTGCTGGGCCGTGGCCGTACCGGGAGTGGAAAGACGCTCGCCTTCACGATTCCGACGATCACCGCGCTGGCCCGGTCCGGACTGCGCCGCACTGCTGGCCGCCCGCGCGCACTGGTGCTCGTACCCACCAGGGAACTGGCCAACCAGGTCGCCGACACCTTCGCCCCACTGGCCGCCGCGCTGCGGCAGCGGGTCACCACCGTCTACGGGGGTGTCGGCCAGGGGCGGCAGGTATCTGCACTGCGCGGTGGGATCGACGTCCTCGTCGCCTGTCCCGGCCGGTTGGAGGACCTGCTCGGTCAAGGGCACGTGCACCTTGACGAGGTCGAGGTTACGGTGCTGGATGAGGCTGACCACATGGCCGATTTGGGTTTCCTGCCGGCCGTGCGCAGACTGCTGGACTGCACGCCGGCCAATGCGCAGAGGCTGCTGTTCTCGGCCACCCTGGACAGTGCAGTGGACGTGTTGGTGCGCCGGTACCTGACTGATCCGGTGGTGCACTCGGTCGACCCACCGGCGGCGCCGGTATCCGGGATGGTGCATCACGTGTTCACCGTCGATCATGCCGACAAGCTTTCGGTGGTCCGTGAACTCGCCTCCGGTCAGCGCCGGAGTTTGCTGTTCACCCGAACCAAACATGGCGCACGGAAACTCGCCAAGCAGTTGACCATCGCCGGGTTGCCTGCCATGGAATTGCACGGAGACCTCTCACAGAACGTCCGGGCACGGAATCTTGCTGCATTCAGTGAGGGTCGAGCGCGAGTGCTGGTGGCGACCGACATCGCCGCGCGGGGCATCCACGTCGACGAGATCGGCCTGGTAGTACACGTCGATCCCCCTGCCGAGTGCAAGGCATACCTGCACCGTTCTGGTCGCACCGCCAGAGCCGGGGCTGACGGATTGGTGATTACCCTGTGCACTCCCGAACAACTCGGGCAAGTGCGGACGTTGACTCGGCTCGCCGGCATTAGGCCGGTGCTGGCCCGCGTGCGTCCGGGTGCCGAGCAGATCGCCGCGCTGACCGGGCCTCCGGCTCCCCTGGTGGCCCCTCCGGAGGTCGCGCCGCCATCGCAGCATCGCCGTAGCCCCGCCCCCGGGATCTCCCGACGCGCACCGCGGCGGCCCACCCGGCGCCGTTCCGCTCGTCGCGCCGCCTGACCGGGAGAACTGAAGTCTCGACGTCCACGCGGCGTGCGCCGGTCCCAGCGAAGCCACCTAGCCGGTGGTGGCGGCCGCTGCTGCTGGCCATGCTCGGCGTGGTGGTGTTGTCCGTATTAGTGGTGGGTCTCTCAGTGGCGGGCGCGCTCCGCGCGCCGGGTACCGACAGTGTGGCGGCGCGATTGGCCGAGTGGGGCCGTGACCATGGCTTCGACGATCTGATCACCTGGTTGGAGAAACAACAGTACGAGCACAACCCACCCCGAACTGGCGGCGTGCCGCTGGGGGGTATCCCGCGGGCTGGCGTGGCACCGACATCATCTGATCCATCCGTGGCGAGCACCCTGCCTCGGGTTGCGCCGCCGCCTCTGCCTCCGCCGCTGGGCGTCGCGCCGTTACCCGGCGAAGGCCAGTGGGACACCGTGGTGGCGGTGCATGGCCGGCCAGCGGTCCGGGTAGCGCACGTGCGCCCCGACCGGGAGCACACGTCCTTCCTGGTTGGTGTCATGTGGATTGATCCCACCCTGGTCCGCGGGCAGTTACACCCAGGTTTTCAAGATCCCGGCGGAAGCGGGCTGGCCGGGACGTCACTGACCTCAGCTGAGCAACGGAGCGTGGTGGCCGTCTTTAACGGTGGATTCCGCCTCAACGGTGCCAGTCGCGGCGGGTACTACAGTCAGGGCCGCATCGAGCGGGCGCTGGTGGACGGCTCGGCCAGTCTGGTTCTGCATGCGGATGGCTCGGCCACCGTCGGAGCGTGGAATAGAGACGTCCGGATGGGGCCGGAGGTGGCCAGTGTCCGGCAGAATCTCATCCCGCTGGTCGACGACGGGCAGGTCAACCCGACGTGTCAGAGCGGCGGCACCGCACAGTGGGGTAGCACCATCGGTCAGGCCGCCTTCATTCACCGCTCGGGTTTCGGGGTTACCGCCGGTGGTGGCGAGGTGTATGTCGGAGGTCCCGCCCTCTCGGTGTGCAATCTTGGTCTGATTTTGCAAGCGAGCGGCGTAGTGCACGGCATGGAGTTGGACATCAACCCCAACTGGGTTAGCGGCGCCTACTTCGTTCCCACGCCCGACGGTCGGCCGCGGGGTGTCCGGCTCTTTCCTGGCGAGCGTGTCGCTGCCGAGCACTACTTCAGCCCGTCCAGCCGCGACTGGTACGCCTTTTACGCCCGTCCTTGACCAAGGATGCCCGACATGACGCCATACCGGCGCTGTGAACGGTGGGCAAACCTCGATATGGCTCCATATCGGACGGTGGGCGGTTGTGGCGTGGATAAGGTGAGGAGGGCTACGGCCGAACGGCCTAGCGAATGCGGCGTTTGGCGTAACGCCGGGGTCTTTCGGCGCCCACAGCAAGCCGATGGGCGCGGTGATCCAACCGGTGCTCTCAGATCTTGCCGAGAACTCGATCTGCCTCCCATAAGGTCGCGCTCGCGCGGCGCCATGCGAAAACCAACCTCCCTCGGCAGAAGAGAAGGACCAATGCCTAGCTCTCACAAACCTGTCCTCGCGACGATCGGCGCCGTCGTCCTTGGCGCATCGCTGGCCGCTTGCGGCGGCTCGACCACCGCTGGTTCAAGCGTGGTGGTGCCAGCAGCCGAGGTGAGCTACCTGGCCGCACCTGGAGATCCGGCACCTGCCGATCCTCAGCCCAACGTGGACAAGGTGTCGGCCAACACGGCGAGCGAGGACGCCATCGCGGCCGCGCTCAAGGCTGCCGGCGTGGCCAGCCCCAAGCGGTGGGCCGCTGAGGTCGTCGAGTACCGGCCGTACGCCACTAACGATGTTGGCCTGGCCAAGCTGCGGGAAAACCTGGCCAAGTACAACCCTGCTCAGAAGACTCTCGACCAGATTTTGTCAACACTCCTGCCGTGAGGCAGGTGCGCCACGCGCGGCGGGCCGACCCGCTGCAGCTGCTACGCGGAAGCCTGACTGGGCTCACCGCGCTCGGCATCGTGGGCACCGCCTTCGAACTGGCGACCCTGCAGCACTGGAACGGCGTTATGCAACTCGTGCCGTGGGCCGCGCTGGTTGTCCTCACAGGAGCATTGGCGCTACATGCGGGGCGGTCTGGCCGCACCCGCGTGGTGCGCGCGCTGGCGGTGCTCGTACTTGTCACCTCGTTGTTCGGCGTGCTCGAGCACGCGCTGGTCAACTACGACTCCGGGCCGCTCGACCAGCGCTTCGCTGACACCTGGGACGCGCTGTCCTTGTGGTTGCGCTGGTGGTATGCGATCACGAGGACAGTCGGCCCGGCGCCGACGCTGGCGCCCGGCATGCTCGGCCAAGCCGCTGCCACCCTGATGCTCGCAACGATCGGCGAGAAAGCCGCGTTCACCGCTGCCAGGCGGCACCGGCGAGGCCCGTACCCCAGTGGCGTTCCCCCCCTGACCTACGCTCGTGCCGAAACCCTGGTGGCTGCCGCAGCGCCCCACCGGCTTGGCGAATTCCCGCCGACCAGCCATCGCCGGCCACGCTGGTGACCGCGCTGCCTGCACGGCAGGGTGGACGTCACGATGAACAGCTGTGGTGTCGATATCCTCAGGTGATCCTCAGGAATCCGGGGTTCGACCGCGGGTGCAGTGGCTGGTGCGCGGGCCCTGCGCTCTGGAGCGCTGACTCGACTAGATGATGGTCGGGTGAGAGCCGGCACACCGGATCCGTCCGTGCGGCGTCCCCCGTGAGCTGGAACGCCTGGCAGCGGCAGCCGCCGAAGTCGACCTCTTTGCGCGGGCAGCTACGGCACGGCTCCAGCATCCATTCATCACCTCGAAACCGGGTGAATGCGGGGGAGTGGTGCCAGATCTCGTCCAGGGAACGCTCTCGCACGTTGTCGATGTCGAGCCCGACGATCTGGGCGGCCGCGGGGCACGGCAGGGCCCGGCCGTCGGGTGCGATGACGATGTGCCGCCGTCCCCAGCCGTGCATGCACGGTTTCGGATAAGGCTCGTGATAGTCCGCGACGACGTACAGAATCTCCAGAGAGTCGCGATGAACCGCTCGCGCGTGGGCGACAGCCAGCTCGGCGGTGAGCAACTGGTCACGCGTCGGTAGCAATGCTGACCGGTTGAGCAGCCCCCAGCCGTAGTACTGCGTGTGTGCCAGCTCAAGCCGGTCTGCGTCGAGCGCGACGGCGAGATCAGCGATCGCGCCGATCCGGCCGATATTTCCGCGATGTAGCACGACGTTGATCGTCAGCGGTAGTTGCAGCGCTGTGACCATTCGGGCAGCGGCTAGCTTGTGGTCAAATACGCGGGCACCCGCCACCTCCTCTGCTGCAGCGCGGTCGGCGTCCTGCATGCTGAGCTGTACGTGGTCAAGTCCCGCTAGCGCCAGCTCGCCGGCCCGCCGCTCATCGAGGCCGATCCCGCTGGTCACCAGACTGACGTAAAAGCCGAGCTCCCGGCCCCGGGTGACGAGCGGGACCAGATCGGGCCGGGCTAGCGGTTCACCTCCGGTGAGATGTAGTTGCAGCACGCCGAGGCGCCGAGCTTGGGTCAGGACCCGGAACCACTCGGGGAGCGTCAACTCCGCGGCATCCGGGACAGCGACGGGATTCGAACAGTACGGGCAGTGCAGCGGGCACCGGTAGGTCAGCTCGGCGAGCAGGCCCAGCGGCCTATCCACGATGCGCCACCAGCAGATGCTGGGTGATCAGGTCCCGCAGCAGTGACATCACGTCCTCCAGTGCCACGTTGTCGTACACCTCGCCGACGGCCTGGACCACCTCGGCGACGCTACGGCTGCCGTCGCACTCCTGGATGACGGCAGCGGCGGTCTCATTCAGGAACAGCACACCTTCGGGAAACAGTAGGATCATGTCGTCGCTGAGCGGGTCGATGCCGGCGCGCACGCCGCGGCGCAGTTGTGGCCGGTCGGCGAGGGACAGCGCTGCCGCCATCCCACCGTCAGCCATGATCACAGTGCCGGACGAGAGTGCTCAATCGTGTCCAGCATGCTCCACAGCACGTCAGTCTTGAACTCGAGCGCTCGCGCGGCCGCGTCCTGACTTTCTCTCGATGTGCAGTGCGCCAGAACGATATCCAACGCGTCGGCGCATTCTTCTCGCGCTTGCGGTATTCGAGCATCAAAGTATCCCAGGGCCTCGTGGTTAATCCACGGGTAATATCGACGGAATGCGGCCATCCGGGTAGCCATCGCTTCTGGAGCGAATAGCTCGGTTAGCGAGGAAGCGATGCCCTCGACCCAAGGTCGCGTACGAGCAAAAGTGACGTAGGAATCGACCGCAAAGCGCACCCCCGGTAATACATGCCGTTCATCGGCGATTTCCTCCCGGCTCAATCCGACCGCCTCGGCCAATAACAACCATCGAGCGCAGCCGCCGTCCCTGTCCGAGGTGCCGTCGTGGTAGGAGATTCGCGGCAGCCACTGCCGTCTGACCTGTGGGAATGGGCAGTTCGCGACGATGGCGGCGTCCTTCTGTGGCAAGCTTCGCTGGTAGTACCACCGGTTGGCCACCCAGGCCCGCAGATCACCGGAATCGAGCTCGCCGGCGTCCATCCGCTGATGGAAAGGATGTTTGTCCCAATAGCTGCGCTCGGCGGCACGAAGCATGCTCTCGAATTCGTCACGATGCAACGCCGGTCGGTCTTCGCCCATCTGAAAGCCCCCTGCTCTACAGCTCGTATTCGGCACCGTCGTGCGCTACGGTCGCGCCGGCGTCGGCCAGACACGCCCGTTCAGGTGCATCTTCGAATAGCATCGGATTGGTGTTGTTGAGGTGGGTATACACGATCTGGGTATTGGTCAGCTGGCGAAGCAGCTGCAGGCTCCCCTCTGCATCGTTGACGGGCAGGTGCCCCATCGATCGGGCGGTGGCGGTGCCGCGCCGGTTCTGATGCAGCTCGTCGTCGGTCCAGAATGTGCCGTCCACGAGGAGGAGATCCGTGCCGCGGAGCTGCTCAAGGAGGCGATCGTCGAGGGCCGCCACCGACGGCAGGAACACTGCGGAACGCCCAGTGCGCTCGTCGGTGATCCGGTAACCGATGACGACCCCGGAACTCAGCGCGCTGCTGGCCGTGTAACGGGCGCGGGCATAACGGGGGAGCCGACCGATGGTGGCGTCAAAAGGCTCACACCACAGCGGTGAAGCCGCACCATGGCGATAGTGCAGTGCGAATTGTTCGCCCGGCCGGACCTCGTGCCAGCACAGCTCCGTATAACTCTCCAATGTCGGCAGGACTCCGCACTCGGAAAGCAGAATGCGCACCGCGGCGGTGCCGTACACATGCAGCTCGCTGGCCTGGCGAAGCGACAGCAATCCCAGTGTGTGGTCGAGTTCGGCATCAGTGAGGAAAACGCCATGTATCGGTGCCGTTGAATCGTTGGGCTCGGGCCACAAGGGGGGGCACTTGCGCAGTGCGATATCGAGATCTGGTCCGGCGTTGCCGAGAAACCATTCGCCGGCATCGTCACCGACGGCGATGGTCGAGGAGAATCGTCTTGTTACGGGGCGCGAGCCTGACCTCACGGCGGTACATACGGGGCATCCGCAGTTCCATTGTGGTACGCCACCGCCGGCGGCAGAACCGAGGATGCGAAGGCGCATCTAGGGAGAGTTCTAACGCTGACCTGCGTACATGGTGACTTCCATGGGAGTGTCCCGACGTTCCCAGGTTGGCGCCACCCACTCCCTTCGGGCATCTGCCGCGGTGCGGCTGGAGATCCTGGGGCTGGACATCGTGGGGCTGGGCATCGCGGGTTGCTCGCCGACGCTGTTGACAACGTGACGGTTTCGATCTTCGATAACGACCATCGTCGACCTCCGCCGGCTCCGAGGAGCCGCCATGTTGGTAATGCCGGCTTCGAGTCTGAAATCGTGCCAGAGGAACGTGATCGTGACAGAGCGCATCGAGCGGTGTCAAGGAGTGCAACGACACCTACCCCGTTCCGACTTTGTGGCTACGGGTCCGCCCACCAGCACGCCGCCACCGGGCGCGCGCGCGATCGGCATGCCACCGAGCTCCGCATGACTGGGCGATGTGCAGCGCTTCACCGAGCAGTGCCCGCGCCCGCGCCCTGTCACCGCCACGGGCCAAGAAAGCGCCGTAGTCAGTCAGCGTGGTGGCGCGGGCCAGCGGCATGGGCAGTTCACGGTGGAGCTCGAGGGCCTGGATGAAGTAACTCTCCGCTTGTACCGGATCCCCGGCGCGCTCAGCGAGAGCGGCCTGCCCGGTAGTCACGACGATCTTCGGCCACACGGTGGGAAGGGACACGGCACGCTGCGCGACCCAGTCGATGACGTGCCGCGCGTCAGTGTCCCGGCCACAGGCGAGATAGGCGGCAACCGCGTCGCCCGCCCACGGCACGAACGAAGGGTCGGCCTCCCCGGTGCGATCAGCCCATTCCTCCAGCCGAGTGAATAGTGCGCATGCGGTTTCGGGGTGTCCTTGGCGGTAGGCGAGGACTCCCCGCACGTGGAGCTGCCACCCATCGGTGCGATGGAGGCTGTACCGATCCTGATGAAGCTTGGTGGGTAGCTGCGCGCAGCAGCGCTGCGCCTGCTCCAGCTCACCCAGCTCGAGGAGAACCAATGCCTGGTAGGTGATGCTCAACGGGGTCCCGTGCGGAAACAGCTCGACCAGCTCGCCGAGAACATCCACCGCAGCGAGTGCTTCCTTCAGCCGGCCAAGCCGGCACAGGGCATCGATCCACGCCATCTCAGCCTGTAACAATGCCAGCGGTTCGGCTCGGCGTTCGGCCGAGTTCAAGATCTCGGCAAGGAGCCGTTCGGCGTCGGCGAGCTGCTCGGCAGGCACGGCCAGGATGGCGTAGCTGAGCGTGGCATCCCGGTATCGGTGACGGTCCATCGACCGCGAGGTGGGGATGAGATCAACGCGTGAGGTAGCCGCCTCGGCTGCTGTCCTGAGGCCTTCAGGATTACCACAGCGATAGGCGATCGCACCCCAGGCGGCGTGCGCTGAGGCCTGCATGACTCCGCTGGTGGTGGCCAGTTCGGCAGCTCGATTCACCCACGGTAGTGCGGCGCGGGGACCGAAGAGCGTCTGGTGATGGAACGACTGGTCGAGCAGCGCTCCGACGACGAGCGCGGGATGGTCCTGCTCGGACAGGCCCACCGCCGATTCGTAACAACTCGCGGCGCGTTCCACCTGGCCGGTGACGAAGCAAGCCTGCCCCAGTTCGCGCAAGGCGGCGACGCGGTCGGCGATGGACAACTCGGGGATGCCCAGCAGCCGCTCGTAGACGGTGATCGCCTCGTCATTGGCACCGCTTGCGACCAGTGCCGCGCCGAAGTCAAAGAGAAGTCCTGTCGGCGCGCCCTCACCCGCGAGCCGCATTCCTGCGGCCAGATGCTGACAGGCGGCGCGGACTGCGCCCAAACGCAGAGCCGCGCGCCCCGCCCGTGAGACCGTGGCGACCGCCTCCGGGTCACCGGCCAGGTTGGCGGCCACCGCGTGTTGGGCGGCCTCCGCCGGGTAAGCGCCCGAGGCAATGAGGCTGCGGAAGCAGGCCGCATGCAGCTCCCTGCGCACCGGCGGCGCGATGTCCTCGTACACATCCTGTCTGATCAGCGCATGGGTGAACCGCGCCCAGCCATCGTCGGCCTCGTACAGGAGACCACCGCGGAACAGGCCATCGAGCTCGGTGGCGGTTTCGGTGGCGGACAGTCCAGCCACCTCTGTCGCGACGTCAGCACGGAAGCGGGTCCCCAGCACACTGGCTGCCCGCAGGTAACGGCGCCCGGCCGCACCGACTCCGATGAAACGGGAGAACCAGACCTGCCCTTCTGAGAGCTTCCCGCCCCGGTGCAGTTCGAGGGCGACTTGTTCCACCAGCAACGGGTTGCCACCGCACAGATCGATGGCCTGGTCGACCACGGTCGCCGGGACCTGCCCGCCGATCCGAGCACACAGCAGCTCTCGTGCGGCAATGGCGCTCAGCGGAGCCAGCGGCTCGATTCGGGCCAGCCCCTGGGCAGCCAGATCCCATGCCGAGGTGACCGCTTCGGCTGGCCATGGCCGGGCAGTGGCGATCAGAGCCACCGGCAAGGAAGTCAAGCGACGGCAGATCAGCTGAATCGCGGTCAGTGAGTCGGGATCCGACCAGTGCAGATCATCGAGCGCCAGAAATAGCGGGCGCTTGGCCGCCTCCCGTACCCCACGGAGAATGCCGTAGAAGCGGGCTTGCGGGGAGATGTCGCCGGCCTCACCGCCGTCGGCATTCAGCACCATGCCGCCCGCGGTGAGCGTGGACTCGAAATGCTGATCGAGTGCCTGCCCGATCAGTCCGAACGGCAACACCGCCTCCACCTGGTCTCCGCGTCCAACACCGACAGCAAACCGCGGTCTCGCCATGGTGATCGCATGCTCCAGGATCGTGGTTTTGCCCAGTCCCGCCGGCGCGACCACAAAGAGCGCTCCCCCTCGGCCTTCGCTCGCGTCGTCGAGGAGTCGCTCCACCGCGCTGAGCACGTCGCCTCGCTCGGCCATCCCGTTGCTCGGCCGCCCGTGTCCTCCGGTCGTGGCCATGAATCAAAGCTCCTTTGCGTCCATTCACGGGTCGGGTTGAGCCGGGTCTGTGGCTAGGAGGACACGCCGTGCGCGATAAGTACCTCAGCCCAATGGCCGATCGTGTGAACCTGTGCGGTGGGGCAGCACGGTCGCAGCACAACGCGGACGCCGCCTGTCATCGGCGTATCAACGGGGTGCCGCGCAGGCTCTGTCGCCCTAGGTGCTGGTTTCGCGGCAGAGGGATCCTGCGATGGGCCGTGACAACGCCGACATCGGCGAGATCCCCCCGATCGAGGTTCTACGAGCAGGGTAGATTCGGGCGCCTCGTTCCGACGCTGCCCTTCGCGGGCGACCAGCTGCTGTACTGATCGGCATGGCACAGACAAACCTCGGCGGAACACTCCCGGCTTCGGCAGGCGGGATGAGGGCACGGCGGCCTGGCGAGCCTGGGGTCCCTACTTGTGAGCGGGTCTGGGGCGTGTCCTCGCAAGAGCAGCGCCGCGTCCTGCGCGATGTCCTGCATGACCCGTTGGTCGGCGGGTGTCACCGCATACCCGGGTTTGCTCACGGTGAGCGCGGCGCGGAGCACGGATCCATCGAGCACCGGGACGGCGTGGTCCACATCCGGCTGGATTAGCAGAGCCGCCGGGTTTGCGGTGGTGCGAGGTTCGACGTCATCGGCAGCGGGGTAGCACGCGGTACTAAACCAGCTGCTCTGCAATCTCCAGCCAGACGACGGCGCGCTGAGCCTGAGTGTCCTCGCTCAGTGCTCGGGCCAGGCCGGTGAGGGCTTGTTCCAGCGAAGCCGCGTTGATACCAGGAGTAGCCGCACTGAGCTCGGCGTTATGGGTGGTTGCGCGGTGATCTGTGGTGCGTTATGCCACCCGCTCGTTCCACGGTGATCTGACGGCGAGTCCGGCCACGCTCAACTCTGCTGCCACGAATGGGAGTAGCCACGTCACCGCCGTCGATGTGACGGTCAGACCGATGCCGCCGACCACGACCGCGAACACGGCGGCCACTACACCGGTGCCCAGCAGCGGGCGCAAGGACTTCGCGTGATTGTCTTGTTCATCGCCCACCACAGGCCAGCTTGGTGAATATATTCGCTATGTGCTTCCTACCGCTTTGGGCGTTATGTAGAGCTGGCCAGCTATCCCGTTG
>DASYMC010000304.1:0-3424 GCA_036009255.1 Pseudonocardiaceae bacterium
GGTGAACAGCGCGGCGTGGGCGGTGGCCCATTGCGCGAAGCTGACCGGGGGGCGGCCGAGGGCCTGGGCCACGATCGGAAGCAGCTCGGTGCCTTCCGTGCCCCGGTGGTTTTGGGCGGACATCAGGAACGCGCGGTTCACACCGTCGAAGGCTGCGTCGAGGCTGGCGGGGTCCTCGCAGTCGCCGTACACGATGTGCACGCCCGGCGATGCGGTCATCGCATTCGGTCGGCGGGTCATCGCCCGCACCGGCTCGTGGCGGCGGCGAGGTGGCCGATGAGCTCGCTGCCGACCCCTCCAGTGGCTCCGGTCACCAGGATCATCGGGACTCCCTTCCTGGGCTGGCGGATGGCCCGGCGTTGATCAATACGGCAGCACTGCTGCGGCGGCGACGAGGATGTCCGCGGCGCAGGCGGCGGCGTTGGCGTAGCCGTGGACCAGCGCGGCGGGGGACAGCGAGTGTGTGGTGAGGTGTCCGGCGGTGGCGATGGTGTTGAGCAGCGCGACACCGAACGAGCCGCCGATCTGCTGGGCGGAAGCCGCCGCCAGCATCGAGCCGGCTGAGCAGGAGACCCGCTCAGCCTGGCACTGCGGGTCTGCTGCGGAGTGTGTGGTCATCGCGGGGTCTCCTTCGACCGGAGGTTCGGTTCGTGCGACCGGCGCCAGCCAACCGTAGGTAGCGAATCATTCGATGTCAATGCATTAGATATCGATTGATTTTGTTACCATCGCTCCATGCCCCGACCCACTGCCCCACCGATCGGTCTGAAGCTCAGCAGCACCGCGAAGACCGTCAGCCGCGCTTTTGAGGACGCGATGGCCGCGGCAGGTGGGTCACTGCCGATCTGGCTGATCCTGATCTCGCTGAAGTCCCAGCGGCTGGGCAATCAGCGCGAACTGGCGAAGGCCATCGGCATCCAGGGCGCGACGCTGACCCACCACCTCAACGCCATGGAGACCAACGGCCTGCTCACTCGCCGGCGCCATCCGGACAACCGTCGTATCCACATCGTGGAACCCACCGACGAGGGTGAAGCGCTGTTCCTCCGCCTGCGCACTGCCGCCGTCGCCTTCGACCGGCAGCTGCGCGCCGGCCTCAGCGAAGAGGAGATCGCCGGCTTCTACCGCGTGCTCGACCGCCTGCACCACAACGTCACCGGCGACGGCGCAGCCAACCCAACGTCGGACCACGCCGCATCCGGGTAAGCAGCCAAGGCCGCCTACTCGGGTGATAGGGCGTCCAAGAAGGCGCGCGCCCAGCGCTGCACGTCGTGGGTCATCACCTGTCGCCGCAATGCGCGCATCCGCCTGCGTCCCTCGTCGGGCTCGACTGTGATGGCATGGTGAATAGCGTTCTTGATGCCGTCGAGATCATGGGGGTTGACCAAAAACGCGCTGGTCAGCTCAGCTGCCGCTCCGGCGAACTCGGAGAGCACCAGCGCGCCGCGCAGGTCGTGCCGGCACGCCACGTATTCCTTGGCCACAAGATTCATGCCGTCCCGCACCGGGGTGACCAGCATGACGTCCGCGGCCACATAAAAAGCGGTCAGCTCCTCTCGCGGGACTGACTGGTGCAGGTAGTGCACCGCTGGGTGGCCCACCCGGCCGAATTCACCGTTGATCCAGCTGACGGCCTGCTCGATGTGGTTTCGCATGCGCTGGTAGTGCTCCACCCGATCACGCGATGGGGTGGCCAGCTGCACCATGACGACGTTGTCGGTGGAGATCCTCCCCTCGGCATACAGTTCCCCCAGCGCGCGCAGCCGCACGTCAATGCCCTTGGTGTAGTCCAGCCGGTCGACCCCGAGCACGACGGTCGCCGGGTTGCCCAGCTCGCCGCGAATCTCTGCGGCTCGCCTGCGGATCGGTCGGCTGCGGGCCTGCTTGTCCATCGCGGAGGAATCGATGGAGATCGGGAAGGCGCCGACCCGGACGTTCCGGTCGCCGACGTCCACCTGGCCGGGTTTGTTACCCATCCCGACCGCGCTCCTGGTTGCCGACATCCCGGCCAGCCGGCGCGCCAGGAACAGGAAGTTATGCGCGCCACCTGGCAGCTGGAACCCGACCAGGTCGGCGCCGAGCAGGCCGCGGACCAGTTCGGTTCGCCACGGCAATTGCATGAACAGCTCCACCGGCGGGAACGGGATATGCAGGAAGAACCCGATCCGTAGGTCCGGTCGCAGAGTTCGCAGCATTCGGGGCACCAGCTGCAGCTGATAGTCCTGTACCCAGACGGTGGCACCGTCGCTCGCCACCTTGGCGGTGGCCTCGGCGAATCGCTCATTGACCTCCACGTACGCGTTCCACCAGTGTCGATGGAACGCCGGAGGAGCTACCACGTCGTGGTAGAGCGGCCACAACGTTGCGTTGGAGAAGCCTTCGTAGTAGTCGGTGAGCTCGGTTCTGGACAACGTCACAGGATGCAACGTGATGTCGCCGTCGGCGATCGGTTCCGCCTCGACGTCGGGGACGCCCGGCCAGCCGACCCAAGCACCGCGATGCGAACGCAGGAATGGCTCCAGCGCGATGACCAGCCCCCCGGGGCTGGACTTCCACCGCTGCGTGCCATCGGGTAGGCGTTCCAGGTCCACGGGCAGCCGGTTGGCCACCACCACGAAATCCGCCTCGGTGGCTGCGGGGCTTGCGCCGTCTGTCACGGGGTGGCCTCCCTATCCGCACCGTTACCCACCGAGACTAGCGGCGCGGCGTCCCACACGCTGATCGACACCGCGCCGCAGCCCGGCACCGCGACATGGCGGAACCTGGTTCGCCTACGATGACGGTCGCACCCGCCGGCGTAGCTCAACTGGCAGAGCAACCGCCTTGTAAGCGGTAGGTTCGGGGTTCGAGTCCCCGCGTCGGCTCCGGTTCTACCAGGTAAAATACATTCCTGTGGTGATCATGAAAGGGTTCGCGTGACACGAATCGCATTGCCTGCGTTCTGTGACGCGATCAGATGGGCCTACGGCGCGACGGACTCGGGGCAGCCGCGAGCGATCTCGCCACCGCGCCGTTCGTCACGGCGGCGGGAATCGACGACCTCCACCACGTCCTGCTCTGCGACGAGCAGCACCGCGGGCAGCGCACCGTGCAGAACAGGGATCGGTGGCAACGACTGGCACCCCCGCAATGCCCAGTTCATGTCCCTGCCTCCGGAGCACGTCAGCGCACTGATGGACGACCTGGTTCAGTACGCGACGGCGGTACCCACGCCGTGCTCATCCAAGCCGCGCTCGTGCATGCCCAGTTCGACACCATCCACCCACATACCGACGGGAACGGACGAGTCGGCCGCGCGCTCATCCACACCGTACTGACCCGCCGCGGACGCACCCCTCGGCGGTGCTCCCGCTTAGCCTGGTGCCGCTCACTAGACCCGATGCTTGCCTGGACGGTCTCACCGCCTACCGCCACGACGGGGCAG
>DASYMC010000305.1:0-6138 GCA_036009255.1 Pseudonocardiaceae bacterium
TTCCCCGCGTCAAGGAGATGATGTGGCGATGGGCGAGGAGAAAGCCCTGAATGTCGGCCCGTCGGGTATCGAGATGGCCTACGAGCAGTTCGGTGACCCCGGGTCGCCGCCAGTGCTGCTGCTGCACGGCGGCGGCGCGCAAAATGATCAGCTGGCCGGACGGGTTCTGCGCCGCGCTGGTCAGCCGTGGCATGCAGCTGATCCGGTTCGACAATCGCGACACCGGTTTGTCGTCACACTTCCCCGGCGCGCCGGTACCCTCCACCACGGGTGAAAAATCATCATGACCTCCACCGTCCCGCGCTTGACATACGCCCACGCCACCGTGCAATTAATCGACCCCAATAATGATTGTTATCCGATATGGCTTGACTCCGAAGACTAAGCCGCTGGTCAGGCGGTGACCCCCGGACGTAACTACCCCAGCGCCGAGTCCAAAGCGGGTCGAAATCAGCTCGCGAGGACTTGGGGTGAGAGGACCTTGAGCATCGCGTTGGCCCATCGCATTTGGCGCAGCGACTGCGGGTGACATCGCTTGGTCAGCGTGAGCAGTTCGGAGTCTTTGGCGGCCTGCGCGCCTTGGCCGAGTAGCTCCCAGTCCAGCGATACACTGGCGGCCACGCGGTGCAGGTGGCGCAGGTCAGCGAGCAGCAGCAGGCCCGTTTCCGGGCGGCGGCCGACCAGTTCACTGGCCTTGCTGCGCACGGTGGCCAGCAGACCGGAGTCCTCCTCGGAATCATCCTTGAGCTTCAGGCCATAGCGCTGGCCGATTTCGGCGAGCTCGTGCACGTGTTGCTGGGACCAACGGGCGAGGTCACGGGCCACGTAATAGATCTCGTGATCGACCTTGTGCCGGTCGGACACTTTCCACAGGTCTGCGGTCAGGTTGTTCTCCGAGCGGTGCAGTTCACGCAGTGCGAGGTCGAGCTTCACTGCACGCCTCCGGTGATGGTCAGTTGTTCATCCGCGTCGGCGGCGGGGCCGCCGTGGGTGGCTGGGACGCCCGCGGTGACGGGCCGCGACGCGGTGTTCGTCGGGGCCGGTGCGGCGTTGCCGCCTCCGGCGCTTACCCGGTTGATCCGCGCAGCGGCCGTCTTGAAGATTGGTTGCTTGGATACTGGGTCCCAGGCGGTGATGGTGAGCTCGTTGGCGGCGCGGTGGTGTGCGGTGCCCTCATCGTCGGCAACATCCCAGTAGCCGTAGTGAAACGGCACGAAGAGAACTCCGTCGCGGATGCCGCTGATCCGCACTTGAGCGCGGATCGTGCCACGGGCAGAGCTGACCTCGACCACGTCACCCTCATTGATGCCCTGCTCGGCCGCGTCGTTGACTGACATCTCCACCCACACCTCGGGTGCCGCCGCCTGCAACTGCGGCACCCGCCCGGTTTTGGTTCTGGTGTGAAAGTGGAACAGCGTCCGGCCGGTTATCAGGTACCACGGGAACTCGTCGGTGGGCGACTCAAGCGGCGGTAGAAACTCGGCTGCTTTGATCACCGCCTTGCCGGCCGGGTTCAGTGCCCGGTACTCGGTGGGCTCCAGCGGAGCGCCGGTGATCAGGTCTTTGCCGTAGCTCTCGCAGTAATCCGGCGTGCTCCAGAATTGCCCGTCGAGGTAAAGCCGTTCAGTTCCCTCGGGATGCTCCGCAGTACAGGGCCATTGAATGCCACTGCCGCCGCGCAGCTTCGCATAACTGATCCCAGTATAGTCGCAGGGACGGCCCGCGCTGCACTGTTTCCATGCCTCGAACGCCGACTCGGCGTCGTGCCAGGGCGGCAGCGGCGCCCCGTCCTTATCGCGAAAGTCCATCCGGCGTGCATAGTCGAGGAAGATGTCGAGATCCGGGCGCGCCTGGCCGGGCGGTTGCATGGCCCGCTCCGACAGATGCACGGTGCGATCGGCATTGGTGAAGGTGCCCGTCTTCTCGCCCCATGTGGCTGCGGGCAGCACCACATCGGCGAGCGCGGCCGTCTCGGTCATGAACAGGTCTTGCACCACCAGGAACAGTCGCTGCTGGGACAGGATCGAGCGGATCCGGCGTAGCTCTGGCAGCGACACCGCTGGGTTCGTGCCGCTTACCCACAGGAACCGGATCGTCCCCTGCTCCACATACCTCATCATCTGCATCAGGTGGGTAGGCGGCGCATAGTGCGGGATCTGCATCTGCTCGATGTTCCAGATCCGGGCCAGCTCCGCGACGTGGGAGTCATTGGCCCAGTTCCGGAAACCGGGCAGATCGCCATCGGCACCGCACTCCCGGGTATTCTCCGCGGTGGGTTGCCCATTCATCTGCAAAATGCCCGCACCTGGCTTGCCGAGCATTCCGCGAATGAGGTTGATGTTGTTGACCTGTACCGCCGCGGCGGTGGCCTGATGGGATTGGTAGAAGCCCTGCAACACCGTGGAGAGGAGCCGCTTCGCGGTTCCCAAGATGCGGGCCGCCTCACGGATCTGCTCCGCTGGCACCTGGCAGATCTGCGCCACCCGCTCAGGTGGGTAGTCCTCGACTTGCTGGGTCAGCTCGTCGTAGCCGACCGTGTGCGCGGTGACGTAGTCGTGGTCCACCCAATCGTTGCGGATAATTTCGTGCAGCAGCCCGTTCATCAGGGCGACGTTGGTGCCCGGAACCGGCGCCAAATGGACCGTCGCCGCTTGAGCCACCGGCGTCTCCCGAGGATCCACACAGATCAACGTGGGCGCGTTCGGTCCAGCCAACCGATCCAGCATGCGCATCCATAACACGGTTTGCGTCTCAGCTACGTTGTGGCCGTACAGCGCGATCACGTCGGCGTGGTCGACGTCGCTGTAAGAGCCGGGTTGGCCATCGCAGGCAAACGATTCTTTCAGTGCTTCGGCCGCGGTCGCGGTGCACAGCCGGGTATTGCCGTCGACGTGATTGGTGCCGATGGCCCCATGTGCGATTACTCCTAGGGTGTAGTACTCCTCCAGAAACAGCTGCCCGGTGGTGTAGAAGCCCAGCGCGCTCGGGCCCTGCTCTTCGAGCAATTCCTTGCTGCGCTGCACTACCCGATCCATCGCGGTCTGCCAGTCAGTCTCCACCAGCCGGTTGCCGTCCCGGATCAGCGGAGTAGTGAGGCGGTCCACGGCGGCATTAGCCTGCCACCCAAACAGGTCCTTGGGACCAAGACGGCCGTGGTTGACCCGGTCCATTCCGCGACCACGGACCCCGACGATCCGGCCGCCGGACACCGCGATGTCCATTGCGTCTCCGTTGGAATGCAGAACGGAGGCGGTCTGGACCCATCGGTCGACCTGCTCGGCGCTCACACCGTCGGCGAGATAGGTGTCGACCCGCGTCGGCCAGGTCTCACCAGGCCCGTAAGGGGTGCGCGTTCCCCATGGTTCGGCAATCCGATCACACAATGACATCAATACCCCCGAATGTCCGGTACGGTGGCGGCGTACCCCGATAAACACCAGCCCAATCCTGCGAAGCAACCGGTCAGCAAACTAGGCGTTTGCGAAAAAAGAGAGTGGCTAGAACTCTCTATGCCGTGGCGGTGTCGGTGGTAGGCCGAGATCGGAGAAATGAATTCGCATGTTGATGCACAGGGCTTCATAGCCGCGGTCGGCACGAGGCTGGGCTGAATGCGGATCGCCAGGATTGCCCCGCTGGCGGCGAGTGTGGCGGCGACCGCGGCGTCGGTCAGTTCGGCGCGTCGCCGTCGCTGGTTGAGCGCCGCGAGGGCGAGCATGGACAGTGCGTGCGCGAGGCCGACCTCCGCTCCTAGGGCCAGCATGGGGACGGAGGGTGTGCTGCTGGTGAGAATTCCTTGAAGGAGTTGGCGTCCGCCCAGTAGCCGGACTACTACACGGGTGGCCCGGTTGGCGGGGTGTCCGGTGGAGAGCTGGATCACCAGGTTTGGGGTCACTGGCAGTAGGGCGGCATAGCCCAGGCGTAGGGCGGCGAAGCGGAGGACCGTCGGCATCATCGTGGTCTGCCTCCCTGCTGTTATGCGTGGCGCTGTCGGCTGTTAGTCGGGTGTATGCGCCATCGGGTGGTGATCGACTGTCCCGGCTCCAGCACGATGAGGTTGTTGCCGCTGCGGAAATCGTTGGGAGCGCAGGTCATCGACTCGACGCCCAACCCGCGGCGCTGTTTGTTCGGTGGTTGGGTGTCGCCGGCGTAGAGCTCGATGAACCGGTAGTGCTCATCTGCCCACAACCGGGTGCAGCCCGCGATCATCCGTGGGCAGCGGGGCCGCCGAACCCCCGCGGTCGCAAAGGATCTCGGTGCATCTGCGCAGAGTGATGCATCTTCTGGCCACCCCGGCAGGATTCAGCAGGCAACGTGGATGGACCCACAGTCATCTATATCATGACATGATATTATCACGTCAGGAGGTAGTTTCTTTGGCGCCACCGGTCACACGCCTCACCGACGGCGAATACGCCAGGCTGCTCGCTTTCCGGGTTGAGCTACGCCGGTTCCTCCACTGGAGTGAGGAGCAGGCTGCCACGGTGGGACTCACGCCTGCCCAGCACCAGTTGATGCTGGCGATTCGGGGTCATCCCGACTCTCGTGGCCCCAGCGTCAGGGAACTGGCCGACTACCTGAGAACTCGCCACCACAGCGCCGTACAGCTAATCGATCGCACCGAGCAACTCGGCCTCGTCACCCGCCACCGCGAAGTCAGCAACGACCGCCGCATCGTGCGCCTCACCTTGACCGAAGCAGGCGAGGAGAAACTCGCCCAACTCAGCACCACGCACGTGGAAGAGCTCCAGCGGCTCGCCACCCTCATCCACGCGGTAGTCGATCCGACCACCGCGTAACTCCGCACAAGCCGTTGACCTTCGACGAGTGTCAAGAGTCTCGCCACGGTGACTCGCCGATCTGAGACCGCTCACCAGATCCACCACAGGAGCGTGAGCATTGTCACTGCGCGTCAGCCGATTGGAAGTGGCCGTGGCTGCCGATCAGCGGGACGGTGGAAGTTAGCAAGGCTAACTAATGCGACCACAATGGGGTGGGCCCGATGTGTGGAATTACCGGCTGGGTCGACTATGCGCAGGATTTAACCCAGCAGGAAGCGGTGCTGGCTCAGATGGTGGCCACGATGGCCTGCCGCGGGCCGGACGCGGAAGGCACCTGGATCGCACCGCGTGTGGCGCTCGGACATCGTCGGCTGTCGGTGATCGATGTCGAGGGTGGGCGGCAGCCGATGAGCGTGGCCGTCGACGGGCGCCCGATCGCGGTGATGACCTATAGCGGTGAGGTCTACAACTACCGGGAGCTGCGGGCCGAACTTGCGGTGCGTGGTCACCGTTTCCGCACGGAAAGCGACACCGAGGTCGTCCTGCACGCCTACCTGCAGTGGGGTGAGGACTTCGTTGACCGGCTCAACGGGATGTATGCCTTTGCCCTGTGGGATCTCGACCGTGAGCAGCTGCTGCTCGTGCGTGACCGGATGGGCATCAAACCGCTGTATTACGCCGAAACCAAGGACGGGCTGCTGTTCGGTTCCGAGCCCAAGGCGATCCTGGCTAATCCCCTGATCAAACCGGTGATCGACATCGATGGCATGCGGGAGGTCCTGGCGTTCGTCAAAAATCCTGGCCAGGCGGTGTACCGGGACCTGCACGAGCTGCGGCCAGGCTGCCTGCTACGAATCGGCCGCGATGGCCTCCATGTCCGACAGTACTGGCGGCTGGAGGCGGAGGAGCACACTGACGACCTCGCCGCAACAGTGGCGACCGTGCGCGAGATGCTCGACGACATCGTGGCCCGTCAGCTGATTTCGGACGTACCGTTGTGCACGCTGTTGTCGGGCGGACTGGATTCCTCGGCGGTCACTGCGCTGGCGGCCCGCCAGCTTGGCGCGGCCGGGCGTGGTCAGGTGCGCTCGTTTGCGGTGGACTTCACCGGCTACGCCGACAACTTCACCGCCGATGCGCTGCGCGACACTCCCGACGCGCCGTTCGTGCACGAGCTAGCCCGCCATGTTGGCGCGGATCACACCGACATTGTGCTGTCCACCTCGGACCTGATGGACCCGGCGCACCGGGCCGCGGTGGTGCGTGCCAGCGACCTTCCGTTCGGCGGGGACATGTTCACGTCCCTGTATTTGCTGTTCGCCGCGATCCGGGCCCGCTCGACGGTGGCGCTGTCCGGGGA
>DASYMC010000306.1:0-7310 GCA_036009255.1 Pseudonocardiaceae bacterium
GTCGCGGGTGATGTTCAGCATGGCGAGGGACGGTCGCCTGCCCGGCGCCCGGCTGCTGGCCCGGGTCAGTCCGCACACCGGGACACCGATCATCACCGGCATCGCGGTGGGTGTGCTCGCCATCGCGGTACTGCTGATTAATCTTGGTAACCCGGCGGCGTTCGCGGCCGTCACCAGCACGTCGGTAGTGATCGTTTACCTGGCGTACCTGCTGGTCACGGTACCGGCCCTGGGCGCGCGACTGGACCGGCGTCTGCCATCCAAGCAGTCCGGCGGCTTCTCGCTGGGCCGGTGGGGGTTGCCGGTGAACCTGTTCGCTGTCGTCTACGGCGCGGCGATGATGGTGAACATCGCTTGGCCGCGGCAGGCGGTGTATGACCCGGCGGGTACCAGCTGGGCTCTGCAGTACCTCGCAGTGCTGTTCGTGGCCGGGTTGGTGGTGGTCGGCGCGGTGGTGCACCGGCTGCTGCGCGGTAGGTCCATGCCTGCGACCGTCGCTGTTGAGGCGTCGGCTGCCGCCGTCGAGGCATGAGCTCAGCACCGAGGCGGCGGCGCCTGGCACGATGGCGGCATGCTGCGCTGGATCACCGCCGGAGAGTCACACGGACCTGCACTGGTCGCCGTGCTGGAGGGCATGGTCGCCGGGGTCGAGGTGACATCCAAGGACGTGCAAGCCGAGCTGGCCCGCCGCCGCCTCGGGTACGGGCGTGGTGCCCGGATGAAATTCGAAGCCGACGAGGTGGATCTACTCGGGGGCATCAGGCACGGCCGGACGCTGGGCGGTCCGGTGGCGATCCGGATCGGCAACACCGAATGGCCCAAGTGGGAGACCGTCATGGCGGCCGACCCGGTGGACCCGGAGGTGCTCGCCGCGCAGTCCCGTAATGAGCCGCTGACCCGACCGCGGCCCGGCCACGCAGACCTGGCCGGGATGACCAAGTTCGGTTTCGATGACGCTCGACCGGTGTTGGAGCGGGCCAGCGCCCGCGAGACCGCCGCTCGAGTAGCTCTGGGTACCGTGGCGAAGGCATTCCTGCGCCAAGCGCTGGGCGCCGAGGTGCTCTCTCATGTGGTCTGCCTGGGGCAGGCGGACGCCCCCGCGGATGTCCTGCCCGGACCTAGTGACCTGGAGCGGATCGACGCCAGCCCGGTTCGCGCATTCTCTGAGGGGGCGACCACGGCGATGGTCGCCGAGGTGGACGCGGCAAAACGGGACGGCGACACGCTGGGTGGCGTGGTCGAGGTCGTGACCTACGGGCTCCCGGTCGGGCTGGGCTCTTTCGTGCACGCCGACCGGCGGCTGGACGCCAGGCTGGCCGGCGCGCTGATGGGCATCCAGGCGATGAAGGGTGTCGAGGTGGGGGATGGATTCGCCACCGCGCGCCGTCGGGGCAGCGCCGCCCACGACGAGATGTCCCCCGGACCCGACGGCGTGGTGCGCTCCACGAACCGGGCTGGTGGTCTCGAGGGTGGCATGACCAACGGCGAGGTGCTGCGGGTCCGGGTGGCGATGAAGCCGATCTCCACCGTGCCGCGTGCACTGGCCACAGTGGACATCGCGACCGGCGAGGCGGCCGTCGCAATCAACCAGCGCTCCGACGTCTGCGCGGTCCCCGCGGCGGGCGTGGTTGCCGAAGCAATGGTCGCGCTCGTGCTCGCCGACGCCACACTGGAAAAATTCGGCGGTGACTCCCTACCCGAAACCATCCGCAACGCCCGGGCGTACCAGTCCTCGGGTCGCTCCGGCGACCCGAGGACCCGTGAGTGGCGACACGAGTCATAGCTCGTATCCCCACTCACGGGTCGTGCCGCGACTACGCTATTGCCGTGACCGATGCACAAGGGCCCGCCGTGGTTCTCGTCGGCCCGCCCGGGGCCGGGAAGTCGACGGTGGGTCGATTGCTGGCCGACCGCCTCGGGGTGGACTTCACTGACATCGACGATCTCATCGTTGCTCGTGCAGGCCGCAGCATCTCTGAGATCTTTATCACCGACGGTGAGCCAGCGTTCAGGAAGCTCGAGGAGAGTGAGGTGGCGGCCGCACTGGCCAGCCGTCACGGTGTGCTGGCGCTGGGTGGCGGGGCAGTGCTCTCGGCGCAGACACGAGCCTTGCTGCGCGGAGGTCAGGTGGTGTTCCTGTCGGTCGGGATGGCGGAGGGTGTGCGCCGTACGGGATTGTCCAGCGCCCGCCCCTTACTTGCCGGAGTCAACCCTCGGGCCACGTTCGCCGCACTGCTTGAGGCTCGGCTGCCGCTGTACCGGGAGGTCGCCACCGCCGAAGTGGCCACCGACCGTCGCAGCCCGGAGGAGGTCACCGAGGACGTGCTGGCCGCAATGCGAAGCTGTTGGGGGCACTCGCTGGATCGTAGTTCGTAGACTACGGAGGAGCGCCGATGAGCGAGAACGCCGAGCTGGCTGCTCAGGCCGGTGAACTGGACCGGTCCAACGACACCGAGCCGCTGCGGATCCGGGTGGCGACTGCCCAGCCCTATGACGTCGTCATAGGACGGTATCTGCGGGCTGAGCTGCTCGACGCGGTCGGTAACAGCGCAGTAGCGATCGTGCATCAGCCCACTCTAGTCGAGTCCGCGGAGGCCTTGCGGACTGTGCTGGAGTATCTCGGTTCGCCGGTTTACCGCATCGAGGTGCCCGACGCCGAGGACGGCAAGAAGCTGTCTGTGGCGGGATTCTGCTGGGACGTGCTGGGTCAGGTGGGCCTGGACCGCAGTGGCACCGTGGTCGGCTTCGGTGGGGGAGCGGTGACCGATCTGGCCGGGTTCGTTGCCGCCAACTGGCTGCGCGGGGTCCGGGTGGTGCACGTGCCAACCACGCTGCTGGCGATGGTGGACGCAGCGGTGGGCGGTAAAGCTGGGATCAACACCGACGCGGGCAAGAATCTGGTCGGCGCGTTCCACGAACCCTCCGCCGTGTTGGTGGATCTTGCGGCGCTCCACACGCTGCCGCGAGCCGAGCTCGTGGCCGGGATGGCTGAGGTGGTCAAGGCAGGGTTTATCGCCGATCCGGTTATCCTGGAACTGATCGAAGCCGATCCAGCTGCCGCGCTGGATACCTCCGGGCCGGTGTTGGAAGAACTGATCGGCCGAGCGATCCGGGTCAAGGCCGACGTGGTGGCCGCCGACCTGAAGGAATCCCACTTGCGGGAAGTGCTCAACTACGGGCACACGCTGGGTCACGCCTTGGAGCGCCGGGAGGGCTACCGGTGGCGGCACGGGGCTGCGGTGAGCGTCGGCATGGTCTTCGCCGCCGAATTGGCCCGGCTCGCCGGGCGGCTCGACGACGCCACCGCCCAGCGGCACCGTGCGGTGCTCAGCTCGATCGGCCTGCCTACCGGCTATGCCCCTGACGCGTTACCCGAGCTGTTGGAGGGCATGCGCAACGACAAGAAAACCCGGTCGGGAGTGTTGCGCTTCGTGGTGCTCGATGAGCTGGCCAAGCCCGGGCGGCTGGAGGACCCGGACCCCGAGTTGCTCGCAGCGGCCTACGCCGCAGTGGCCGGCCCGATGGAGGACCGACCCAAGGAGGAGGGCCCGATAGAGAACGGTGCAGCGGAGGTATCAGTGTGAAGGTGCTGGTGCTCAACGGGCCGAACCTGGGTCGGCTCGGGACACGCGAGCCCGACGTCTACGGTGCCAGCACTCTCGCTGACTTGGCGGTGCTGTGCAAGCGGGTGGGAGCCGAACTGGGGCTGGAGGTTGACGTACGGCAAACCGACCACGAGGGCGAAATGATCAGCTGGCTGCACGAGGCCGCCGACGCCGCCGCGCCCGTGGTGCTCAACGCCGGCGCCTGGACGCATTACTCGATCGCGGTTCGCGATGCTGCCACGCAGCTGACGGCGCCACTGGTGGAGGTGCACATCAGCAACGTGCACACCCGCGAGCCATTCCGGCACCACAGCTACATCTCGGCTATCGCCTCCGGCGTCATTGTCGGCCTGGGGATTGAGGGTTACCTGCTTGCACTTCGCTGGATCGCCGGTCGCGCCGACACCTGAACGAGCTCTCCGGCGAGGTCCTCTGACCCAAATCGGTGTTCACAGTGGTGCGCGCGGTTACTGTCGAACACATGTCCCATCCCCAGCGCCGGGAGGTGCTCCGCGAGCGGCTGCGCGAGCGCGAGCTTGACGCGCTGCTAGTCAGCGATCTGCTGAACATCCGCTACCTCACCGGCTTCACCGGCTCTAACGGTGCCCTGCTAGTGCACGCCGACGGGGACGAGGCAAGCGTGTTCTGCACCGATGGCCGCTACCGCACGCAATCTGAACGGCAGGTGCCCGACCTGCGGCGGCTGATCGAGAGATCGTGTCTGCTGCGGTTGGCGAAACAGGCCACCGTGGCGCGGATCGGTCGGTTGGGTTTCGAGAGCCATGTGGTGACGGTGGACTGGCACGTCGCCTTGGCGAAGGTCACCGGCCCGGGCGTGTTGGTTGCCATCTCGCGGCCGGTGGAAGCGCTGCGGCTGATCAAAGACGATACCGAGGTCGCCACGCTGCGAGCCGCGTGCGCCGCCGCTGACACTGCCCTGGCGGGGCTACTCGCCGACGGTGGGTTGCGTCCAGGGCGCACCGAGCGCGAGGTGGCCCGCGACTTGGAAGCCCGGATGGTGGCCGCGGGTGCCGCCGGTCCGTCCTTCGAAACCATCGTGGCTTCGGGGGCGAACTCGGCGATACCACACCACCGCCCGACCGATGCCCAGTTGTGCCACGGGGACTTGCTGAAGCTGGACTTCGGCGCGCTGGTCGAGGGTTACCACTCCGACATGACCCGCACCATGGTGCTCGGGCAACCGGCTGGGTGGCAGAGCGAGCTCTACGACCTGGTAGCCGCGGCACAGGCCGCAGGGCGGGCAGCCCTGCGGCCGGGCGCCGATGTCCGGGACGTCGATGCGGCCGCCCGAGAGGTGATCGCGCAGGCGGGGCATGGCGAGAACTTCGTGCATGGTCTCGGGCACGGCGTCGGCCTGCAGATCCACGAGGCTCCAGCGTTGTCGCAGTTCGGGGTCGGTACACTGGAGGCAGGCATGGCGGTCACCGTCGAGCCGGGTGTCTACCTGGCCGGTCGGGGCGGCGTGCGTATCGAGGACACCCTCGTCGTTGCCGAGGGCGAACCAGAACTCCTCACCCTGACCACGAAGGACCTCGTGGTCGTGCCCTGCTGACAATGACCTTGCTGACCTTGCTGGCCGGTCCACCAGCTATGACCGGGGAGTGACAGGCTGACGTGGCCACCACCAACGACCTGAAGAATGGACTTGTGCTAAACCTTGACGGCCAGCTGTGGTCGATTGTGAACTTCCAGCACGTCAAACCGGGCAAGGGCGGCGCTTTCGTCCGGACTACCTTGAAGAACGTGCTATCTGGCAAAGTCGTGGACAAAACGTTCAATGCCGGCACTAAGGTGGACACCGCCACCGTAGACCGGCGTGATATGACCTATCTGTACGCAGATGGTCCGGATTTCGTTTTTATGGACTCCGACACCTACGACCAGATCACCATTCCCGGTGACGTGGTCGGAGACGCGGCGAGATACCTGCTGGACAACCAGACGGCGCTGGTTGCCATCCATGAAGGCACTCCGCTCTACATTGAGCTGCCTACCTCGGTGGAGTTGGTGATCTCGCACACCGACCCGGGTTTGCAGGGAGATCGGTCGACCGGTGGTACCAAGCCCGCCACGTTGGAAACCGGTGCGGAGATCCAGGTGCCGCTGTTCGTCAGCACCGGCGAGAGGGTCAAGGTCGATACCCGGGATGGGCGCTACCTCGGTCGCGTTAGTAACTGACATGGGCGCTCGCAGCAAGGCGCGCAAACGCGCTGTCGATATCCTGTTCGAATCCGACCTGCGCGGGCTGGACCCGCTGGCGCTGCTCGCCGAGCGGGTAGGTGCGCCGGAGCTGCCGCCGGTCAGCGACTACACGGTTTCGTTGGTACACGGCGTGGTCGAACATGGCGCCGACATCGACAAGTTGCTAGCCGACCAGGCCCATGGCTGGGCTCTCACGCGGATGCCCGCAGTGGACCGGGCGGTGCTCCGGTTGGGCGTATTCGAGCTGCTGTTCTCCGACGAGGTCGACGATGCGGTGGCCATCAATGAGGCCATCGAACTCGCCAAGTTGCTGTCCACCGATGACTCCCCGCGGTTCGTCAACGGGGTGCTGGGTGCGTTGGCTGCGCTGCCGCGCAGCTCCTGATCAGCGCCAGCCAGCCAGTCAGATATCAGGCCTCTTCTTTGTCCTTGACCGGGCGAGCCTCAGGGGGCAACACACCCCAGCCGATCAGCTGCTCAGTGAGATCACCTGGCGACATGTCGTAGATGATTGCCAGTGACCGCAGGTCTTCGGTCCGGATGGATAGCACCTTGCCGTTGTAGTCACCACGCTGGCTTTGGATCGTCGCGGCGTAGCGAGCCAGCGGACCGACCTTGTCCACCGGCAGCTGCTGCAGACGCTCGAGATTGATAACGATCTTGGTTGCCGGTTCGCTGCCGGACGAGACCCGGCCCTCCGGTAGCAACTCGGGTACCGGTACGCCGTAGAAGTCGGCAAGTTCTGCGAGCTTCTGAACCGTGACGGCCCGGTCGCCGCGCTCGTAGGAGCCGACCACCACAGCTTTCCAGCGGCCCGCCGACTTCTGCTCGACACCGTGCAGCGACAGGCCTTGCTGCTGACGGATGCCGCGCAATTTGGACCCCAGTGCCTTGGCATAGTCGCCCATCTGGCCCCTTCTCCTTCTTCAGACCCGACCAGTCAACGCCTTGGGGCGCCTCGCGAAAATCGGGATGATACGGAGAGTAATGCTGCGCTGCGTAACCCCCTAGGTCAAGCCATCGGGGAGCGAAGACCGCGCAGAGTCACGGACACCACCCAGACGGGGCAGCGCCACGGTGGCCGCACCCGCCGGGAGAGCCTGGAGTGATAACGTCCGGTCCAGGTTCCGGCGACCGGCTGGAGTACCTGACGTCCTTTAAGACCCGTCCCGTGAGGCGGGGAAGGAGGTCGAGGAGTGCCGTCCCCAGCTGGGACGGGCGCGGTGGGCGAGGCAGGGCCCCCGCGGCAGCGTAAGTTGCTCTCGGCGGCCGGCCTCGCGCGCATCGTCGCCCGGATGGCCCATCAGATCATCGAGCGCACCGCCCCCGAACCGGTGGTATTGGTGGGCATCCCCACGCGGGGTGTCCCGCTAGCGCACCGGCTGGCTGATCGAATCCGCGAGTACAGCGGGGCTCAGCCGGCGCTTGGCATTCTCGACGTCACGCTCTACCGAGATGACCTGCGACGCCGGCCTACCCGGC